>JANMYF010000335.1:0-28688 GCA_031381685.1 Acidimicrobiia bacterium
CAGGTCTGAACCCGCCGATCAGCCGAGCGTGTGGCGGAGGTGGAAGGACTTCGGCCGCGTCAGTGCGTCGAAGCCGAGCCGTGACAGCGTGACGCCGCGGCCGGTGTCCTTCACGCCGGTCCAGGCGAGCGCCGGGTCGAGGTAGTCGGCGCGGTTCATGAACACCGTGCCGGTGTCGATCCTCCGGCCGATCGAGCGGGCGGCATCGAGATCAGCCGTCCAGATCGATGCCGAGAGTCCGTAGGCACTGTCGTTCATCAGGCCGATCGCTTCGTCATCGGAGTCGACGGCCATGATCCCGACAACGGGGCCAAAGCTCTCCTCAGTCATCACGTCCATCGAGTGGTCGACGTCGACGAGGAGTTGCGGTGCGAGGTAGGGCGACCCGGCGACGTCGGAATCGAAGCCGTTGAGGTCCACAAGTTGGCGCGCCCCGGCCGACACCGCCGAACTGATCTGCGCGCGTACGAGATCCGCAGCCGAACCTCGGACCATCGGCCCGATCGTTGTGGACGGATCGAGGGGCGAGCCGAGCACGTACGTCTGCGTGAGTGCCGCGGCGCCGTCGACAAACTCGTCGTAGACACGCCGGTCGACGTAGACGCGCTCGATGCCGCAGCACGACTGGCCGGAGTTGAAGAACGCGCCGTCGACGATGTTCTCGATGGCGTGGGCGAGATTGGCGTCGGCTCGCACGTAAGCCGGGTCCTTCCCGCCGAGTTCGAGCCCGATGCCGATGAATGTCCCTGCCGCCGCCCGCTCGATCTGTCGCCCACCGGCTACCGACCCGGTGAAGTTCACCTGGTTCACGGACCGGGAGCTGAGCAACGCCGACGACGCGTCGTGAGTGAGGACGAGGTTGGTGAACAGGCCGGCAGGGAGTCCCGCCGCGTCGAACGCGTCCTGGAACCGCTCGCCGACGAGCATCGTCTGCGTGGCGTGTTTCAAGATCACCGCGTTGCCTGCGAGCAGTGCGGGAATGATCGAGTTCACCGCCGTGAGGTACGGGTAGTTCCAAGGAGCGACGACGAGCACGATGCCGAGCGGGACCCTCGCGATGAACCGGTCGAACCCTTCCTTCTCCGCAACCTGCACGTCGGCCAACGACTCCGGGGCGATGGCGATCATGTGGCTGGCCCGCTCGGTGAAACCGCGTAGCTCGCCGGCGCCGTAGCGCACGGGTCGACCCATCTGCCAGGCCAGCTCGGTGATGACGCGGTCGCTCATCGCGTTCATGGCGTCGACCGCTCGACGGCAGAACTCGGCGCGCTCACCGACCGACCGGGCAGCCCATTCCCGTTGCGCCGCTCGTGCACCAGCAACTGCGCCCGCGATCTCATCGGGCGTGGCATGGGGCCGCTCGGCGTAGACCGACCCGTCAATCGGCGAAACCAGCGATGCGAACCCGAGACCACTCATACGCACTGGCCTACCAGAAATCACGGCCGGTGCGAATGTGCTGCGTTGACCGGGGTCGCCGCAGCCGGCCGAGGTTTGGCCCGTTGCAGTGCCAGGCTCTATAGGTGGTAGTTGCTCGGCCCGTATACCCAGACCTTGACCCCGAGAACGAGCGCTCCGCGTTGGTGCAGCGACTCGATCAGTACCGCACGATCGCTGCCGGCGCCTTGGTCGACGTCCCCTGGGCTCAAGCCTCCACTCGATTGCTGCAGCCACCGACCTGACGATCGCAGGGGTCGTCCGGCACCTTGCATGGGCAGAAGACCGCTGGTTCCAGGGCCGGCTGCTCGGATGGCGGATGCCTGCCCCATGGGATCGCCCGGGCGCCGATGACCCCGATGACACGATGCGACTCGTGCGTGGGGACACCGTCGATGGAATCGTCGGGCTGTATCTGTCAGCCGGCGAGCGCAGTCGGGCTGCAATCGCTCAGTGCGCCTCCCTCGACCAGGCTGCGGCGGTTCCGTCGTTCGGACGGGGACCGGTGAACCTTCGCTGGATTCTCGTCCACATGATCGATGAGACCGCCCGGCACGTCGGTCATCTCGACCTGCTCCGCGATGCCCTGACTGCCTGGTGAGGCAATCGCTGATCATCAACCCACGACCCGAACTCCTCACAACGTAAAGCGCCTCTTGCTACCGGATCAGTAACCTCCCGGTGTGAGTTCGAGGTCTCCATGAACCATAGGCACACGTATGTTCAGGGCCGATGACGTCAGCTCCAACGTGGTGCCGTCGGGCGCCGTCAGATCCCACTGCCTGGGCTCGGCACCGACAAGTTGGAAGTGCGTGCGCACTCGCGGGTTCTCGACCAGCGGGGCCAACCGCAAGTGGAGCGCACCACCGATCCATTCAGCCCGCGTAAGTGCGACACTCGGAAAATCGACGCCGACGATCTGTGGACACCTGGTGACAGGTGCAGCCGAAAGCCGTTCCCACATCCCGGGTCCGCCGGCTTCGGCGGCAGCCAGGAACGCGTTGAACTGACCACGCGGATGTGGTTCGTTGAGCCCCATCCCCCACGTGAACTCACCGCGCGCACCGTCCCATGTCGGCTCATAGGACGCTTCGATCGCTGCCGACAACCGTGCGGCCAGATCGTCGAGACCCCATTCCCGGGCGAGCAGCAACGACGACCCGTAGGCGCGACTGGCCCGGAGGGGCAATTTCGGATCGCCGTCGAGTCCAACCGCGGCGCAACCCGCGTCGAAGAGCCGACGGGCGTCGACGGGCACCTGGGGAGCTGCATAAAACGCGGTGGTGAGTGCTGAACCCATCGGCAGGCGAAGGTGAACGTCGAGCTGTGGGTCGTAGTAGAGCGACGTGATGCCCGGCGCATGATCACCGGCCAGATCGAGATAGTGCTCCCGCGCGTAACTCCACCACGGCACGAACGCCTGCTGGTTGAAGTCGGTTCCGTATCGGTTGTCGTGGAGCCTCAGACCGAGGCCCGCTCCAGCCAGTCAAAACGGCCAGATCTTGGTGTTTTCTCAATGACAGCCAATGGGTGCGGCGAGCCACTGCCGTCGAAGATGATCGGCGATCTGCGAGTGCGTCCAGGTGAAGGAATTCTCGCCGTCGCGGATCATCTCGAACGGACGGTTCCATCGTTCATCCGGTGTGATCATCGAACGTATCCCGAGGAGCACCAGCAGAAAACCTTTGTAAAACAACATCCCATTGGCGGCGACCGGATCCATCTGGACACCCCAGGGCTCGATGCCGTTGGCGGTCCAACCGGGAACGTCGTAGTCGCCCCACAGCTCGTTCGGGATGATGAAGCGGTACGCCTCGGGATAGTTGGCGCGATCGGGGTCATGACCGAACTGCGTCAGCCAGTCAGCCGCCGACCACCACGACGTATGGCGCTCGATCAACTGATCGAGGATGGTGACGTAGCGTTCGGTCCACGCCGGCGTGCGATGTGCCATGAGCCCCATCGCGTACGACGAGTCGACGAGATCGAAGCGGTGCCAGCTGGCCATCGGCGGGTCGGACCGGTTGTCCCAATGCGGATGGGGCTGTCCGTTGCGGCTCCAATTGTCGGACGTGTGCGCTTTGCGATCGAGGTAGCGCAGCCAGCCGAGAGACCGTTCGGAAAGCATCATGGTGTCGAAAGAATACCGCTGCGCATCGTGAAGGCGCCCGATAACAGGCGCCGGCTCGTCATCGACCCACAACACCATGCCCGATATGTGCGGAGTAGCAGCGTTCGTTCGGTGTCACCTCGAGCCGGCGATCCGGGGCACCCAGCGACGGCCGTCTTGGGGGATGCGCGATCGCCGTTTCGACGAGTAGGAACACGGTGCTACCGTTCGTCCATGTCAGTTCGCAAGATCTCTATTGCATTGGACGAAGGCACGGCACAGGCGGCAGCAGAGGCCGCTGCACGTCACGGCGTGAGTCTCTCGTCGTGGCTGAACCAAGCGGCCGAGCGGGCGCTTCGGATTGAAGAGGGCCTCCGTGCCGTCCGGGCTTGGGAGGCTGAGCATGGTGCACTGACGGGTGGCGAGCTCGCTGCAGCCGACCGGTTCTTGGCCAAGAAGCAGCGCAAGCGCGCATCATGAGCGGGTACACGTACGACACCGGAGTGCTGATCGCGGCCGAGCGAAGCGATCGACTCGTGTGGGCCGTGCATCGGCGACTTCTCGAACGGGGAGACAGCCCGTCGGTGCCGTCGACGGTCCTCGCGCAGGCATGGCGAGGAGGCCCTCAGGCAGATCTGTCACGATTGCTGGCCGGGTGCGTGGTACGTCCGTTTGCCGAGGCGCAGGCGCGCGAAACTGGGCGTCTGCTCGCTCGGGCTGTTTCGTCGGACATCGTCGATGCGAGCGTTGTGATCGTTGCAAGAGAACGCGGCGAGGTCGTCTTGACCAGCGATCAGGGCGATTTGAAAGCGTTGTCCCGAGCGTTGGGCCGGCCGTTCGTCGAGATCCAGGCAATCAACGACCTGACGTCTTGATCTGAGCGTCAGCGCGCGACCCCGACCCGGCGAAGTGCGGGGCAGCCGCCCAGAGAGCTCGCGGGGTGTGGAAGAACCGGCGGTAGGGGGCACCGGTCGTCCCGACGATAGGTCCGGGTGCTGGTTCGGTCCGGGTCGGGCGCCAGAACGGAGAACGCGAGCGCGACCGTCACCGGCACACCACCAGCGCTCCGCGATTTCGACCCGGCTAGGGCAGGTTCAACACGTCGACGCTGACGGTCATGGTGTTGGTCTTCGCCTCGGTGAAGATCACTCCGCGCAGCGGGGAGACGTCGGCATAGTCGCGACCCCACGCCGTGCAGATGTGGCGCTCCCCCACGAACACGTTGTTGGTCGGATCCACATCCACCCACCCCAGTGTCGGCAGGTACGCCGACAACCAGGCATGCGACACGTCGGCGCCGATCAGGCGCTCTTTACCCGGAGGAGGGAGCGTCTCCAGGTAGCCGCTCACGTAGCGGGCGGGTATCCCGAACGAACGGAGGCACGCGATCTGGAAATGGGCGAAGTCCTGGCACACGCCCCTGCGCAGCCCGAGGAGATCCTCGGGGGTGGTGTCCAGGTCAGTCACCCCCGACTTGTACTCGAAGCCTCGGAAGATCCGAGCCATGAGGTCTCCGAGCACGTCGATGAGATGGCGACCGGCGACGAACGATTCCGCGGCAAACGCACGAACGGCCGGTGACATGGGGACCACCGGTGATTCGAGGAGGAACTGGCGTGTGTCGATGACCTCAGGATCCTCGGACTCCCACACCAGTGCGGCGGCCGACTCCCACGAGGGACCGGTCCCGAACGCGGGGAGCAGACGCACGGCGACGTCAACCACGCTCGTAGTGGTCACGGTCAGCTCGGTATGGGCGTCGAGCACCGAGAAGTTCGCAACGCGATTGCCGAAGAAGTCTGTCCGCTCGCGGTACGAGTCGGGCTCTGGCGTGATGTCCACGCGGACATCGAGCACCCGTTGGGCGGAGGTGTCGCGCGGAAGCAGATAGACCATTCCGTACGAAGCGGACACAACTGATTCGTACTCGTACGATGTCCGGTGCGTGACTTCGTAGGTCACGGCGAACTCACCGTCGAGCGGGTATCCATCGACAGGCTGCGCTGGGGCATCTGATGGGTGAAGTGCGAGGTCTCGATCGCACTCGCGCAGCGGCGCAGCAAGGCGTCGACGCGGCCGAGAAACTCGTCGAGACCGCTCCGGCGACCCTGTTCGTCGGTCATCGCAAGAGCGGCGGTGTCGGCCAGGTGCAGCGTCGTGGTCGTCTCGAGCACCAGCTTTGCCGCCGGCGACAGCCGATCGACAGCGACGCGTCCGACACCATCGCCCTCCGGAACGGGAAGAAGCGCAACATCCGCGGCGAGGCGATCGAGTTGGAACACGACCGACCTCGGATTGCCACCGTCGAGCAGAAGCAGATCGAGCACCGTCTCGACCTGCGCTTGCGATCGGTAGCGGCGGCGGTAGGTGATGATGCTCTCCGCCGTGGTGAGGATGGACTCGAGCAGCAGGCTGTCGGTGGCGGTCCCGTTCGCCGTCCGCAGCGTGGACCGCAGAAGAGCGACCAACTGGAGTGCGCGCTCGATGCGACGTCCGGCATCCATGAAATGCCAACCGGGATCGCGGACCATCGATTCACTTGCCAAGCCGCCGAGCGCAAGCAGGCTCTGCATCGCTGAACCGAGGGCCCGCTGCAGGGTGACCGGGCGTTCGCCGGAGGGCAGCGTCGCCTCGTCCCGCAGCGCAAGGATCTCCCGGTCGAGGTTGCCGATCACCAGCCATGTGTCGTTGGAGAGTTGGTCACGCACGGCGTAGGCGGCGTCGAGAAGGCGGACAATCGCATGGCTCAGCGTTCCTGGACGGTTGCCGTCGACGATCATCGCGAACAACTCGTTGCCGGGCGCGGTACGAACCAGATCGTCGACGAACCCGGGATACGCGGTGGTGACTTCCGTGAGCGAGCGCAACAGGATGTCGAGGCAGCTGGCACCGCCGGGGTTCGTCCCGCTGGCGAACTCCGTGCGCCGGTCATAGATGACCCGGAGAAGACGGACGGCATCCTCGGCGCGCTCGGCGTAGCGACCCAGCCAGAACAGGTTCTCCGCGGCGCGCGACGGCATGGACCCGACCGGGTCCATCGCCTCGACCGCCGGACCCGATTGCAGCCAGTAGCTCGTGGGCTTCTCCGGCTCCGACGCGAGCACCCAGGCGTCTTTCGTCAACGCACCCGACTGGTTCGAGATCAACGCACCTGAGTTGTCCGGCGCCACCCGCAACAGTCCTCCGGGCATGACCACATAGGAATCGGCCCGGGCAACCGCGAACGTGCGCAGAACGGACTGGCGGGCATCGAAGCCCTGCGACGTGAGGGTCGGGGTCGTCGACATCGACACCGGCTCCTGCGCACACCACATGTACGGCGAAGCATTGATACGTGCGCGTAGTTCATCGAGCCCTGCCGCAGATTTCTCCCAGCCAAGGATCGTGCCGTGGCCCACTCCTCGGGCGATCGGCTTCACCACGAGCGATGTCAGGTTGGCGAGCACGTGCTGCCGACTCGTGTCGTCGCCGCACCACCAGGTTTCGACCGACGCCAGCCGCGGTTCCCGTCCGGTCAGATGCGCGGCGATCGCCGGAAGGAACGCGAGGAGCGCCGGGCTCTCGACGATTCCGCTGCCCAGGGGATTCACGATGGTGACGGTCTGGCGACGGGCCGCGTCGAGCAGTCCGGGAACACCGAGCTGCGAGTCAGGCCGGAGCTCGAGCGGATCGCAGAACCAATCGTCGACGCGTCGAAGGATCACATCGACCGGCTCGAGACGCCCGAGCGAGCGCATCCAGACGCGACCGTCCCGGGCGATGAGGTCGCCACCCTCCACCAGCGAATAGCCGAGATAGGACGCAAGGTACGCGTGCTCGAAGGCCGTCTCGCTCCACGGGCCAGGCGTGAGCACGACGACGCGCGGATCGTGGCGATCCGGCGACGACTCGGGAGCGGCGTCGCGAAGCGCTGACCGCAGCGCACGGAAGAACGGCGCGAGCCGATGCACCTGTGCATCGCGGTACAGGCTCGGGAACACGCGGGAGATGACGACACGGTTCTCCAAGGCGTAGCCGGCACCGGACGGAGCCTGCGCCCGGTCGCTCATGGCGACGTAGTGACCGGAAGCATCCCGCGCGATGTCCGCGGCGTACGTGACGAGCCGCGAGGTCGGCCGAGCACCTGCGCCGATCTGATCGCAGGCCCGAAGGAATCCCGGATGGCTGAAAAGGAACTCGACGGGGAGCAGGCCGCGCCGCACGAGATCACGCGGTCCGTAGACATCGGCGAGGATCAGGTCGAGCAACTCGGCCCGATCGATGACGCCGGCTTCGATGACCGCCCACTCCGGGCTGGACAGCACCACTGGCACCGGATCAAGTGCCCACCGTCGACCCCTGGGATCCGTCGACCCGAAGGCGTTGTAGGAGACGCCGTCGGCATCGAGAAGTCGGTTGACGTCGCTCTGGCGGCGGAGGAGTTCGTCGTGACCGAGCTCCGACAGAGCGGCACCGACATGTGACCAGGCCGGTCGCATCGATCCGTCAGCTTCGAGGAGCTCGTCGTACGAGCGGGTGTCGGGGTGGTAATTGGTCAGCACGGCGGAACGGATCGGTCAGAACAGGGAGCGTCGAAGATCCAGCGTGAGACGGTACTCGTGGCCCTGCACCCCACCGTGAATACCGGCGACCAGCACATCGAGAGCCTGGTCATCGAGCGTTCCCGGCGTGTGGCCATGCGGGTCGAAGCGGATTCGCCGTCGCGCTTCGGCCTCGTTGGCGTTCACCGGGAAGGTCTCGTAGTTCCGCCCGCCCGGGTGGGCCACGCGGTACGTGCAGCCGCCGATCGACCGCCGGCTCCAACGGTCGATCACGTCGAACACCAGCGGAACGTCGACGCCCATCGTCGGATGAAGGGCCGAGGGCGGCTGCCACGCCTTGTACCGAATCCCGGCGACACCCTCGCCGGCCGACGTGGCGTGCAGTCGGACGGGAACGCCGTTGCAGGTGACGAGGTGACGGCCCTCGACCAGACCCGTTACCCGGATCTGCAGTCGCTCGACCGACGAATCGACGTAGCGCGCCGTTCCGGTCCCTGAGACTTCCTCCCCCAGCACATGCCACGGCTCGATCGCCGACCGCAGTTCCACCTCGAGATCGCCGAGAAGAACGGAACCGATCCGGGGGAACCGGAACTCGAGGAACGGGTCGAGCCAGCGGGCATCGAACTCGATCCCGTGGGCCCGGAGGTCGTCGACCACATCGGCGATGTCGGCGGCGACGAAGTGCGGGAGCAGGAACCGGTCGTGCAGCTCAGTGCCCCAGCGGACGAGCGCACCCTGGCAGGGGTCGTTCCAGCAGCGGGCGACGAGACTCCGGACGAGGAGCGCCTGCACGAGCGCCATCTGGGGGTGAGGCGGCATCTCGAACCCGCGGAGCTCCAGAAGACCGAGCCGACCGCGTTCGGTATCAGGGCTGAAGAGCTTGTCGATGCAGAATTCCGCGCGATGCGTGTTGCCGGTGACGTCGGTGAGCAGATGACGGAGCAGACGATCGATCTGCCACGGCCGCACACCGGCCGCGGCTTCGGGGTCCACGTCGGCTTGTGGTTCGGCAACGGTCCCCGGTTCCGTGCGGCGTTCGGCCTCGACCCGAAGACGTTCCAGCTCGGCGAAGGCGATCTCGAGCTCGTAGAGGTTCTCGACCCTCCCCTCGTCGACGCGAGGCGACTGACTGGTGGGACCGATGAACCGTCCGCTGAAGAGATACGAGAGCGAGGGATGGCGCTGCCAGAAGGTCAGGAGGCTCGGGAGGAGATCGCAGCGGCGAAGGAGCGGGCTGTCGACAGCGTTCGCCGCCCCCAGCGTGATGTGGTTGCCGCCCCCCGTGCCGGAGTGGGTTCCGTCGAGCTGGAAAGTCTCGGTGCCGAGGCGGGCCAGTCGTGCCTCGCGGTGCACGGTGTCGGTGATGTGGACGAGTTCGTCCCACGACGATGCCGGCTGCACGTTCACTTCCAGCACGCCGGGGTCGGGAGTGACGATCAGGTGCTGGACGCGGGAATCGCGGGCGATGCCGTAGCCCTCCAGGACCACAGGAAGCTCCAAACGGCTCGCCGCCGCTTCGATCACCGCCAACAGGGCGACGCTGTCCTCGAGCTTCGCCAGCGGCGGCAGGAACACGAAGACGTGCCCGTCCCGCGCCTCCACGCTCAATGCCGTGGTCGGTGCTCCTTCAACCGGGACGATCTCGGCCGTTCCGGCGGTCGCGGCCGCCTCCGAGGAGGGAAGGACACTGCGCTCGGCGAACGGTGAGACGTCGGGATCGGCGTCGGCCGGTGTCCAGGTGAGCGCGTCGAGCGGCAACCGCAACCCCGCCGGCGAGTCGCCCGGAAGCAGAAAGAGGAAGCCCCGCCGCAACGTCCACCTCGTGGTGGCCCATCGAGCCGCGGCGGTTCGGTGCAGCGGAAGTACGACGGCGGTCGGCTCGCCACGCTCGGCATCGAGCGATGCGACGATCGCCGATCGGACGTCGGCCGGTTTCGAGGCCAGTTCGGCGGGACCCAGCACCTTGGCGACGGGCGAACCGAGCGGCAGACGCGCCTCGACGAGCAGGCGGTGGAGAGGATCCTCGAACGCCGGGACGCACAGCGATTCGGCGATGCCGAGGCCCGCGGCGATCTCCCGGGCCAGCGCAACAGCGTCGCCAATGTCGTGAGATCCCTCCGCCGCCGGATCGGCGAGCAGGTTTTCATCCGACCACAGCGGCTGCCCGTCCGTCCTCCACGCGATCGCGATCTGCCAGCGCGGGAGCGGTTCACCCGGGTACCACTTGCCCTGGCCGTGGTGGATCACACCGCCCGGGGCGAATGCGGCGGCAAGCCGCCGCGCCAGCACTCCCGCCCGCCCGCGCTTTTGGGGGCCGTCCGCTGCCACTGTCCACTGCGGCGACTCCATGTCATCGACCGAGACGAACGTCGGTTCCCCGCCCATGGTCAGGCGAACGTCACCCTCGATGAGGAGTCGGTCGACGTGGTGGCCGAGAGCGTTGACGGCGTGCCACTGTGCTTCCGTATACGGCCGCGTGACCTGAGGGTCCTCGGACACCCGGGTCACCCGGTTCGAGAACGAAAACTCGGTCTTGCACGGCTCGACCATTCCGGAGATCGGCGCGGCGCTCGACGGATTGGGCGTACACGCCAAGGGGATGTGCCCCTCACCGGCGAACAATCCGGATGTCGGATCGAGGCCGACCCAGCCCGCCCCGGGCAGGTACACCTCCGTCCACGCATGAAGATCGGTGAAGTCTTCGGTCGTGCCACTCGGTCCGTCCAGGGCCGGGGTATCGGCGGTGAGCTGCACCAGGTAGCCCGACGCGAAACGCGCCGCCATGCCCAGCCGACGGAACATCTGGACGAGCAGCCATGCGCTATCCCGACACGAGCCGATGCCCCGTGCCAGGGTCTCCGCCGGGGTCTGGACGCCAGGTTCCATCCGGATCGAATAGGCGACCGCTCGCTGCACTTGCTGGTTCAGGTCCACGAGCACGTCGATCGTGTTCATCCCAGCGGCGCCGTAGTCGGGCAGAGACGACATCCACTCGACGAGCCGGCCGTCATCGTCGGCCAGTACACCGAGATACGGCGTCAGGTCGGCCCGTAACGATGGTTGGTAGTCGAACGGGAACCGGTTCGCGGCCTCGTCGATGAAGAAGTCGAAGGGATTGATCACCGTCATGTCGGCGATCAGGTCGACGACGATCTCGAGCTCCGTGGCGCGCTCGGGGAACACGAACCGCGCGAGGTAGTTGCCGAAGGGATCCTGCTGCCAGTTGACGAAGTGATCCGACGGCTTGACCGTCAGCGAATACGCGAGGATCGGCGTTCGGCAGTGCGGGGCCGGCCGAAGCCGCACCACATGGGGAGAAAGCGACACCGGCCGATCGAATCGATAGGTCGTCCGATGCTCGATACCGACGTGAATGCTCACGACTCGTCTGTCATTTCGTTCACTCCAGAAGCGCGCACCTCAGGCCGAGGCCACGAGTGCACCACTCGATTGCCGCTGCACCAACTCGGCGGCCCGGACGAAGTAGGTCTCCGTCAGCGCGCTGTGCAGATCGGCGATGCCGATCTGCAGTTGGTCAACGTACTCGTGCAGACCCTCGCCCGCGAGCTCGCCGACCTCGGCGTCGACCAGCAGGCGCTGCACCTCGGCGCAGCGCTGCATGGCGGCGTCGTAGCGAGGGAGTTCGAGCAGCGCCCGCGAGATGCGGGTGAGCGAGTGCTCCACCGACTTCGGGAACTGCGGATCGCGGAGAAGGAAACGCAACGCCTCGGGACCCGAGATCCCCGAACGGACGGTGCGGCGGAACATCTGGTGCGCGCTGAGCGACTTCAACACACTCGCCCACGTGATGTCGGCATACGTGGCGACCGTGCCCTCCGAGGCGACCGGCTGGGCCAGGAGAACTCCGGCCTGCACGTCGAGCACCCGGGTCGTCATGTCGGCGCACTCGAGGGCGCGACCGATCTCCATGAACGAGTACGCGGCGTCATGGCTCATCGTGCTCGACAGCAACCCGCGGAGAACCTGACAGTCACGGATGACGCGGTCCATCCACGACGCGCGGGTGCGTCGATCGACGGCGACCGCTCGCGATTCGGCGATCCACAGGAACAGTCGGTTGAGCTCCTCCCAGGAGGAGCTCGGGAAGATCGCCCGGGTGACCCGGAAGTTCGCACGGGCGGCGGAGACAGCCGAGACGATCGATGCCGAACTCGCCGGGTCGGTCGCGAGGAATCGCACCACGGCATCCTCGGTCGCCTCGCCGTGATGGGCATCGAAGTCCTCGCGTGAGCCGGTAACGGCGAGGAGCGGTGACCACTCGATGCCGACGTGGCGTGGAAGATCCAGGAACATCTCGGTGTGGATCCTCATCAGTCGCGCCGTGGCCTCGGCCCGCTCCAGGTACCGCGCCGACCAGTAGACGGATTCGGCAACCCGGGATAGCAGCATCATGTGATCCTTTCGCTGATGGTCTTCGGGTCCTGCGTCGTCCTCATGCGCATGCGGGGATGCGACGGCATGGTCCGCGCCGGACGGGTCGGGAGACGCACCGCGTTGGCGCACGCCGGTCATGGCCCGCTCACCGCCCCGTCGACGATCCACGTGTCCTTGCTGCCGCCGCCCTGTGAGGAGTTCACGACCAGGGACCCCTCGCGCAGGGCCACCCGGGTGAGTCCGCCCTCGGTCACGTAGGAGGTGCCTCCCGAGAGGATGAACGGGCGAAGGTCGAGGTGACGCGCTCGAAGCGAACCGTCGACAAGGGTCGGTGCCGTGGAGAGGTTGATGATCGGTTGGGCGATCCAGTTCCGCGGATCGGCCTCGACCTGGGCCCGGACGAGCTCGCATTCCTCGTCGGTGGCCTTCGATCCGACGAACACGCCGTAGCCACCGGACTCGTTGGCCGGCTTGACCACGAACTCACGGAGGTTGGCCAGGACATGCTGGCGCTGGACCGGATCGAGGCAGAGGAAGGTCGGCACGTTCTCGATCTTCGCTTCTTCGCCGAGGTAGTACTCGATGAGTTTGGGGACGAACGCATACACGACCTTGTCGTCGGCGACACCGGCGCCGGGCGCATTGGCAAGGGCGACGTTGCCGGCGCGCCACGCCCGCATGAGACCGGGCACGCCGAGCGTGGAATCCGGTCGGAACACTTCGGGGTCGAGAAAGAGATCGTCGATGCGCCGGTAGATGACGTCCACACGCGCCGGTCCGGCGATGGTGTGGAGCGAGACGACATCGTCATCGTCGACCATCAGGTCGGCACCCTCGACGAGATGCACACCCATCTGCTGGGCGAGATACGCGTGTTCGAAGTACGCCGAGTTGAAGACCCCCGGTGTCAGCAGGGCAATCGTCGGCGCTTCTCCCGGCCGGGGTGAGAGCGACGCGAGCAGGTCGAACAGCCGGGCCGGGTACCCGTCGACCGGGTGGATGTCGAGGTGGCGGAACAGGTCTGCGAAGACGCGTTTGGTCACGGCACGGTTCTCGAGCATGTAGCTCACGCCGGACGGTACACGCAGATTGTCCTCGAGCACGTACATCGTTCCGTCGGCACCTCGTACGAGGTCGCTCCCGCAGATGTGCGCCCACACGCCGAACGCCGGCTTCATCCCGACGCACTGCCGACGGAAGTTCACCGAGTCGGCGAGCAGATCGGCCGGGAACACGCCGTCGCGGATGACCTTCTGGTCGCCGTACAGATCGTCGATGAACATGTTGAGCGCCGTGAGGCGCTGCACCAGACCGGCAGAGATCGTCCTCCACTCCGATGCCGAGATCACTCGCGGGATCACGTCGAACGGCCACGCCCGATCGATGTTGCCGGCCTCGGAGTACACGGTGAAGGTGATCCCGCGGGCCTCGATGGCCAGTTCGGCGGCCTTCTGGCGCTGTCCCAGTTCCTCCAGGGAGAGCGACGCAAGGTAGTTGGCGACGCCGGCGCACTCCGGTCGGGCCAGTCCGTCGGCGACCATCTCGTCCCAGCACCCCTCGCTGGTGTACTCGTCCCAGCGCACCGGCGAGACGACCCCGATGTCGCCGGACGCACGGTCGTCGTTCACGGCGTCCTGTCTACGCCGAAGGTCGTTCCCCCGAGTTTCGGTCATGTTTCGCCTCCGTGAACTCCCCCACCGTACGTTTCCCTGGCGTCATGGGCGAGATGGAGGCCGGGAGCGCCCAATCCCGGTGAGGTCTCCAGATGGAGCTCATTCGAGGTGCGACACCAATTGGCGGAGGTCACCGGAAGGACGGGCGCCGATCCGCGAGATCACCTCACCCGCGGCGACGTTGCCGATGGCCGCGCACTTGCGCAATGGATGACCGGTCACGAACCCATAGAGGAAGCCCCCCGCATAGGCATCGCCGGCTCCGGTGGTGTCGACGACGCGATGCACGGTTGCTGCCTCGACCTGGGTCACCGACGAACCGTTGATGACGAGCGCTCCACGCTCGCCGAGCGTGATCGTGGCGATCTCACACAGATCAGCGATGCGCGAAGCCGCTCGGTCGAGGCTCGTGGTCTCGAACAGTGAGCAGAGCTCGTGCTCGTTGGCGAAGAGGATGTCGATGTCCCTCTGGCAAAGATCGAGGAACTCGTTGCGAAACCGGTCGACGAGGAACGAATCGCTGAGCGTGAAGGAGAACAGCCGACCGGCAGCGTGGACACGCTCGATCGCCAGCTTGAGCGCCTCATGCGCAAATGGTTCATCCCACAGGTATCCCTCGACATAGGTGACCCGGGCAGCAGAGAGGGCAGCGGCGTCCATATCGGGCACGCGGAGACCTCGGGCCGCGCCGAGGTAGGTGCACATCGTCCGTTCGGCATCAGGGGTGACGTTGATCAGACATCGACCGGTCGCCGGCGACTCGCCGCCGGCCATGGGTGTGGCGAAACGTACGCCGACGTGCTCGAGGTCGTGGGCGAAGGTGTGGCCGAGGGCGTCGTCGCGAACCTTGCCGATGAAGCCGGCGCGAGCGCCCAGCATCGCCGCGACGACAGCGGTGTTCGCCGCCGATCCCCCCGACAGCTCGACCAGATCCCCACCGCTGGCCACGGTCGCGCCCGCCATCCCCGAGTAGATCGGCACCGCGCGGGTTTCGTCGACCAGTTCCATCTTGCCCTTGGTCAACTGGTGATCGGCGAGGAACCGGTCATCGGCATAGGCAAGGACATCCACGATCGCGTGTCCGATCGTGACGAGTTGGACGGCATCGGCAGCAGGAACACTCACGGTCCGAAGACGTTACTGGTTGACGCTCCGCGGAAGAGGGTCCGTTCGGCCCAAATCAGCGGCGACGAACGATCGGCGAGGAAGCGGCAAGACTCGTGGGAATGTGTCGCCCTGCTGCCGCCGATCCGGCCGTGAATCCGTACCGTCTGCCCCGCTCCGCACGACCGATCCGCTACGACCTCACCATGGCGCCCGATCTTCATCGGCGAGACTTCCTCGGCGACGTGGCAATCCAGCTGGACGTCGCGGCCCCGACCGCCGAGCTCGTCTGCAACGCCAAGGAGCTGCAGATCACCAAGGCGTGGGTCGTTTCCGCTGACGGATCCCGAAACACGGCTACGGCGACTCTCGACGAAGCGAGTGACCGGGTGACGTTCGTCTGTGAGCGAACAGTTCCCGCCGGCCGCTCCACACTCCATGTCCAGTTCCGCGGCGCACTCAACGACAAGCTGGTCGGGTTCTACGCCAGTACCTATGTGGCCGACGATGGCACCACCAAGGTGATCGCCACCACGCAGATGGAAGCAACCGACGCCCGGAGGGCCTTTCCCTGCTGGGACGAGCCCGATGCCAAAGCCGTGTTCGCCGTCACACTCGTCGTCGAGGCCGGCCTGATGGCCGTGTCCAACATGCACGAAGTGTCCAGCACGACGCTCGCATCGGGGAAGCGTTCGGTGCGCTTCGCCGACACGCCGGTGATGTCGAGCTACCTCGTGTGCATGGTCGTCGGTGAGCTGGAGGCCACTCCGGCCGTCGATGTAGGGGGAATCCCCCTACGGGTCATCGCCCGTCCCGGCCGCACGAGCCAAGCCGCCTTCGCTCTCGAGATCGGGGCGTTCGCGCTGACCTATTTCACCGATTGGTACGGGATTGACTACCCCGGCACCAAGCTCGACCTCATCGCCACTCCTGACTTCGCGTTCGGTGCCATGGAGAACCTCGGGGCCGTGACGTTCCGGGAGGCACTCCTGCTCGTCGACGAGTCGAGGGCATCGAAGCCTGAACTCGAGCGGATCGCCGACGTCGTTGCGCACGAGATCGCCCACATGTGGTTCGGAGATCTCGTCACCATGCAGTGGTGGAACGGCCTGTGGCTCAACGAAGCGTTCGCCACGTTCGCGGAGGTGTCGTGCGTCGCAAAGTTCCGACCCGAGTGGGAGCGGTGGACGTCGTTCGCGCTCTATCGCTCAATGGCTCAACAAGTCGATGCTCTCCGCAGCACGAGACCCATCGAGTTCCCGGTCATCTCGCCCGCCGACGCGACCGGGATGTTCGACGTGCTCACCTACGAAAAGGGCGCCGCCGTTCTACGCATGTTGGAGCAGTACCTCGGCGAGGAGCCGTTCCGCCTCGGGGTGAAGCACTACCTCGAATCGCACGCGTTCGCGAACGCCGAGACGACGGACCTGTGGGACGCCATCGAAGAATCCACCGGTGCGCCCGTCCGCAAGCTCATGGACGGCTGGATTCTTCAGGGTGGCTTTCCCCTCGTCTCGGTCGCGGCGACGACGTCAGGCTCTGGCGTGTCGTCACTCACCCTGTCGCAGGCGCCGTTCACCTACCTCGCAACCGACGACGGCGCCAAGACCTGGGACGTACCCGTGCTGTACCGATCGCTCGGCGGATCGGCCGCCGGCACGAGCGGCGGTGTCCTCCTCGGTGACGCACCGATGACCGTGGAGCTTCCGGCAGGTTCGACGGGAGTGGTGGTGAACGCCGGTGGTCATGGCTATTACCGGGTCCGCTATGACGGCGAACTCGCGGGAGCGGTCGCCTCATCGTTTGACCGGCTCGACCCGGTGGAGCGGTACGACGTCACTGCCGACGTGTGGTCCGCCGTACTCGCCGGCGCGTCACCAATTGCATCCTTCCTCACGCTCGTGCGGGCTCTGCCGGCTGAGCGGGATCCGAACGTCTGGTCGGTAGCCCTCGCCGGACTCCGTCGGCTCGACGGCATCGCCCTCGAGGCTGACCGCCCGAAGCTGCAGGCCCTGGTTCGAGCGCTCCTCGCGCCGATCGTCGACGAACTCGGAACAACCAGACGAGCCGGCGAGAGTCCATTGATCTCGGGATTACGGGGTTCGTTGACGGAATCGCTGGGAACACTGGGCGGCGAACCTGCCGTCGTCGAGCGCGCCGCGGCGTCACTTGAAAGGATCCTCGCCGATGACCCGTCGATCGATCCCGATCTCGCTCCGGCTCTCCTCACCGTCGCGGCGGTCCACGGCGACACCGTGAGATACGACAGGATCGAGGCTGCCCGGGCATGCGCATCCACGCCCCAGACCGACCTTCGACTCCTGCATGCCCTCGGTTCGTTCGAACAGCCGGCTCTGGTTGCCCGGAGCCTCGACGCATGCCTCACAGACGCCGTTCGCACGCAAGATGCTCCGTTCGCGATCCTGCACATGCTCGGATCTCGCAGCACCGCCGTGCAGACCTGGACCTTCATCCGCGATCGTTGGGAGGCGATCGGAGCACGTCTTCCCGAGGCCTCACTTCCTCGCATGCTGGGGAACATCAGCGCGCTTACGGCTGAACCTACAGCCTCAGAAGTTGCGGCCTTCTTCGCCGCAGGGCCGGGCGCCGAGTTCGCGAAGGGCAAGAAGACGATGGCCCAGCACCTCGAACGACACGAGGTTCATCGCCGGCTCGCCGGTCGGGCCGACGAATTGACGTCGGCTCTCAACCCGTGAAGCCGGCCCTCAGGCCGTCAGTTCCGAATCGGGGCAACCGTCCATGCACACGATCGGCACCGCTTGGGCGAGTCCACGCACCTCGACTGCTCCCATCGGCGTGATGTCGGCATCAGCCGGGGCGTAGTCCGCCAACTCGGCCGTCACCAGCGTCTGACCGGGGGCGGCGTCGTTGCAGAGACGGCTGGCGAGATTGACGGGCGTGCCGATGTAGTCGTCGCCTTCGAACAGGATGACCATCCCGCCGGCGATGCCGGCCCGAAGACGGAGCGGGAAGCCGATCGACACGAGCCGCTCCGAGATGTCGAGCACCGAGGCGAGCAACGGGCCGGTGTCGACGCAGACGAACATGGCTCCGTCACCGAGCCACTTGTCGATGCGGACCCCATGGTGTGACGAGATCTCGCGCACGACCGCACGGAATTCGGCGAGTCTCGCCACCGCTGCCGCGTCGCCGAACGTGTCGGTGAAGGCCGTGAATCCGGAGATGTCGATGAACCCGAACGTGCGCTCGACGCGGGTGACGGGCGGTGCCGTGGCGGCAACAGTCGATGTCTCCATGAGAAGAGACCACGCTACCAACCGACGGGCAGTAACGGGCGATCGCGGACGGAAGTCACCTGACCCCGCCACCCGAGGCTTCCGCCATCCCCGCCAGACGCCGACGCGCTCGGGAACCGTCCGACGGCCTTTACAGCCGCGCTTCGCCTCCGGACACCGCCAATTCCCACATGCGGGCATACGCGCCGCCGAGCGAGAGGAGGTATTCGTGCGATCCCTGTTCGACGACGCGCCCGTCGTCGATGACGATCACGCGGTCAGCGCGCCGCGCCGTATCAAGACGGTGGGCGACCACGACCGTCGTGGCACCCTCGGCGAGAACGCTGAGCGCCTCTTGCACCACAGCTTCGGTCGACAGGTCCAATGTCGCGGTCGCCTCGTCGAGTAGGAGGAGACGCGGCTTCACCAGGGCAGCTCGAGCGAGAGCGATCAGCTGACGCTGACCGGCAGCGAGAGATTTCCCGCGGGCCTGCACATAGGTCGAGTAGCCGTCCGGGAATTCCTCGATGAATACGTCTGCGCCCACGAGCCGCGCGGCCCGCTCGACTTCCTCCAACGACGCGGACGGTCGTCCGAACCGGATGTTGTCGGCGATCGTCGCACCGAAAAGCATCGGTTCCTGGGGCACGTAGCCGAGCATCGATCGCCACTCGTCCAAGTCACAGGCGCGCAGATCGATTCCTTCGACGAGTATCTGACCGACCGTCGGGTCGTAGAACCGCGGCAGGAGCTTCACGATCGTCGACTTCCCCGCGCCGGTCGGGCCGACGATCGCCACGCTTTCACCGGCGTCGATCGACAGATCGACACCCTTGAGCGCTTCGCGCGGTGAGGTCGCATACGCAAACCGCACGCCACGAAGTTCGATCCGGACGCCACGCTTGCGGCCGTCGGTTGATGCAGGAACATGCTGGGCGTACTCGGGCAGCGGGCGCTCGACGGTCGACGGCTCCCGGAAGAGGTCACGGAGCTTCGACATCGCCGCCCCGGCCTGCTGCCAGGTATCGATCACCGTGGTGAGCTGCTGGATCGGAGCGAACAGCTGCGAAAGCAGCAAGAGGTACGCGGCGAGCTGCCCGGCCGAGACCGAACCGTTGCGCACCAGACCCACGCCGCGCCAGAGCACGAGCGCGCTCGCGATCACGCTCAACGCGTCGACGACCGGGAAGTACGCGGAGGCGGCGCGCTGCGCGTCGAGTCGGGACGAGCGATAGTCCTCGACGATTGCACCGAACTCCTGGACGGAACGGTGCTCCCTTCCGAAGGCCTGCGTGACCTTCGCTCCGGCGAAGGACTCGGCAAGATTGGCATTCACCCCCGAGACCCGATCTCGCACGGAGAGGTACGCGACCGACGAAATCCGCCGGAACCACAGCGTGGCGACAACCAACACCGGGAACGTCGCGAGAGCAACAAGGCCGAGCGTCAGGTTGGTGAGAAGCAGGAACCCCGCCACGCCGATCACCAGCAGAACGTTGAGGAGCAGCGCCACCACACCCTGCTGCACGACGTTCGCGAGTGCGTCGACGTCGCCCGTCACGCGGGTGAGGATCCGCCCTGTCAGCTCGCGTTCGTAGAAGTCCAGGCCGAGCCGTTGGAGATGAGCACCGACTCGAAGCCGCAACCCGTACAGGAGGCGTTCACCGACCACGCCGATGAGCAGCGCCGAGCCCCGACTGGCGAACAGGCCGACCAGCGTTGCCACCAGAAACGCCGACACCGTCGCCCCGAGCGACCAGCCTCCCGGAGTACGCCGCGTGACGGTGTCGATCCCACGGCCGATCAGACCCGGCCCGATCACCGTCGTTGTCGCTTCGACGACGACGAGCGCGAGCCCTGCACCGAGGAGCCGGCGATGCGGGCGCAACAGCGCTGACCATTTCGGTACGGAGGTATCCCGCAGGGCGTCGTCGAGGGCCGAGGCGGCATCTTTGGGCGGGAGGTCATTGGCCGGCGGGAGCGCGGCGAGGCGGGCGAGCGTCTTCTCCGTCGGCACGATCGTGAAGCCCCCGCCCATCATCCCGCCGCCAGGCGGACCTCCTCCGGGGCCACCGGGCCCACCACCGCGCAGAACCAGGGGCTCGCCGGCCCGGAGGGAGCCCGGAGGACCGGCCACCGAGCGAGCAGTGGAAGCGACTGGACCGGGAGGCGCGACGGCAACCGGCACCGGCGCGGCCGTCGAGTCGGACGGACCGTCGAGGTCACCGGTCATCAGCAGCCGGTACGGCTGGCTGCGCCGAAGGAGCTCGGCGTCCGTCCCGGAGTCGATGACCTGACCCCGATCGAGGAGCACCACCCGATCGACGAGCGACAGGGTGGAGCGTCGGTGCGCGATCACGATCGTCGTCCGACCGTGCATCACCTTTCGCAGCGTTTCCTGGATCTCGGCTTCGGTCCGTACGTCGAGCGCCGACGTCGCGTCGTCGAGAACGAGCACCCGAGGGTCGGTGAGGAGCGCTCGGGCAAGGCTGAGCCGCTGGCGTTGGCCTCCCGACAATGTGAGGCCCTGTTCACCGACGACCGTGTCGATCCCGTTCGGGAGGGCTTCGACAAAGTCGAGGGCCTCGGCCTGGCGAAGGGCCAGGCGGACCTCGTCGTCGGACGCGTCAGGCCGCCCGAACGCGACGTTGGCCCGCACACTCGCCGAGAAGAGGAAGGCGTCGTCATGGACGACGCCGACGCGTCGGCGGAGCGAGTTCAGCGTTACGTCCTTCACGTCGTGCCCGTCGATCGTGACGCTCCCGGATCCGGCATCGACGAGGCGGGAGAGCAGCAGGGTGACGGTCGACTTCCCTGACCCGCTCGCCCCGACGATACCGACGGCCTCCCCTGCGGCGACCCCAAGGTTCAGACCGTTCAGGACCGGTTCGTTGCGGACGAACGAGAAGGCGACGTCTCGGAGCTCGACCACGCCGGGTCCGTCGGGCAAGGCGATCGCATCGCTGCGCTCGCCGACACTGGTCTGCAGGTCGAGGAGTTCGTAGACGCGTTCGGCACCGGCGCGCGCCATCTGCGAGAGCGCAAAGACCATGGCCGAGAAGCGGATCGGAGCGATCAGCTGGCCGAGATACGTTGCGAAGGCAATGAACGTCCCGATGCTCACGGTCGAGCGCCGGACGAGCGTGCCGCCGAGGAGAAGCAACGCGACCGAGGCCAGCGACGGCACGGCCGAGAGGAGCGGTGCCCATTTCGCGTTGAGACGCACGTTGCGAATCCGGCTGGCGTAGAGCGACCGCGCGGACGCCTCGAGCCGGGCGAGTTGCGCCTGTTCCTGCCCGAACCCCTTCACCACCCGCACACCGACGATGGACTCGTCGGCAATGTTCGCGAGATCACCTTGCTTCGACTGAGCGTCGAGGCTGGATGGATACACCCACTTGCGCAGCTGCCCGCCGGCGAGCCAAAGGGCCGGAAGCATCGACAGCACAACCAGGGTAAGAAGCGGCGACAGGGAGACCATCACCAGCAACGAGATGGCGAGTTGGACAACGCTGGCGCTCACGAGCGGAATCGTCGAGATCAGCTGGTTGATCATCGTGACGTCGGCGTTCGCGCGGCTGACGACCTGCCCCTGCGAGAGTGCACCGTGGGTGACCGGGTCCAGCTGCTGCAGGTGTTGGTGGAGCCTCCGGCGGAGGTCGGTTTCGGCTTCGATTGCGACGCGTCCACCGAACCATCGACGCATCCAGGTCGCGACGCCGCGGAGGACGGCGAGACCGATCAGCGCGGCAACGCCTGCCGTCACGTGAGCGGTCCCGCGATCGAGCGCCCGGTCGACGACGTCTCGCACGATGACCGGAACGAGAATGGCGGTCACCGCGCCGAGCAGCGCCCCTCCCATGGCCAGAAGAACAAGGCGGCGGTGCGGACGCAGATCGCGCAGGATCCTGTGGAACCACGTCGGTCCGTCGAGCGCCATTGCGCCCGGGTCGGGCGTCATGACGCCTTCGTGCGGTGAACGGTCACCCGACGCGACGTCGTCGCCCGGAGCGACACGTGTCCCCTCGGCGTCGGTCGTGGTCGGCGCGTTCATGTGGCCACCGGGTGGAGGCCGAGCAACGACCGGAAGTGCATGCCCCGCTCGCGGTAGTCGCTGAAACGCCCGAAGCTCGGCGCCCCCGGCGACAGCAGAATCACGCCGCCGACCGGAGTCACCTGCTCGGCGCGGACGACGGCATCGTCGAATCCGGATGGTCCTTCGAACAGTTCGACGTGCACGTGTGAAGCCCTCTCAGCCGCAACGGCCGCCTCGATCAATGGGACCAACCGTTCGCCGCTCTGGGGTACCGCGAGCACCCAGGTCGCGGCCCTACGGGCTGCGCATGCCGTCGCCAACGGCGTGTAGTCGAGGCCGCGGTCGAATCCGCCCACGATGATCGCCACGGGCCGGTCACCGTACGCCTCGAGCGCGGCAACGGCGGCCTGCGGTGCCGTCGACAACGAGTCGTCGACGATCAACCGGCCGCCTCGTGTCCCGACAACTTGCAACCGGTGGGCAAGCGGCTCGAACGAGTCGAGCGCATTCTGCAGATCATCGGCGCGCATAACAATGTCGTGGCCCATTTCCCGCAGAACCGTCAGGGCGCCGGCCACGTTCGAAGCGTTGTGGGACCCGAGCAGACGGCCCGAGCCCAGATCCACGATGCGTTGGCCGTCTCGATCGACGACCTCGCTCCCGCGAGAACGAACGGCGCCCGCAACACCGAATGCGACCAGCGAAGGATGGGACCCGGCAACGCGAGCGACGTCCTGATTCGCGGTGTTGGCTACGAGCACACACGACGGATCACCGAAGAGATTCATCTTGTCGGCGTAGTAGCGCTCCTCGCTCCCATGCCAGTTCAGATGCTCGGGGAACAGTGCCGTGAGGACGCCGTGCTCCGGGCTCACGTCGACCTCGGCGCTTTGAAAGCTCGACAGCTCGAACACGTATCTGTCGACGCCGGCACCGCTCGTCGACGGACCGCGGTCACGGAGCTCGCCGAGCACTTCGATGGGGGCTCGCCCGATGTTCCCGGCGAGTACCGCGTCCTCCCCGAGCGCCACGAGAAGGTGATGCAGTAGCGACGAGGTCGTGCTCTTGCCCTTGCTTCCGGTGATGCCGACCATGCGGCGGCCTCGGGTTTCCGCCATCCAGAGCGCCGTTCCGCCGGTCACCACCTTGCCGACGGCAGCGTCCGCGAAGCGTCCCATATACGGGCTTACTCCCGGGGACTTGACGATCACCTCGGCACCCAGCAGTGCGGCGCGTCCCTCCGGGGAGTCGCTCGACCGGACCGCCGTGCCCGGCCCCGGTTCCCCGTCGACGATGACCGTCAGTTCGGCGGGCGGTGCGTGGCGCATCAGGACGTCGACGGCGGCGCTCCCCTCATTGCCGGCTCCCCAGACCACGACCCGGCGGCCCCGAAGGTCATCGAGACGGACGCCGGGGGTGGCGAAGCTGCTCACTTCAGCACGCCGTCGTAAGGCCGCGGCATGGTGACCGTGTCGGGGGTCAGCGCGGCGTCACGTTCGGCCGCCGACGGCCACACACCCGACCGGCGGACCGCGTCGCAGAGTGCCAGTACGACGGGATGGTCCTGCCAATCCGGTCGCTCACTGACCAGGGCGAGCGCGACTCGGCATTCGGCACTCTCCCCGACGCACTCGAACGGCTTCCACTCGGTGAGTCCGAGCAGGGCCTCGAACCCGTGCAGTGGTGACACGGAGAACACATCGGCTCCCCAGATCGCCTCGACCTCGCGTCGTCCCAGCACGGTGGCCAACGCGAGAAACACGAACTGGCACTTGGCACAGGTGCCATCCCAACGGTCAACGCGACGCGACGGGTCAGTCCGGAATGCCCCGTTACAGGAGGAAAACGTGGAGAAGTACCGCTGGCAGGTGTCGGCAAACCGACGGGCGATCGACAACTCCGACATTCCGCGGAGCAGTGAGAACGATCGAACGCTGGGCGTGATATGGCGAAGCGCTTCGCTCAGCATCGCTTCGGCCTCAGCACTCTTCGACCACTGGTGGTTGATCTCGGACCCCCGGTAGAGCACATTGCCCTCCGACGCCGAGCGCTCGTTGGACAACACCACGGCGTCGTGGCCACCGAGCAGTGCGGCGATCAGCGAGGCCCAGGTGACGATCGCGGTGACCGGCACATGTCCATTCAGTGCGCCTTGCGCGACGAGCGAGCCGATCGACGGGTCGAGGACCCTGGCGACCGCCACGTCAGGGAGTCCCGACGCGGTGATCACATCCTGGATCACCGGAAAGCGTCGCACGGTCACCAACGTTGGGGTGAGACCAGCGCTGCGGACCGCCTCGATCGAAACACACGAGTCCTTCCCTCCGCCCACGGGCACGAGAGGGCCGTTCGGCGTCGGCACCTCGACCGGAGCCTTCGGGGTCGGTCCATCGGCCGGAAGTGTCCATACCGGATCGAGCAGATCGAGGTCGTTCTGCCAGCAGAATTCGCCGAGACCGTTGGTCAGCAGGGCCCGGTGGTACGCCAGATCATCGGGCGACCAGACACCGTGCTCGACGATCACGTGAGCCGGCGCGGCGAGCTTGTAGTAGCTGAGCCCGGCGACCACGGCCAGGTGATCGAGCAGACGATGCAGCACCTTCCGGCGATCGTCGTCGAGAGTGACCCGACCGACGTTCGGGAAGAGGAAGGTTTCATGCAGGTCCACGCGGCGGCCATCTGCGGTCTCGAGGGCGTAGGAGCACGCAGCCTCGCCGGTGCTCTCGTCGAACGACCAGCCCTGCGAACGGAATCCGACGTAGTCGGAGGGATCGAACCGGTCGGTTCCGACACCCATACCCGAACTCTGATCGCCACTCTGCACTACGTCACGTTACCGGCCACCGACCGTTGTCCGTCATTCGTGGAAGAACGCCTTGCGGGCACCGGGGCGATTCTCCGCCGCCCCAGGCGGGTTCGGTCACCGTCCGCCGACAATGGCGGCGTTGCGCCGCTCCCACATCCAGCCCATGAGGGCGTCGATCGGAAGGGGCCGGCTGAGGATGTAGCCCTGACCGACGACGACGCCGAGTTCGTGCAGGCGCTGCCACGTGGCGTCGTCCTCGACACCTTCGGCAACCGTACGAAGGCCGAGCTGGTCGGCGAGCGTCACCACCGCGGTGACGATCGCTGCTGCGTCGTCATCGACGGCAACGTCCTTGACCAGCGCGCGGTCCAGTTTGAGTTCGTCGGCGATCAGTCGGCGAAGGTACCCGAGTGACGAATAGCCCGCGCCGAAATCGTCGATCGACAGCCCGACGCCGAGGGCATTCAGACCGGCCAGAGCCTGGCCGATCTCCGGCTCGTCGTCGACGTACTCGCGCTCGGTGAGCTCGAAGACGAGTCCGTTCGGCGCGACGCCCGTCTCCTCCAGCATGGCCGCCACCCACGTCAGGAGATCCGGGCGCTTGAGGGTCCTGACCGACACGTTGACTGCGACCGACGCGTCGAGCCCACGGTCACGCCACGAGCGACAGTCGATGAGCGATGTGCGCAGCACGAACTCGGTGAGAGGTTCGATGAGGCCGGACTGCTCGGCGAGCCCGATGAACTCATCCGGAGCGATGTGGCCGAGCAGCGGATGATGCCACCGGACGAGCGCTTCGACGCCCTGGACGACGCCGGTGCGAAGATGCGCTTTCGGCTGGTAGTTGACCGTCAGAGACCCGGCGACAAGCGCGGCCCGGAGCTCGCGGAGCAGCTCGACGCGTCGATGACTCTGTGCCTCCAACTCGGCAGCAAAGACACGTGGGGAGGTTTCGCGCTTTGCCTTGGCCTCGAACATCGCGAGGTCAGCGCGGCGCATCACGATGGCGTGACTTCGCCCGTGCTCGGGGACCAGCGCCAGCCCGACTGCCGCGTCGAGCGAGATGGTGGCAGCATCGAGCGCCGCTGCTGCACGCACGGCCTGCAGCACGCGCTCGGCGATGACCAGCGCGACCTGCTCGTCGACGTCTGGGATCAGTACGGCGAACTCGTCTCCGCCCAGCCGCGCAACAGTCGCTGCGCGCGGAAGCACACTCTGGATCCGCTCGGCCATCAGTACGAGGACGTCGTCACCCAACTCATGGCCGAGGGTCGAGTTGATCTCCTTGAATCCGTTCAGGTCGAGCGACAGGAGCGCCCCGCGACGGTTCGGACCGAACTCGTCGATCGCCGTGTTGAGACCATGCCGGCTGACCAGCGACGTGAGCGGGTCAACGAAGGCCGCTCGGGCCTTCTCGCGCAGCTCCTCCTGGACGCGTTCCTGCAGGCGGCTGGCCCTCACGGCGACCGCGGTTTGGTCGGCCATCGTGGCGAAGAGTTGACAGTCGGATGGCGAGAAGGTCGGAAGTTCATCGGAGCGGTTTCGTACGGCGAGCACTCCGAGCACCTCATCTCCATGCATGAGCGGCGCAGCGAGAATGTCACGAGCTCCAACCATCGACCGGTATGCCTGGGCATCGTCGCCAACCGTTGACTCGTTGATCACCACCGCACGCTTCGACGCCACAATCCGCTCCCACAGCCAGTCCCCGGGTGAAGGAACACCTACGCCCCGGTGTTCGTCGCCGGCGATCGCACGCACCGCGATCTCGCCGCGCGAAAGGGTGATCTCTCCGGTCTCGGCGTTCAACAGGATTCGGACCTGCTCGGCCGCCCGTTCGCTGATCAACTGGTGATCAACGACGCTCCGAGCCAGTGCCGCGGTGTACTCCTGCAGCAGACGGAGCCGCGAGAACCGCTCGCGGAGAACCACGTAGGAGCGATACGCAAGAAGCGGCATCAAGCAGACGACGACGACGAGCAGCATGGCCAATCGGCTCTGCGTCTGGACCATCGCGGCAATGAGCGCCAGCGACGTGAAGCACGCGCACGCCGCCATGCTGACAAGGGTCCCGGCGATCAGGCTCCGCTTTGACTCGTGTTCACTGCTCAGCACGCCCACCAGGTGCACGATCGCGAGACGCACGAAGCGAACGGCGAGCACCGTGACGAGCACAGCGGCCCATGTTTCCGTGCGGAGGACGAACGGATCTGGGACGATGCGGCCGACGATTTCGAGAACGGCGGCGATCTCCGCTATCGACAGGGCTCCACTTCGGAGTCGCTCACTGCGCTGGCCGTGGCGGGTCGCGATGACCGCGGCCGTTAGTCCGGCGATGGCGCTCACGAGGACATGGATCGGACGAGCAGCGAACAATGCCACGACGAGCGGCAACTCGGTCGCGGCGACGATGTGAACCGTTCCCCCGATGCGTTCGCGAAGGCAGTACCGCCCGGCCAGGAAGAACGCGACGACCATGATCGCCAAAGGAACGCGAACGCCACTGGCCGGGGCGTCGATCGTGGAGAGGTCCAGCGCGAACGCCGTGACGACGGCGGCCGAACCGCTCAGGAGCAGCGTGCCCGCCAGTCCGAACTGCCGACCGGCACGCAGGTCATCCGGCGGCTCCCCGAAGAACTCACCCGCCGGGAGTTCCGTCGCATCGCCCGAGGCGACGGCTGAACTGCGATCGGTGCGCACGTCGGTTCGCTGTGACGCGAGGGGACCCCGGGCGGCACCGTCTGGGCCGACCTGGCGGGTCGAAGGTGGAGTCGCTAGAGGCACGGCGAGGCAAGTCTTACCCATTGCGGGAATTCGGCGGCGCATCCGTCGGATTACCGCTCGAGTACCGCTGTTCTTCCGCTGAGGCGGCTCGTTTCGCCGCGCCCGAGTGATCGGAGAATGCTCAACAGCGCGTTCAGAGAAGCACCGCGGCCGAATTCCAGACGATCGTCGCCGCGACCCGGACGAGCGCGTCCCGAATGTCCGGGGCGATGCGGGATCCGAATTCGCTGACCTCGGCCAGCGCGTGCACGACACCAGGCTCCGTGCCCACCCAACGCGTGCTCGGACGTGCGAGGAGGCGGCGCATCGCCGTGTTGTCCCGCAGGACATCGGCGGTGAATCGATCGATCCCACTCGCGGCCGCGGCGATGCCGAGCGCCTCGATCAGCAGAGTGCCGACACCTCGTCCCTGCCAATCGTCGACCAGACCGAAGGCGATGTCGGCCTCGCGATGATCCGTAAGCGAACGGATGAACCGGGCCGATCCGAACGGAACGAGCCCGGGGTCGGCTGCGTCGATGGCAACCCACGCGAAATGATCG
>JANMYF010000346.1:0-4248 GCA_031381685.1 Acidimicrobiia bacterium
ACAACTCGCCCGCCTCGTCCAACACGCCGCATCACGTGACGCGAAGGTCGTGCTCGTCGGTGACCCCCGGCAGCTCCCGGAGATCGACGCTGGGGGAGTGCTCGGCGGACTCGCCCAACGTGTACCCATCCTGACGTTGACCGAGAACCGAAGGCAGCGCGAACCGTGGGAACGCGCGGCGTTGAACCAGTTCCGGAGCGGGTCAGTCGAAAAGGCCCTCGCAGCGTTCGAGACCCATGGGCGTATCGAACGGGTAGCGACACTCTTCGACGTGCGGACGCGCATGGTCGACGCGTGGGCCGGGGCCCGCAGCGATGGAGAGGAGCCGATCATGCTCGCAGCGCGCAGAGAAGACGTCCGTGCCCTCAACAAACTCGCCCGGGCCACGATGGCCGAGCCGCTTGTCGGCCCGATGCTCGTCGTCGACGGCGAACCGTTCCAAGCCGGCGACCACGTCATGACCTTGCGGAACAACCGCCGCCTCGATGTCCGCAACGGTGAACGTGGCGTCGTCCAGACGATCAACGTGGACCGTCGCTCGATGACGGTGCAAATGACTGACCGTGTCGTTGAGCTCCCATCGACCTACCTCGAAGCCGGCCACGTGACCCACGGATACGCCATGACCGTCCACAAGGCCCAAGGCGTCACAGCCGAACGGGCGTTCGTGCTCGGGACCGACGACCTCTACCGGGAGATGGGCTACGTCGCCATGAGCCGAGGACGGCACGGCAACCACCTCTACGTCGTGGGTGAACCAACACGGGAGATCGAACCCCTCCACGGTCCCAACCTCGAACGATCGAACGAAGAACTACTCGTATCTGCGCTGTCGACGAGCCGGGCGCAGCAGTTGGCAAGCGCACAGATCAACCCACTCGCCGACATCCCGAATGCCGACCTCGTCGCCGACCGAGACGATCTGCACCGCTGGCTCCGCCGCGTGCCAAGTGACTTGGCACCCCGGATCGCCAGGCTGACCGAGCAGATCGACGCTCACGAGGATCGGATCGCCACACTCGAAGAACAACAAGCCGCCGAACAAGCAACGAGGCGAAGCGTTCGACACGTGCTCGCGCGTCACGACGAACGAGGCAGAGCGTCCGGATACAAGATCGACGGCGAACGCCACTTCCTCGCCCAAGCCATCAAACGACGCGACGAACTCACCGAGAAGCAGGGGCAGCGAGACGCGATGATCGCCGAACGAGGAGATGTCGGCGATCGGCTCAGCGTCGTCGATGCCGAGATCGAACGACGGGTCGGCGTCCGAATCGATCGTGCCCTCGCCTCGCCAGGTGACTATCTGACACGAGAGTTGGGGGAGCGGCCCGAGGATCCGGATCTCGCCGACGTCTGGCGGGAAGGCGTCGGCGTGATCGAACGGTTCCGGTTCGAGCACGACATCAGCAACGAGCGAATCGCGTTCTTCGGCGAGGACCCACGCAAGGTCCGAGCAGAGCTTGCACCGATCAAGGAGGACCTGGACCTTGACTCGCCCTCGCTCGGTATGCGGATAGGCATGTAGTGGTCCGACCCGTCGACCGGCCTCAAGGGACCGCTGCGCTCGCCTCCGGCGCCCTTGACCCCGCCCGCCATGCCGAACAGCGAAGCGACCAAGCCCCTCCGGGCGGGGTCGGCCGTATTCTCAGACACATTGATCTCCGACACCTAGGAACTGCTCTCATTACGTGAGGTAGCGGGGCGACTTTCGGCGGTGTTCGTGGGTCGCCCTTTCTGGAAGGCACCCGAAGGGAGCCGCAGCGAGACTGGTCGCGCCCGCTACGAGGTTCCGGGCTCGATCCGGTCGCCCTCGGCGCACGCTGCCGATCGGTTTCCGACGCAGAGCCGCTCCGTCGCCTCGACGGTCCCGGCGTTCGAGTAGCGCCGCCGAGCCGAGGGTTCACGAATTGTGGCTTCTCGGCGGATCTGCGCCAATCGCAAGTTCGACGTAGGAAACGACCGACGCTGTGACCTTCAGTGCGAGTTGCGCAGCGCGCCGACATGTGGATTCGTGCAACGGAGGGTGATATTCGAGAATCGGCGCGAACAGTTGTGGATCGATCTGAGGGCCTTCCGTCGGGCGCTGACGGAAGGCGCCGGCATACAACCCGATCTCCTCGGCACCCAACTCGCACGTTAAGCCGATAAGGATTGGGTCTTCACCGTCGATCTCGATTTTGAAGCCCCACAGGTCGCGATCGATTCGGAAGGGTGGACCGTTGCCGTCAAGGGTCACGGACGTCGTCTGAGGTGCTCGAGCGTGTGCGCCGCCGATGGCCGCTCTCAGCGGAATGTGTAGCAGGCTGACTGAGCTCAGCATGACCGTTTCGGGGGCTACGGCACCATATTCGGCGTAAGTCGACCACTCGGTCGAGATCTGAACGAAGTCCCGGACGCTGGTGGCGAGCCCAGCGTTCATCCAAAGTTCCAGTCGACGGAGCCGATCTTGGAGCAGGTTCTCGTCAGATTCGCGAATTGCTGCTTCCTCCTGAGCGACTCGTCTTCGGCGATCGCCGTCACGTTGCTTGATTCGGTTCACCACGCTCGGATCCGCGCCGACGCGCGTGGCGTCTCCCTTCGCCTCTGGAATTCCGGCGACGGTGATCGCGTCGAGGACCTCTGCCGGTCGCACCGTCAGTCGCCTGTTCGGATCCTCACTCATCCATTGCCGCAGCCGCTCCTCGAGTGGAAGAAGCGACGGGTCGGACGTCACGATCGATGGGATGTTCTGAGGCTCCCAATGGGGCCTTTCACGATCGAAAGGAAGGGAACGGCGCGCCAGAACGCACCACATGATCTTCGCTAGCGAGTACAGGTCGGCTGATCGATGGTCAGCCTTATCCTGGCGGCCGTCGCGTAGTTCCGGTGCGATGTAGAAGCGAGGGCCCGCTTGCTCGTTCACTTCTGTGTGCCGGTCCGCGTCACCCGGAAGGCAGAGCCCAAAGTCGGCAAGGAGTGCCACGTCGCTCTCGTCGAACAAGATGTTCGCAGGTTTCAGATCCCGATGGGCGACGCCACGGCTGTGGATCTCATCGACAGCGCTGACTAACTCAGCGCAGAGTGCGAGGCGGTCCTCCACTTCGTTTCCGTCGAGCCGCGTTTGAAGCGAACCGCTTTCGTAGAAGGGCATCCAATAGAAGGCGAGGTCTTCGGTTGAAGACGAGCCCAGAACGGGCGGGATCGCGGTGCAGCCTTCCTCAATGAGCCTGCGCATCGTCGCGACTTCTCGATCAAACCGAGATCGCCTCCCGAGGTTTGTCAAACGCTTGATCGCAAGCTGTGTCCCGGCTTCATCGGTTGCCCGGAAAATCTGCGCTTGCCCTCCAGCGTCAACCGCAGCACCGAGTGTGAGGCCGTGCGCTTTGACTACTTCACCAAACCGCTTCTTCATACCGACGATCTCCTGAAGCGGCTGCTCCGTGTGCCGTGGATCAAACGTTAGCAAGTGCCCTTTTCGCTTCGCGCCGGTTGATCCCCTGAACCTTTGAGATGTGTGAGCACAGAGGGTTCGCGCCCGTCCGTCGGCCGAGGGTCATCTCGCTCTCGAAGATGATCGTCACGTCGGTGAACAAGAGCATCGGTGGAGAATGCACCCCGTTTCAACCTCGGATTGCAGCCAGCCCGTGGTCGGAGGCTGAACAAATGGACTCCGGACCAATGCCAGTTCAGAATCGACGATCGACCGCACGGCTGCACTGTCGAGAGCGACTTCGAAGTCATCGCGCCGGAGAACCATTCGCTGGAACGACCCCTCGGCAACCTGCCTTCAGAGGATTTCGTCACTCTTCTTCGCGCCTTTGGCTCGCTTCTTCTTCTTAAGGCGTCGGAAACCATCGATCGCCGCTTCGCCGGACTCGTCAGCTCCTGCATGATCGCCGACTGCTGCGCGCCAGCGCATTAGGTTTACATTCGCAAGCATCCCTAGGTATCCGTCGATTTCCGACAGCTCCTCAAACACTGGGGCGGCATGCCAACCGTATCCCACTCGAAGGAGTTCTGATGCGGCCATTAGACGAACTGACTCATCCGGATGAGCAAGAAGGGGAACCAGGAGTTCGTCGATCTTGTTTTCAGTGAGCCACGCATCAACTGCTGACATCGATGCCTCTTGTGCCGACGCCATCTCCGCGAGCTGTGCGTCAGTTCGTACACGAAGTTCACCGAGCACGAGCCCTGCGGTCGCTATGAATTCTTCCTGCTGCGGATCCATCGAGGAAGGGTAGCGGACCCCCCAGCGATCCGCAG
>JANMYF010000350.1:0-22867 GCA_031381685.1 Acidimicrobiia bacterium
CTCGGGACACTCCTCGGGCAAATCGACCTGAACTTCTCTTTTCTTTTCGGTGGTTGGTGAGACGCAATGCCGGACGTGGTCGGATACCCACTTCGGGACCGAGGACCGGTGGTGAGGACATCTGGAAAATTCCAGCCCGTACCAACGACGCCCCCGGGAGAGTGTCGGCCCAGGCCTGCGCCTGTGCCGACACTTCACCTCACAGTAGCCACGGTCGCGGCTACATCCGATGCCACCGCTCAGCCCTGCGGAGCGAGCTGTCCGCGGATTGCACCTCCCGGGTATTCGGCGTTGTGTACGTTCACGTAGTAATCCTGCGGGTTGGCCAGGATTTCTGCCACGGTGGCGCCACCGGAGAACTTGCCCGGCTCGCCTTCGGTCAGGCAATCGGCGGCGTTCCCATCGGCCGGAGCGGCGAGGTTGACGACGACGGGGCCATTCGAGCCCGCTGCCGCCTCGTGGATGTGCGCAGCCTTTGCTGTCCCGATCTTGCTCACCGTGAGCACGTAGCAAAGGGTTTTCGTATCTCCATCGATCCCAAACACGTACGCCTCGCCCTTACCGTTCGGATCTCCGACGATTCGCGAGTCGGTGGCAGTGGTCGAGACCTCGTTGCGGCCATCGAGCGTTGCGGTGAGAACCGTGTTCTCATGCCCGGCCGAGGCCACGGTCGCCATGCCCACTGCGAGAGCTATCGATGCCACAGCCGACGCCCCCAACACCTTCAGTTTTGTTCGCTTGTGCATACAGATCCTTCGTCTTCGGTTCCGCAGACGATCCGCGGTGTAGCTAGTTCGTTGCCGTCAAACGGCTGGATCACGGTGTCCGACACATTTTGCGCCCGTGCCGTGTGCCTGCTCTTTTCACGATCCCTTTCACGTCGTGTCGGCAATGCTGACGGGGAAGGTCGCCTGCGCCGTTCCCGGATTTTGTGCCGGGGCATCGCACGGAACGCCAACATCTGGCCGAGTCGCCTCCCGAACCCTGTTCGGTCGAGATACGCCGCCGGCTGCGCTCAGCCCTGGGAGCGATGATGATCGGCGCGACGCGCCGCGTTACGCTCTAGCGGTATCGTGACACGTTACAGCAACTGTGCCGCGTTCTCTCCCCGTCCATTGGAGTCAGCCATGTCCCAAGTTCGTGTACAAAACTTCTCGATCTCGCTGGACGGGTTCGGAACCGGCGAAGGCCTGACGTTAGACGCCCCGTTCGGGCACGCAGGCCATCGTCTGTCCGAGTGGCTGATCGGCACCCAGTTTGGCCACTCCGTCATCATGGGTAAGCCTGGCGGCTCGACCGGTGTCGACAACGCGTTCGCGGAACACCTGATGGTCGGGTGCGGTGCCGAGATCATGGGCCGGGGCAAGTTCGGCCCGCAGACCGGCCCGTGGACCGACATCGGCACCGACGACGAGTGGCGTGGCTGGTGGGGCCCGAACCCGCCGTTCCACACGCCGGTGTTCGTGCTTACGCATCACACGCGCCCCACGCTCGAGATGGAGGGCGGCAACGTGTTCCACTTCATCGACGCCTCTCCGCAGGAGGCGCTCGACCTCGCCCGAGAGGCGGCCGGGGACCTCGACGTGCGCATCGGCGGTGGCGTCAAGGTGGTACGTGACTTCCTCGCCGCCGATCTCATCGACAGGATGCACGTCGTGCAGGTGCCGATCCTGCTCGGCCGCGGCGTTCGCCTGTGGGACGGCCTTGAAGGCATGGAGGAGCGCTTCGACATCGAGTCGGTCTCGTCGCCGAGCGGCGTCACCCACATGACCTTCACCCGTCGATAACCGACCCTGCGGACGAGCCGACCACCTCTCCCCGAAGCCCCGGACCTGGCCGACGGATGTTCGCACAGTTCTTAGGGATGTAACTACCGTCATATCGTATGAGACGTTACGATGTGCGCCTCGGTGTCGGGGCGAGCCCGTCGCTGCGCGATTTCGAGGCTGGTCACGAATGCCGAACGCAACACACTCCTCGATTCCCTCCCATCCCAGCGACCACCTCTGCATCGATCTCGTCAACAGCACGTTCACGGACTACCTCGGCATTGGCGAGCCGGTCGATCGAGTCTCGTCCCAAGAGTGGCAGCAGTGGTTCTTCAGACGTCTCGGGCTGCGTCGTCTGCCCTCCGAGGTTGCGATCGAAGACCTAGTCACGCTGCGTCGCGATCTCCGGCGCATCCTGGAGAAGTGGTCCTTCGGTACCGAACTCAGCGCTCGCGACGCCCAACCGCTCGACCGTCGTGTCCGGCAGGCCACTCTCCGGCAGCGTGTGAGTTCCACGGAGTTCGGAATCGAGACACTGCATGAGCCCGTAAACGAAGACTGGACGTGGGTACTTGCGACCGTCACCGCCTCGGCGGTCGACCTCCTCACTGCGGGCGACCCAAAGCGCCTGAAGACGTGCGGCAACGCAGAGTGCAGTTGGATGTTCTACGACAACACGATCAATCGGTCCAAGCAGTTCTGCTCAACGTCCCCCTGCGGATCGCTCATGAGGGTGCGACGGTTCCGCGAGCGGGAGTGAGCTCCGATCGGACAGGACCACGAGCAGCGCGCACTGCACCTTCGCCGTGTCCTCCGGCGGTTGGCCGCCGCGCCTCACCCTCCGATTGCCACGGAGGTCAGCCAAGTCGCCCGTGTGCGTGGAGCACCTGTAACGCTCTCAGGGTCACCAGGCCGCGCCATTCGCTGGCCTGCCCGGGTGCCCACGCAGCCCAGTCGAAGGTCCATCCGCCGTCGTCGTGTTGGGCGGCTTCCAGCTCATCGAGGCCGACCCGGATCTGGTCGTCGGTAAACAGCACGCGGCTGCGAGCCTCCGGGCGCGGGGACAAGGTCAGCGCGGTGAGCTTCTCGTCGGCGGTGCCGCCCTTGACGGGCACGGACCCGTCCGGCCGGAGCAACGGCCGCAGCGTCTCCATGACCTCGGCCGCCCGCCCCTCCTCGGGGGTGCGGTCGAGGAAGTCGAGCGCGTACTTGAACCAGTAGCCCTGCAGATCGCCGGCGGGCTCCAGCCGCCGCCAGCACCAGTCCGACGCGGTTGCGGAGGCGAGCAAAGCCGCGAACCCGAACGTGAGGTGCGAGCCCCCGTGGCCATGAACCATCCACGGAGCGAGGGGGTACGCGGCCGCCCCCGGCAGCACGAACGGAACGCCACCATCCGGCTCGGCCACGCTTGCGACCCATGCCGAAATGTCGGCGCGCGCATCGTCCAGCGCGCCGAGCTCATCCAGGACCTCGAGCGCGTGCAGCGTCGCAGTGGTCTCGCTCTCCGGTCCGCGTGCGTCCGGTTCGAGTGCGTGCCCGTACCCGCCGTCGGCGTTCCGGTAAGCGGCAAGCGCAGCGAGCGCCGGTCCCGCGGGCGCGTCGTGCAGGAGCACCGCCGTCCGGTGCCGGTCGAGCAACCGGGCCGACGAATAGATGAAGCGCTCTGCGGAACGCACGTCGACAGCCATGCCATCGACAGTAGAGACCCTCAGCCCGCGGCGACTTCCACAAATCGGACGTCCGCGGATCAGACCGCGACGAATCCGTCGAGGTACAAGCGACGGTCTCGGGCTTCGGTCCCCACTTCTCGGCGACGGAGCACATCGCTTCCCACTGCGGACGTTCCATTCGCTCGCTCATCGAGGATGAGGTCGGTCCGATCTGGTTGAGCAGGTCGCGCAGAGTGAGCGGCCGTCGCTCCGGACAGGCTGGTCCAGGCCGCCGTGCGGGTCGGGCAGGAGCCGGGCTCGCGAGCTCGGGCCGGACACCGTCCACCGGGTCGTCCAGCCCGAGCAGGCCCTGCTCGACGAGGTGAGCGCGGCGACAGCCACGATCGGTTCGACACCGATGCCACGCTGACGAAGACGTTGTCCGGCATCGATGATCAGCGAGGCGTGGGTCGAGCCAGCCGGCCGCGCCACGCACCGACTCGCTGCCCACGCTGAGCGCCCACGCCACGCCCCCGGAGCCGTCGGCGACGCATTGTCCACCACATCCTGGATGACGTGAACGCTTCGACGGCCAGTTCCGTCAACGTGGCGCCCTAGGTCGGGCTGTTGCTACGGCGGCGACAGCGTGCGACGGAGCTCGTGGAGCGTGCGGCGCGTCGGCTCGTCGAGCCCGGCGAGACAGTGGTCGACTTTCGTCGCTGGACATCGGACACCTCTCTTGGTTGGTGGGAACGGGTGATGTGCGGCCCAGGACGCACTCGAGATAGCGCCGCAGGTGGTCGATCGCCTCGAACACCACGGCCGGGTCGTCGGCGGCTTTGGAGAGCACGAACGCACCCTGCAGCACGATCTGGGTGTGTCGGGCCAGGCTCGCGGCGCTGGCGTCGGACCCGCTGGGGCTGGCGGCGAGGGCTGCTGCCAGGTCAGCTTCGAGGGTCTCCGCGTGACCGAAGATGCTCGCCGCGCAGGCCTGGCGCACTGGCGGCGAGGTGTCGAACGCTTCCTGGACCATCGTGCCGACGAGGCACGTGAACTCGGCGGGGGCACCCCTGATCAGCGACGCCCGAAAGTCGAGATAGGCGAAGACTCGGTCAGCGGAATCGACGGGGTCGTGATACGGCGCTGCTTCGAACAGGGCGCCGGTGACCGCCGACCAGTGCTCCGCCGCAGCGACCGCCAGATCCTCTTTCGAGGAGAAGTGGTGAAAGAACGCACCCTTGCTCACCCCCGCCGCTTCACACAGGTCGTCCACCGTCGTGGCGTGCAACCCCCGAGCCCGGATGACCGCCAACGCAGCCTCGAGCAACGCGGTCCTCGTCGCCTCGGGGCTCGATCGCCGGGCGGCTGGGCTCACCTAGGCGCACCGTCGGCCGCGGCACGCAAGACGCCCAGGTCGAGCTTGCGCATTTTCATCATGGCGTCGGTGGCGCGGGCCGCTCGCTGCGGATCCGGATCGCCGAGGATCGAGCCGAGCTCGGTCGGCACGATCTGCCACGACAACCCGAAGCGGTCCTTCAACCACCCACACATGCTCTCCTGCCCACCGTCGGTCAGCGCCGACCAGTAGTGGTCGACCTCGGCCTGGTCGGCACACGGAACCACCATCGACACGGCTTCGGTGAACTCGAACTGCGGCCCGCCGTTCAGGGCCTGGAACGACGAACCCATCAGCGTGAAGTGGACCATCAGCGGCGAGCCGTCCGGGCCGGGCATCACGGCGTCGATGTGTGAGTCCGGGAACAGCGACACGTAGAACTCGACCGCCTCCAGACCGTCGGAGTCGAACCACAGGCACGGGGTGATTGTCGTCATGTGGGCAACATACCAACTAGTTGGTATGTTCAAGAACGCTTGCCAGAGCACGACCCGAAAGGCCCACCGATGCCACGTCCCATCACCGCCCACCTGTTCTCCTCCATCAACGGGGTGTCGGAGTCACCGCACCTGTTCCAGTTCGACGCGTTCGGCGAGACCGACGGGCAACTGATGGACCGAGCGTTGACCGGCGTCACCGACGTGCTGATCGGGCGATGCCTCTGGGAGGAATGGTCGCAGTACTGGCCGACCAAGACCGACGACGGGTTCGGCTCGTTCATCAACCCGGTCCGCAAACACGTCCTGTCGTCGACGTTGACCGGCGAACTCGACTGGAACAGCCACGTGATCGAGGGCGACCCGCTCGACTACACCCGGCAGCTCGCCGCATCCGACGAGCCCGGCGGCATCATCGTCGCCGGTGGCGTGGAGACAGTCCGCAGGTTGTTTCTCGCCGGTGTCGTCGACACGCTGACACTCACCGTGCACCCAGTCGTTGCTAGCGCCGGCAAGCGGCTTTTCGACGACACGGTTCCCGTCACGCGGCTCAACCTGGTCGACCACGTCATCACACCGACCGGCAACGCGGTGCTCACCTATACCCTCCGGTCGTGACGAACCAAGGTCAGCGGCCATGAGTTCCAGGCCGGCGTTCCGGATGGGACGCCTCGATCACGTCCACATCCGCGTGCCCGATCGGGCTGAGGCAGCTCGGTGGTACGCCACCCACCTCGGGTTCGAGCCCGTCGAGACCTTCGACTTCTGGGCCAGCGGGTTCGAAGGCGGTCCGCTGCAAATCTCCGCCGACGGCGGCCACACAACCCTCGCACTCTTCGAAGTCAGCGAGGGGCACCCGATGGTTCCCCAACAGACCGGCGTGGCGTTCAGCGTCGATGCCGACATGTTCATGGCGTTCGCCCGCTCGCTGCCCGGTGAGATCGCCGCCTCGAGCGGTGAGCGCCTGCAGGTCGAAGACCTAATCGACTTCGACCTGTGCTGGGCGTTCGATCTGGCCGATCCGTGGGGCAATCAGTACGAGCTCAACAGCTACGACTACGAACGCGTCCGGACTGAACTCGTCGATGCCGACGGCCTCGAGCCCGTGCGCTACTGGTCCCGCGAGGTCTACGACGCATACCGCGAGTCGAACCCGTAAAAGCCCGCCCTCAACCCAAAGCCAGGCCCACCCTCCCGACTGAAAACCCGCGGTCTGGGCGCGGCACACCAGCGGTCGAGCCCACTCGCTCGACTGCGCCGGGAGGGCGGGTCGTTGGCGGCCAACGCTCGGGAGGTAGCCGCGGGCTGTGGAGTCCCGTGAGTCACGCACGAGCACTTTGGGAGTTAGCCGATCTGTTCCGCCAGTCCGATGAGAATGCCCTCGGGACCTCGGACGTAGCAGAGCCGATACACGTCCTCATACTGGACTGCCTCGTCGACGACCTGCGCACCGTGCTTGCCCAGCCGGGCGAGCGTATCGTCGAGGTTGTCCACGGCGAACATGATGCGAAGATTGCCAAGAGAGTCTGCGGGCGCGTTCGGGTGATCGGCGACGACATGCGGCGAGAAAGCGCGAGAGTTCGACCGCAGCGTGGCCGTCCGGCGTACGCATCATGGCGATCTCAACGCTCTGGTCGCGAAGTCCTGTGACGCGCCCAGACCACTCTCCTTCGATCGTGGCTCGCCCTTCGAGTTGGAGGCCCAGCTCTGCGAAGAATGCGATAGCCGCATCCATCGATTCGACCACGATGCCGACGTTGTCCATCCGTTTGCGTGGCATGTGGCCGTCGTTCCAGAGAGTGACCTTTCCGTTCGTGATCGAACCGGAGCACAGCTAACGAGCAATCCAACCGACACGAATAGCGAGGACAATGACGCCGTCGTTCAGTGCTTGTGATCGCGAACGAGCCACTTTCAGAGTGTGCTGCGCGGCTGTGTCGCAGCGGCAGGTCGCCCGAGAGCGAGGACTCATGACCGATCTGCCGCAGCATGCACCGAACGCTTGCGAATCCTGGCCACGCAGCCGTAGGCGGCAGTTCGCTTCCATCCGTGGACGCAGCCGCCCGTGCCCGCAACCGCCGTTAGCGGCGCTGCATAACGGGGAGAGATACCTCGACTCGAGCACAGTTGGCTCGCACTACTCCGGCCCGATTGCGTTCGGTCCCGAGCGCGCTTCGATACACGTCGCGGCCACCCTGGTAGCGATCGCCGTCTTCATCGCGTCGGGCATGTGGGTTCCCTTGCAGTTGTCGCCGAGCGCGAACCCGATCAACCAGCGGGACCAACAGGCGGGTGTGTAAAAACGAACTTTTCGCAGGAAGCAAAGCCGGACCATCTAAGGACGCTCCACTGGCCCCCGAATGTTTCCGTTCACGTTTGCGAGCAACGTGACCGGGTAGGAATCGTCTCTTCTTCCCCAGGCTTCGGAGGCACTTCATGAACCCGATCGACACAATCGTTGACAACGAATCGCGCCTCGCCTGCTATGCGCTCGAGTACGTAGCCTCGCCGAGGGTTGATTCGGAATCCAAGATTCGCGCTTTGCTTGACCGTGTTCTCTCCATCGAGGAGGAGGTCCTCGTGCCAATGACGTCGAAACTTGGACTGGGCGCAGACGTCTTCGGAAACACTGCGCAACAACTTCGTCAGCTGCGCGAAGGACTCTCTGCGGGCAGAACACGATTCTCGGACGTGGCCGAAGCGGTGATGATCACCACCAGCCGACAAGCCCGAGACTTCCGCGAGGTGGTTTTGGTGCTGTTGGAAAAGGAACTCAGCGAGAACGATGAGGCGCAGTTCGAACTCCTTATCGCGCCCTTCGGGGACGACTACCACGTGAGCGCCTAATCGGCCGTGTCCGAGCAATCCTCCTCCTCGTCGGGTACCCCTGCGGCGGTTGCATCTGCGACGAAATCGACGGGGGCCACGACCACGTACACCAACGGATTGCCGCGTGCACCGGAGCGCACCTCGCCGGCGTGGTCGAAGGTGTAGGAGACCGGCCCGCTGAGGTCGTTCATCCTTGCCGGCGTGGCGGCTGGTGGTGTGGAGCGGCAGCGCTGCGGCCTGTCGTCGCCGACGATGAACGGTTCCCACCCGTCCGTGGTTTGGGCGAGCGCGAGCCGGGTAGTGCCGCATTGCGCGACGTAACCAAGGACAACGTCAGGTCAGCAAACCGTGGGCGGGACGGGCCAGGACCGTCGCGTCGCTCGGCGAACGACGGGGACGATCAGAGTGATCGCCTAGGCAGGAGAAAGGAATTCTGATGGCAAAGTCACCAGGCCGCGGCAGGTCGAAAGTCGACGCAACGGCGTCGCCGAAGGCCGGCGCCAAAGCCAAAGCCAAGCCTGTGAAGGCCGTGGCCGCGAAGGTCGCAACAGCCAAGAAATCGGCTCAGACGACGGTGCCGCCCCCGGTGTTCGGCGCGGGTGGTCGTGCGGACCTGGTCGACACGGCCTCAGGGGTCGGCGTGCTCTCGCCTCGCACCGGTGACCTTCCCGGTCAGGACAGCGAGTTCCTCACGAGCGCGCAGGGCGTGCGTATTCCGCACACGGACGATTCACTCAAGGCCGGCCGCCGGGGCCCGGTGTTGATGGACGACTTCCATCTCCGCGAGAAGATCATGCACTTCGACCACGAGCGGATACCGGAACGGGTGGTTCACGCTCGCGGCGTCGGCGTCCATGGCGAGTTCACGTCGTATGGGACGGCGGGCGATCTGACGAGCGCCGGCTTCCTCGCGTCGGACGTGACGACACCGGTATTTGTACGTTTCTCTACAGTGGTCGGCTCCCGTGGCTCCGCGGATACTGCTCGTGACGTACGAGGTTTCGCGACAAAGTTCTATGCAGCCGAAGGTGTCTTCGACTTGGTCGGCAACAACATCCCCGTGTTCTTCATCCGCGATGCCATCAAGTTTCCCGATCTCATCCATGCGGCGAAGCCGGAGGCTGACCTGGACGTACCGCAAGCGTCGACCGCCCATTCGACGTTTTGGGATTTTGTCTCATCGATCCCGGAATCACCTCACATGCTGATGTGGGTGATGTCTGATCGCGCGATCCCCCGCTCGCTGCGAATGATGGAGGGCTTTGGTGTCCACACTTTCCGCCTCATCAACGACGCGAGGGAGACGGTCCTCGTGAAGTTTCATTGGAAGCCCACCCTTGGCGTGCATGGCTTGGAGTGGGAGGAAGCGCAGCTGCTTGCTGGGTTGAACCCCGACTTCCATCGGCGTGACCTCTATCAAGCGATCGCTGCCGGCATCTTCCCGCAGTGGGAACTCGGTGTGCAGGTCTTCCCCGACACCGAGGACCAGACCTTCGAAGGCATCGACCTGCTCGACTCGACCAAGCTGGTCCCCGAAGAACTCGCACCCGTGCGGCCGATCGGGCTGATGACGCTCAACCGCAACCCGACGAACTTCTTCTCCGAGACCGAGCAGGTCGCCTTCCACGTGGGCCACCTCGTGGCCGGAATCGAAGCAACCGACGACCCGCTGATGCATGGCCGGCTGTTCAGCTACCTCGACACCCAGCTCACGCGTCTCGGCGGGCCGAATTTCGACCAGATCCCGATCAATCGGCCGCAGTCCCCGGTGAACGACAACCATCGCGACGGGTTCATGCAGATGCGCGTCCCGCACGGTCGTACGCCGTATCTGCCCAACGCCCTCGGCGGAGGCTGCCCATTCCTGGCGGACGCGAGCTCCGGCGGCTACGAGCACATCCCTCGCCCGGTGATGGGCCCCAAGACCCGCGCGCGGGCCGAGACCGACAACTTCAGCCAAGCCACCATGTTCTACCGAAGCCTGACCGCACTCGAGCGCCAGCACGTGGTGAACGCATTCAGCTTCGAACTCAGCCACGTGGACGCACCGATCGTGGTGCAACGGATGCTGGCCATGCTGGCCAACGTCGACACCGAGCTGTGCGAGCTCGTTGCCACCGCTCTCGGCGAACAAGCCCCGGTGGGAACGCCCAACGACGACGTCGAGCCGTCCGCTGCGTTGTCGATGATCCGTGACGAGGTGTATCCGGTGGACGGCCGCGTCGTACAGATCCTGGCCACCGATGGCTCCGACCTCGACGGCATCACCGCCCTGTGCGACGCCATCACCGCTGCCGGAGGGTTCGCCCATGTCGTCGCGCCACGAAAGGGCGTCCTGCGATCCGACGGCCGGGTTCTCGCCGTCGACCGCACCTTGATGAGCGCGTCGTCCACCGACGCCGACGCTGTCCTGCTCGCGTCGGGTAGCGCAGCCCTCGCCCAGCCGGGCGTACGGACCTACATCGAGATCGCCTTCCGGCACGGCAAGTCGGTCGGTGCATGGGGCGACAGCTGCGAAACGCTCCGGGAATGGAACCTCGGTGAGGATGATCCGGGGGTCTTCCTGACCGACTCGGCGGTCGACCTCGCCGACCCGCTCATCGAGGCGATGGGCGGGCACCGGCATTGGTCCCGCTTCAACGCAAACCTGCTCGTCACCCAGAACTGAGACCATCATGCCCAACATCATCAATCTCATCCTCGAAGATCACCGCACCGTCGAGGCACTCTTTGCTCGATTCAACCAGAACGCCGAGGGAACGGTGGCGGCGACGATCTGCCGTGCCCTGAACGCCCATTCCGAAGCCGAAGAGCTCGTTGCCTATCCGGCATTCGCCGAAGTGCTGGGCGTCGCCGTGGAAGACCTCTACGACGAGCAGGCCCACGCCAAGGCGCTCATCAACCGCGCCATGCAGGCGGAAGGAACCGGGCTGATCTCGGTTCTCGCCGATCTTGAAGCTGGCATCACTGAACACGTGGCCGAGGAAGAGCAGACCTTTCTTCCCCAGCTCGGCGAAGCGCTGCCGGTTGATCAGCTGAACGTCCTAGGAGCAAAGTACCTCGCTGTGAAGCTTCGACTCGGATGACGACTCCTGCGCATCCGCTGTGGTCGGCGGATGCGCAGGGTTGGGCGAGTTCTCACCGCGAGTTCATTCTCCGCCGGACGCATCTTCTCGATTTCGCACGTTCGCTGGCTGACGGGCGTGGCTCGCCCGCACAGACGTGACGGACCTCGACTCGGTTCTGGCCATATGACCACGATTTCCGAGCGGGCCGTCATAAAGCGGCTTCGGCAACCCTCGGCCGGGCAGCTGAAGAATCCCACGGCCTCCGGGCGTCGCGGTTGCGTTACAAAGGTCTCGCACGCCGCGGTTTCATCCGTATCGCGTCTTCCGACCGGTACCCCGCACCCGGTCTGTCGAACGGCTCGATTTCCATCACACGGAAGGATGCTCGCCGGCCCGGCAATTCAGCAGAGCAGGTGTTTGGAGCCCGTCGTCAGTACGTGTACGCGGCCGCTCCCGATGTAACGCTTGTAGCTCGCGGCCGCTACCCGGCTCCGCCGGGTAGCGGCCGCAGGCCGTCAGGCTGCAGGTCAGCGGCGCTCCTCCACAACCACGTCACGCACCACATCGCGACGAGTACCGATGCCGCCCCACGAAGACCAGAACGCGAGGCTCACCACCGCCCCCACAATGCCGATGATGAACAGAATCAACCCGGCGGTGTGGATGTTGAATCCGTCGGTCGACGAGACGTTGACTGCCCAGCGCATGATGGCGCCCGCAGCGATGAACAAGATGCTAATGGTGATGCCCATGATTTCTCTCTCCTTGCGTGGCCCGCAAAGTGCGGTCTGCTCATCGGAGTTGTATCCGGTACTTCTGCAGGTGAAACACACGACGAGAAATTCGGCCTGGCTTGAAGTACGTCGGGCCTGTTGGCTTCCATCGTTGGTCGATTGGATGCAGCCAGCTTGTCAGTGCGCCGCCATCTCCAGCCGGAAGTCATCGTGCAAGCGCGTTACCCACAGGTCGCTGAAGGACGAAACGCCGGGCCTCGACTGCAGCTGACGCAGAAGGTCCTCCGTTACTTCGGCCGATCCGATTCGCGGTCGTGCTCGTATATAGCGTGCACCCGCGGCGTTCCCTGGCAGTATTTCGCCGTTATCGGTCTTCGGATTGTCTCCCAACTCGGGCCTGGTGTCACGGCCCTGGGTCTGGTCCGGGTGGGCAATCTCGGAACGGCCCCGCGCAGGTCCACCCGGGAAAGACCTCAGTCGGCGTGATCGCGCTTCAACATCTTTTCTTCTTTGGCGGAGTCGATGACGGACGATTCACGTTTCCTCCCAACGTTCTGTCTAATGCGCCCTGCGCCCGCGCGACACACTTGCAATCCTCCACCGCCCTCTGCGAGTGCTACGCCTTGTTCGTCCAACGCCGCTTGCTCGAGCCCTTGTCCATCAGCTCTTGCCAGCTCCCCTCGCTCAGTTGGACATCGAGACGCGCCGCCGCCCTGACGATCCTGTCCCACGCCTCAGCCCGCTCCGTATCGGTCGCGCCTTCGACCTGATCGAAGCGCGCGACGGCATTGCGGACGTGTTTGGCATCGGTGAGTGGTTCCTTCCGTTGGTTCGGAAACGCGAACGCCGACTCGGGAAGGCGATTGCGCTCTTCGGTCGTAAGACCAGGTACTTTCCCGGCCCCTGCCTTCCTGGTGCCTTGCGTCGTGGCCTTCCTCGTGACTTGCGGTGTGCATGACGTGGCCTTCTTGCGCGTTGCCATCGACCCTCCATTGTTAGGGGTACGCCCTCCACTCCCAATCTCTTCTAACCGACGTCGGCCGAGACCGTCGCGACTACCCTTTTGCCCGTCGGGTAGACACCATCGTCTTGACTTTGGCGGAGAGCTCGTTCCGCGGAACCCCTGTGGTGTATCGGAGGCCGGGCGAGCGCCAGGGCCCGAGCGCAGATGCAAGAACTCCTCGGCCGGGGCCGAGGAGTTCGTTGTTGATGCTCGAGGTTGCTGAGGGCCGTGCGTGCGGCCTCCCAACTACCGGATTGAGCGACCCGTCGAACGACGACGCATGAGCCAGAACCCGGCGCCGGCGGCACCGACCGCTCCGACGGCGACCGCCAGAAGAGGAGCTGTGTTCGAGTGATCCTGGTCGACGGATCCTCCGAAACCGGCGTCCACGCCGCCCACGGGCTCGTCCACGACGGTCGTATCCGTCGTCGCGTCCGTCGCGACTGACGTATCGGTTGCGGCGGCGACGACTGTGGTCGTGGTGTCACTCTGAGCGTAGGCGGGGGTTGCCACCATCGGTGCGAGCAGCGCGACGCTCAGCAGTCCGGCGTAGGTGAGTTTTGAACAGCGGCGGACGCCAGATGCGTCAGACGAACGTTGTGTGGTGGGTCGAAAAAAATGAGACATGGGGGCTCCTTAGGTTGGGACCGGACCAATGCCCGGCATTCTTCGCCGGCAAACGTCTCAGCGTGACACCTGTTTCACTTCGCCCGATGGGCAGCGTTGCCGGCTACCTGGACGCGTGGCGGCCACCAGGAGGGACAGGCGATTCCCCGGGCTCCGTTGAGGAAGCGGCGTACACGATGACGTTGTCGACATAGTGCCCGGTGCGCCGATCGAAGCTTCCGCCGCAGGTCACCAGACGCAAGTCATCGGGCGAACCGCGGTACACCCGAGCAGAAGGAAAGCTCGACTTGCGAACCGTTTCGAGGTCCCGGACGGTGAACTCGCGCGTTGTAGCTCCCGCAACGCCGTCGAACCGGACGACGATCTGATCGCCCTTCGTGAGATGTTTGAGGCGGAAGAAGACTGCTGGTCCGGTTCGCGAATCGACGTGCCCGACGATGACCGTCGGCCCGGCCCGACGCCGCGAACGCCACCATCCCACATCGTTCGGATTGGCGGGGACTTCGAGCACTCCCGTTCGACCCACAGCGAGAGGACCAAGCGCAACGTCGACATTTATGGCATCGATCACCAGCCTCGCGGGGGCAGCCTCGTGCCGCAGCGTCGTCGGAACGCGAACCGATGAGGACCCGACAGTAGCCACCTGGGTCGTTTGCGGTGGCGGGGCTGCGCGGGGCGACGGCGCCGACGTTCGCGGCGCAGCGGTAGTCACTGCCGACATAGCCGGCCGTGTGGGTTCAGCGACGGAATTCGTAGGACGGGAAGGCCCGGCAGCATCGGAGTCAGGCCCCGAACACGCCGTCAGAGAGACACTCGCAATAGCTACGTACGCGGCGAGGCACCGGTGCGACGGAACGAGTCTGTGCGACAAAGGGAGCTCCTGACCTCCGCACCGCGTGGCTGGTGTTTTGGAGGCTTGCCAAGTAGTGGATTGCCAACACAGCCTATGTCGCTCGTCATAGGCAGCTGACGGATCGCGAAATCAGCAGGCTCACGCGAACGTCACAGCTCGAGACAAGGCGCGCGCAGCCATGGGATACCAACGCGGCATCGTCGACCGAGCGATACCGGTGGCGGAGAGTCAGGACGAAGCACGACGACGCCACAATGCCAATGCCACACTCTGCGGAACCCCGGCTTGCGCAGAGCAGACTGCGTTGGAAAAGCAGCTTCGCTCCTCATGTGACGCCGTCGAGCGGATGCATGGCGAGCGCCACACTGTCGCGAGACGGATCTCGCCGGATAGCGCTCTGGCACGCCTGAGACCAACCGAACTTCGCAGAGGTTCCGTTGCTTGGGGCCGCTGAGCGATTTCCTCGTGATTCGTGTGTTCGGCAACCTGTCGAACGCGCTGCGGTCGACGACAACGCGGTGGATGTGCAGGTTGGACGGTTCGAACAGTTCCTCGTGGTTGAACTAGATGCTCATACGCGGTCAAGGGCGTGGACTTCACGCCGCTCCCGATGATGTCGTTCTACTGTGTGTCGATGGTCGGAACTCTCGAAGAGCGCCCGGTGCCGGCATGACCGAGGTGTCGATGCACGTCGAGCGGGTCCGTGAGCTTGCGCCGATGGTCGCAGAGCTGCGGGGAGGATTTGATGCGGCGGGACGTCTGCCCGACAAACTCGTCGACGAGCTACGCGCCCGCAAGCTGTTCCGGTTGTGGCTCCCGGTGTCATTGGGCGGACTTGGGCTTTCGGCGTTGGAGTTCATGGACGTCGTCGAGGAGGCTGCCTCGCTCGACGGAACTATCGGATGGCTCGTCGGTAACGGGGGTGGAATGTCGCGGGGAGGCGCGTTTCTCGATCAGCACGCGGCCCATCGGATCTTCGACGATCCCGATGCCTTTGTCGTGTCGTCCACGGCTGCACGAGGCCGCGCCGAACGCATCGAGGCGGGCTTCGTCGTCTCCGGGCGTTGGGCGTTCGGGAGCGGGTCGCCGCACGCGACCTGGTTTGCGCCGATGTGTGAGGTGCATGTCGATGGTGCACCCACCGGCCAGCTGGTCCTGGCGTACGTCCCGCGCCATCAGGTGGTGCTGCATGACAACTGGGACGTGTCGGGCCTGAGGGCCACCGGTAGCGTCGACTTCGAACTGCACGACGTCGTGGTCGACGCGAGCTTCGTCGACACGTTCCAGCCGCGGCCTGAGCACCCAGCAACGCTGTACCGGCTGCCGACCCCCGCGATCTTCTCGTGGACGGTCGCGACGGTCCCGCTCGGCATCGCACGAGGGGCGGTCGCCGAGTTCGTGCAAATGGCCACGTCGGGCAGGCGTCGGAGCGAGACGGTGCAGTTGTCGCAGCGCGAGCTGGTCCAGTCCGGGCTGGGGTCGATCGTGGCGCGGCTTGGCGCGAGCCGAGCTCACCTTCGAGAGGCCATGACCAACTTGCTTGCCGCGATCGACGGCGGGGGTGACATCGCCGGTCCCTTTGTCGAGTTTCGGATGGCGTGCACGCTCGCGAGCCAGACCGCGCTGTGGGCGATCGATCTGCTGACCGAGATGGCGGGCGCCGTCTCGATCAGCAGATCGTCTCTCCTCGAGCGCTACGAGCGTGACGCGAGGGCCGCCGCGAAGCACGTCGCGATGAGCCCCAACCACTACATCGTCGGCGGCCGGCACCGGCTCGGTCTCGACCCGTCGGCGACGGTCTTCTGACGCACCGTCCCGGCTCAGTCGGTCGCCAGTTGCGCGACGTCCTTCGGTGGGATGGTGGCAGACCGATGCGACGCCGAATGGCACATCCCCGACGAATCGAAGTCACCGGGAAGTCACCCGATTAAGCGCCGACACCCTCGAGCTTCCCATGGGGTGAAAACACCAACCTCCGAGGGCCGCGGGCGGCTCCTCGGCTCTTGACGATCAGCTCACCGACCGTTAAAACTGCGATCAGGTCAAGACGCGGCCCATCCACGCTCGTTCCGGGGGGAGTGTCGTGGTTTGGTTCGTACTCCCCCGGGATGAGGAGAACGCCCCTCCGTGAAGAACGACGACCCGACTGCTGGACGCCGCCCGAGTGCGATGGCTGAGCGCCACACCTTGCGGCTCAGCGGGGAGGTGGACATGACCGTTGCATCGACAATCGAGGCACAACTACGGTCTGCTCTCGAGGATCCACCCGTACTCATTGACGTCACCGATGTTACGTTCATGGATTCGAGTGGCCTGAACGTGTTTCTTCGTCTCTACAAGCCCGGCCTTTTCACGGTCACCCGGGGCAACAAGCACATCGACCGACTCCTCGCGATAACCGGTCTCGAAATGCTCCACGGAGACATGCAGGCCCTGCCGTCCCAAAACTCCGAGCACCACAAACTCGACAGCACCACGCGGTTCGACACCGATGCCGGACCACACCTCGAGCAGTGGCATCAGTGCCTGCAGACCGGGCAGTAGCCCCGGGCTTCAACTCAGCGGCTCCTCGCTGCGGTTCGGCCCCAGAAGAGCTACGGTGTCGCTGAGGCGTGGTCCATTCGACGGAGGACCGCCCACCGACCGGCCAAGACGAGGGCGATTGATGCGCGACGATCGTTCATGGACCTTCAAGAGGTCGTCCAACGCGTCCTTACCGACGCGCTGGGAGCCCAGGCTGAGCACCTCGCCGACATCGCCCGCCGCGACGAGCTGCACCTGGACGAGACCGAACGACGCGACGAACTGCACATGGCCGAGGCCAATCGTCGAGGCGCAGCGCACCTCGAGGAAGTCAATCGGCGGGACGAGCACTACCACGACGAACGTGCCCGCGACGTCGAACGCCACGCAAGCGAAATCGACCAGTTAGAGATGGCCCTGGCGCCCATTCCGAGCCGTGTTGGCCCATACCGCCCTCGGTATGGTCTATCCGGAGCGAAAGGCCCGTGGTAGCGGACGTAGGTCCACGTGGTCGTGCGTATCCAGGGGTGGCCGATCAACATGTCGTGGATGCACAATGCCGCATCGTGCCGGCGGAGAATCTCGAACACGTCGTCGTGGATCCAAGACGCTCCGCGGAACTCAAACGCCCAGCGCATCGAACGGGGAGTAAGGGCGAGGAACTCCTCGAGACGACCAGTGTCGCGACGCCATCGCGGTGGGAGTTGCACGAGGGTAGGTCCAAGCGCGACGCCGAGGCGCTCGACGCGTTCGATGTGGTTCGGCAACCACGTTGCGGCGTCCAGGAGCTTCTTTCGATGGCTTCCGAATTGTCCGAGCTTGACGGCGTAGACGAACCCGGCAGGTGCCCGAGATCCCCATTGGCTGGCGGTTTCGGGCGTAGGCAGTCGGTAGAAGGTGCTGTTGAGCTCGACTGTCGCGAAGAGGGATGCGTAGTGCTCGAACCAGCTTCGCCGTGGGACATCGTCGGGGTAGCGATTCCGCGCCAGTCGTCGTAGGACCAGCCCGAGCAACCGACCCGCGCACAGCCGCGAGCTTTCGTCATCTGAGGCTCCCCGCATTTTGGTCCCCGCGGCGACCGGACGTGGTCGGTGTTCGTTTCGAGAGCACGCTATCGACCGCCGCGATCAGCATCGATTTCGATTGTTTGTAGGTCCACATAACGTTCCTGATTGTCGCAGTAGATCGCCGACGTCCACGCACAAAGCCAGCAAAAGATCGCACGCCGGACAAGCGAAGGAGTCCAGGCCGAGTTGTCGAGGCAGTGTGTGTTCGACGTTATGCGGCCGAGTTGTAGTGCCATTCAGCACGGGAGAAGGCGCGAACTCGAGAGATGTGCTCCCCTGCGGCGAAGAACGCTTCTCGGACAACGGCGCTCGAATGCGACCGAGAAAGCGGATTCCTTCCCATTGACCGGCTCACCGTCCGATCGGGTTGGAAAACGACGACCTCAATACCTGCAGCCTCGAGCTGCTTTCGTTCGGCGTCGAGTTGACGGCTGAAGAATGCACGAAGCCGACGATCGAGGTGCCCTTTTCCTGCGCCAGCGTGACCCGACATGGGCGAGAGGATCACCGCGATATCGACCCCGGCATGAACCAGAAGGTCAGCATTCGTCGGCGAATGGGCACCTCCGTCGATGAACGATTCTGAACCGAGTTTGACGGGACGGAACACCCCCGGAATCGCGCACGAAGCGGCAACTGAAAGCCCAAGATCGGGAGTAACTCCAGTTTTACCGAATACCACTCGGTGAGCGTCGCGAATTCGAACGGCGACTATCCACAGAGCTTTCGACGGCCATTTCGGCAGGAGGGTCTCTAGAGCGCGGAAATTCTCCGCTGGATCGACCCATCCGCCGGGCAGCAGCGCCATGGCGGCGGTGTGGGGTGCAATGCTCCCCTGCCTCCATCCACTGATCAGCTGTTGAGCCTGCCGTATTCGCCGAATTGGAGGAAGCGGCGCCGGTACAGCAATGTTCGGGGTTTTGTCCTCAAGTTGCTCGAGGACACGGCGCGTCGGAACACCGCTCGAAAGTGGCCGCACGGACGCCGCCCAGGCGGCGATGTCGTCGGCAGAAAGACGTGCACGGATGAGCGCACCGACGAGGCTGCCGATCGACGAACCGACAACGACGTCGGCACGATCAGCATCCCAACCCAAATCCTGCTTCAAGGCAAGGAGTGTTCCGGCATGAAAGGCGGCACCGGGAACTCCACCAGCCCCCAGGACCAACCCCACCCGACGAACTTGCTTGACCGCGGGCGGATGCTGGCGTAATTCATGGGAAATTCGAGCTGTCATGCTGGCGGTCCTTCCTGAAGGTACGTTTGCATACTCGGGCTTCGGAGTCGATGAACCACAACGTCGAAGTAATTCGCAGCGGTCTTCACGTGAGGGCCGAAGTCCTGCTGTCCTCGATGTGAGATCGAAGCGCGCGCAACGACGCCCTGTTACGAAGGGCTATCAGAGGGTTGATGATCGGTCCAAGTAACCGCAGGTAGGCGCTATCGGGAGTCTCGTTCAGCGTCACCGAGCTTGTGTCTGGTGCGATCTCCTTCACGTCAAAACGTACGTGACCCGTGCCGAATGGTCGAGCTTTGACCTTCAGGAAGAGTGACGCTCCAGGGTCGACATCGATGACCGTCGTCGTGTCACTGGTGCGTACGACGCCCGCGCCGACAACGTGGCGAAAGCTTGACCCCGGCGCCGGCCAGCGGTCGTCGACGGAGAGCGTTGCTTTCGCCCCGACCAGCCACGTGGGATAGGTCGTGGGGTCAAGCAGTACCGCCATCACGGCCCGTCGAGCCGATTTGATCGAGATTTCTGTGGTCGGCATGAACTCGCCTCTCTTGTTGGATTGCGTGCTCGTGAAGCGACGCAAAGCCGATTGACCGGGTGCGGCTTCCATGGGAAGCCGAAACGAGCTGTACCCGCTACGGAACCGTCAAAACCGAGTCCGGTCACTGAATTGGCCGTGTTGGTCGCCAGCACCGACCCATCACGCATGCTTCGACTTCAGAGTGGCGGCGCTCGTGGTGAGCGTCGCGATGAGATCGTCGAAGCTCTTCCGGAACAACTCCACGCCTTCGTGCTCAATGTGCTGGGCTACGTCGTCCATGTCCACGCCCACCGAAGCAAGGCTCTTCCATGTTGCGTCGGCGGCCACTACTGCGTCGACGGTATCGATCGTGCGTGCCAGGGACCCGTGATCGGCGAAGGCTTCGAGTGTCGCCTCCGGCAAGGTGTTCACCGTGTCGGGCCCGATAAGGGAATCCACGTAGAGAGGGTGACAGGGCAAGCCGGATTCTTCGTCGATGTGCTCGCCCAGAGCGGGCGCTGTACACGAGTACCAAGGGCGACAAGACGCGCCCAGCGTGGTCCGCTAAACCGACGCCGGAACAGTTGGTAGGCGAGCACACCCTGGGCGATCGCCGCGGTGCCCTTCAACGACAGCGCTTCTGGCGTAGCGATTGCATCGAGCCGCTTATCGACCTCGCTGTCGACACGCGAAATGAAGAACGACGCCACCGAGGCCACGTTTGAGAGATCGGTGGTCCCTGCAGCGGCAAGTGCTTCGACCCCGTTGAAGTATGCGTCGATGACCTTGTCGTAGCGGTCGAGACTGAAAATCAAGGTGACGTTGATGTTGCGGCCTTCGGCAATCATCGCTTCGATCGATTCGAGGCAGGGTGCCGTCGCCGGGATCTTGACCATAAGGTTGGGCTTGGCCACAGCCTCGTGGATCTCGCGGGCAGCCGACGTGGTGCCGGGGCCGTCGAGGGCAAGGGCCGGGGATACTTCGAGGGAGACGTAGCCGTCAACACCGTTCGTCGCGTCGAACACCGGAGCGAGCACGTCGCACGCATCGCTGACATCGTCATAGGCAATTGTCCAGAACATCGCCTCGGTGCTCGGGTCGGACGCAACCAGCTCGGTGATCTGCGCGTCGTACTCTGTCGATCCGGCTAAAGCCTTCTGGAAGATCGTCGGGTTGCTCGTATCACCGCAAACGCCTCGCTCGACAAGCCGGGCGAGGGTGCCGTCGCGAAGATTTGCGCGTTTGAGATTGTCGACCCAGGGGCTCTGCCCATAGTCGTTGGACAGTGAGCGCAGACGTTCAGACATTGGTCCTCCAGAAGTGGTTCAGGAACTCGGTTAGGTCGGTCCACGGCGATGCTCGCGTCTTCGGGGCTTGGACAGCGGCTCGTTCGACAGCGGCTCGTTGGTGAAACCGATGACGGGGTCGGGCCCGGTTGGGGACCAGTCGCTCTTTGCATCAAGACTCCAAGGAGGGCGGCGACCGCCCAAGTCATGGGGCCGTCGTACCCATGCAACGGTTCAGCAAACCGCCGATTCGGTTCGAGGCAGACCGGCCCCACGACAACGTCGGAGGGCACAAGGCCGATCAGTGAAGAACCGGGTTCACGACATCACGCCGTATCCCGCTCGGATCAGCACCGGGGTTCTGCAACTTCCGGCTCCTTCGACAGGGCACCGTCAATGCCATACCACCATTCATTTGGAAAAGAAGCGAGCCGCCACCCGGGGAGGGAGGTGACGGCTCGTTCCTTCAACAGGATCTAGCGGTTGCGAGGACCTGTGTTCTCAGCCCGACTCAACATTCGTCGTCGGTGACTTCCCAGACGCCGTCTTGGCTCTGCACGCATGCCTTGTCGTCGCCGCCGTCGCTCTCGATGGTGAACTTGGCGTCGTCGTCTTTGCCATCATTGTCACCGTCATCGACGCCAGTGACCTTGTTGGGAGCCGTGACGATGCCGGCTGTCGCTTCATTGATGTTGGTTATCAGGGGCTCGCCCGGACTCTCCATGGAATCGAGCTTGGCCTTCACCTGCAAAGCGAGGTCCTTTGCGGGACCTTCATCGGCGTTGTCGTCGGCCAACGAGTCGACGGCCGAGTCAGCCGCCGCGGAAACGTCGGCCGCCGCGGATTCGACCGCATTGCCGGCATCTGACGCCGCGTCGGAGACCGCTGCGCTGACGTCGGCGTTGTCGTCGCTGCTACAAGCAACGAGTGTGAGAGGGAGGGCGATCACGAGGGCAACGGTTCCGAAAAACCGGCGAACTCGTCGGTGGTGAACGTTGTGGGTCATGGGTTGTGTGTCCTTTGTAGGGGGGTAGTGGCGTAGCCGTGGCGGACGTCGCCGGGCTAGCGGTGCGCTTGCCGGCTGTTCATGGAGCGATAGACCAAGAGCGCGATCACCGCACCGATCACCGACCCGACAAGTCCGGCGGCATTGAGGCCCCGGTCCTGCGCATCGTTTCGGAACAGCACATCGGCAAGGAAACCTCCGACGAACGAGCCGATAACGCCGAGCACGATCGTGGCAGCGACCGACATGGGATCTCGTCCTGGAACGAGCGCTCGCGCAATGAGGCCAGCGATGAGGCCGACGACGATCATGCCGAGGATGAAACCAATCATTGATGCCTACTCTCTGTTTGCACGACGCCCATGCGGCGCCGTCTCTCCGCAGTACCCCTTTCGCTCGTGCACAAACGTGGCGAATTTCTTGTCATCCACGTCTTTCTTGTCCTCCACGTCACGAGTAGGTTCTTGTCGACAGTGGGACCGGTCGTGAGGTCACTGCGCTGCGGGGAGGAACAACGCGAACTTCGTGACGAGAACGGTTTACGGACGAACCACTAGGGGTGGGTAGCCATGCACCATGTCGCTCTCCGAGACCGTCTGCCTGTCTCCGTGTTCTGCCGGTGACGCCGCCTGGTCCTGGGCCGGCGGTCAGCCACGCGTTGAACGGCCGCTGCGCCTGCCGATCGGTGCCCGAACCCTGGCTGTGGTGGCACCGCATCCGGATGACGAAACCCTCGCTGCTCGCCGTGTTTCGTGAACCTGACCGGAGCTTCACGACGCGTGAACGCGATTCCCTCCGTGCCGTCGGCGCCGAGGTGCTCGACCTCGCTCGCCGGCGAGCCGTCGCCGCGTTCAGCGACCTCGCCG
>JANMYF010000371.1:0-6242 GCA_031381685.1 Acidimicrobiia bacterium
CTCTGCAACGCCTTCATCCGCTCGGTGCGGGCGTCGTCGGAGAGCACAGCGGTGTCAGTCATGGTCAACATTCTTCCTCATCTCCGAGGTTTGCACTACCCCGGTAGGAGAAACCCTCCCGGATCCCTCAACCACGGGCGGACCACAGTTCTTCCCCGGCCCGCGGCGACTCGGTCAGATCGTCGCTCCACCGTCGCACACGATCGTCTGGCCGGTCGTGAATGCGCCCGCCTTCGAGGCGAGGAACACCGCGGCCCCGGCGATCTCGTCGGGCTCCCCGATGCGTCGAAGGGCCGATCCCGCGGTGGCGGTCTTCAGGATCTCCTCGTTCTCCCACAGGTACTTGGCGAAGTCCGTCCGCACGAGACCCGGCGCGATCGCGTTCGCCCGAATGTTGAACGGGCCGTATTCGACAGCGATGTTCCGGGCCATCTGCAGGTCAGCCGCCTTCGAGATCCCGTATGCGCCGAGGATCGCACTCCCGCGCAGACCGCCAATCGACGACACGATGATGATCGACCCCTGCCGGCGCTCTTTCATCGACGGGAGGACCATGCTGCACAGCCAGTGGTTCGACCGGATGTTCGAGGCCATGATCTTGTCGAAGGCATCGTCGGGAATCTCGATCATCGGTCCGGCGAAAGGGTTGATCGCCGCGTTGCACACGAGGATGTCGACGGGTCCCAGTTCGGTGGCTGTCTTGTCGACCAGCGCCTGCAGTTGGTCCTTGTAGCCGATGTTGCCGGGAACCGAGATGGCCGACCCCGAGTAGCCCGCGGCGTTGATCTCGGCGGTCACGGCTTCGCACGCGTCCGCTTTGCGGCTCGACACGACGACGTTCGCTCCATGTTGGGCCATGCGGAAGGCGATGGCCTTGCCGATTCCCTTCGTGGAGCCGGTGATGATCGCGGTCTTGCCGGTCAGGTCGAAGAGCGAGTCGGACATGGGGTTCCCTTGGTCGTTGAAACGTGAGCGCTGGCGAGGCTAGGGCGCGCAGGGCGCTTCAGGCCAACGGGCACGTGGCCTACCGGCGCTGGCACGCGTCTTCGGCTCCGGGCTTCTCGCACGACGCTTGTTCAGCCCGTGAGCAGCGTTCAGGCGCCTGACCGTAGTTGGCTACCAGGTGTTCCAGTGGGTGAGGGTCGAGGAGTCGAGGCGGGGCGCGGGCTTGAAGTCGGTGCCCAGGGTGAAGGCAAGCGGCGTCAGTCCTCCTTGGGTGACCTTGTCGAAGGGGATGCCCAGGATGTCGGCAGCCTCGCGCTCGTAGACGAGGTGCAGCGTCGTCCACGCAGTACCGAGGCCGCGTGCCCGGGCGGCGAGCATGAAACTCCAGAACGCCGGAAGCAGCGAACCCCATTGGCTCGCCTGAGCGAACACCGGAAGCTTCTCGGGCACACGGCCCTCCATGCACGGAATGACCATGTACGGCACGCGGTGGAACTCTTCGCGTAGAAAGGTCGCCGAGTCCCTGATCGCGCCGGCCCGGTCGGTGCGGGTGTCGCCGATGCCGAAATCGTTGTTGCTCTGCCCGACATAGGGGTCGAACGCCTTCCCGTACAGGTCGGCGATCGCCTGCTTCTTCGCCGGGTCGTCGACGATCACGAAATGCCAGTGTTGGCGGTTCGATCCTGTCGGGGCCTGGAATGCGAGGTCGACGCATTCCTGAACGAGTTCGCGGGGGACAGGCCGATCGAAGTCGAGTCGCTTGCGAACGGCCCGGGTCGTGGCGAGGACGTCGTCGGCGGAGAGGTTGAGGGTCACGACGTCGGGTCTACCGGTATTCGGCCGGCTGGGCCAAGTTCTCGGCCACCGGGTCCGCGTTCCCCGGGGAAATGAAAAGTCCCGCTCGTGACGGAATCGAGCGGGACTTTTCGGTGAACCTTCGGTGACGGAATCCGTTGGTTCGAGTTCTCCAACGGCCGTCCGGACCGAAGAGTCGCGAAACGATCGATGTGACTCGCGTCACATCATGGTCAGGCGTAGAAGGGGCTTTCACCCGATGCGTGATCGGTGACGTCGACGACCGTGGTGATCTCGGGGCAGGCGTCTTTGATGGCGACCTCGATGCCCTGGCGAAGGGTGGCCTTCGACATTGCGCACCCCTGGCATCCGCCACCCATGGTGAGATACACCGTGTCCCCGTCGACGCCGACGAGCGTGGCGAAGCCGCCATGGCTGGCGATGGACGGATTCACCTGGTGCTCGATGACGGCAAGGACGCGAGCAGCGACAGGCCCTTCGAGCGCAGTGGCGTCGAAGACCGGCATCGGCTTGGGTTCGGGTTTGGCCGGCTCGTTCGGGTTGAGCAGCACCATTCCGGAACCGTCGGCCGCGATATCGAGGGTGGCGCCGCGGAGCTTCTCGATCGACGACGAGGGCACGACGAGCGAAAGCCCACCGCCGACGTCTTCGATGTGATCGGTGGCGTTGGCCTCGGACAGCGGCTGAAAGTACATCTCGTAGGCCCAGCGGGGGCCGGTGGTCGCTCCGACCTCGAGCCAGAGTGCGAGGGAGTCGGCATCGAGTTCAGCAGCGCGGGCGTCGAGCACCGTGGATCGGGCTCCGTCGGTCACCATGAGCACAATGGCGGATCGGTCGAGGAGGTCAGTCATGGCGTCAATGGTACGTCGAGACGCCGCTCAACCGGTCCTGGGATCGCCTCCGCCGCTTTGTCCTACGACCGGGGGAGAATGGAGCGGTGAGCACCGCCGACGAAGAACTGCCCTGGGGCTCCGCTGAATCCACGACAGACACGACCACGCGCGCCCGGTCGGCCCCGGACTGGCCCGCGGTGGTGGACTCGGCTCCGGCATCGATGGTCCGCACGGTCTCGCTGACCCGGCTCTACGCCGAGGTCGGACGCGCCCTTGCCGTGCCCGGTCGCGTACAGGTCGAGGGAGACGTCCACGATCGCCGGGTGACGCAGCAGGGTGCGGTCTGGTTCACACTCCGCGATCGTGCGTTGGACCTTCCCGTACTGATCGCGGGCGGACGCGCCCGCAAGAGCCGGATCGTCGACGGTGAACGGGTATCGGTCGTCGGCCGGGTGACCCTGCAACAGCGCAAGCTGCAGATCCGGATGGAGGCCGAGGAGGTGCTGCCTGTCGGCGAGGGCGCCGTTGCCGCGCTGCTCGTCCAGGTCCGTGCGCGCCTTGCCGCCGAAGGTCTGATCGACCGAGCCCGTCGGCCGATTCCGATCCTCCCGTGCGGCATCGGAGTGGTGTGCGGTACCGATGCCGCGGTCCGCCGCGACATCGAATCGGTGGTTGCGGTTCGCTTTCCCGGTTTTCCGGTTCGATTCCTCGAGACCACGGTGCAAGGGGCGGGTGCCGCCGAATCGGTCCGCCGGGCCATCGACGAACTCGTGCTCTCGGCCGATGTCGACGTGATCGTGCTTGCGCGCGGTGGGGGGAGCGCGGTCGACCTTCTCCCGTTCTCCGACGAAGATCTCTGCCGGGCCATCGCGAGATGTCCGAAACCCGTCGTCACGGCGATCGGCCACGACGGTGATCGACCGGTGTGTGACGACGTCGCCGATCTCCGCTGCGGCACTCCATCCATCGCGGCACAGGCCATCGTGCCCGATCGCGGAGCGTTGCAGGGCGCCCTTGACCGGTCCTGGGCCGACGTGGCCCGGGCGATGCACAACCGCTCGCTCACCTCACGCTCTCGGCTGGGCGGGATTCGTTGGGAAAGCGCCCTCGACCGGCGTTGCGCCGCGCTGCACCAATCGCTTTCGGGCATTCGTTGGACGGATGCGCTCGACGCACGTGTCGCCCGAGAGCGGGTCACCCTCGCGACGGTTGCCTGGGACCGTGTACTTCCCGCTCGTTGCGATGCCGCCCGCCGGGGCGTGGATGCCATCGATCCATCGAGTTCGCTCCGTCGCCGAGCCGCGGAGGCATCGAATCGCCTTGCCGTGCTCCGGGCGCAGATGGACGCGCTTTCGCCGACCCGCGTGCTCGAGCGGGGCTACGCGGTCGTGCGCGATCGCGACGGTCGGGTCCTGCGAGACGCAGCCCAGACCTCGTCCGGTTCTGCGCTTGAGATCACCCTGGCCGTCGGCCAGCTTCACGTGGAGGTTCGTCATGTCCGATAGGTCCCCGGCACACGGAGGGTCGTCAGCGTCGTCGCCTCGACCGATTGCGACGATGTCCTTCGAGGAACTCGTCGAGGAGTTGACGATGGTCACGGCACAGATGGACGACGGCACCATCGGGATCGAACGGGCAGCTGATCTCTACGAGCGCGCCAGCGCGCTCCACGCCGCGGCGTCGGCACGTCTCGTGGGAGTGGAAGCGCGACTCGAGGAGCTCCGTGGCAAGCGGAGCGGATGACCGGAACGAGCGGCGTCACGTGACGACCGTTCGGCATCGATCGCCGCTGCTGCACCGCGGCCGGACGGCGATGGTCGGTGGTGTGTGCGTTGCGCTTCTCGCTTTCGCGGGCAACGAAGCCGTGGCCGCTGTGGTCTCGCAGGTCGGCGTCGGATCTCCTCCGGTCACGGGCGTGGGGCAGCCGCCCGACCTCTCCACCCCGACCAGCACAACCGGCGGCGCACCGGTCCCGGTGATGGGTGCGTCGACGACGACCTACGCCGTCCCCGCCGGTCCCAGCTCGTCGACCGTCGGCCCGGTTGTCGCGTCGACCTCCCCGACGACCACGGTTGTCGACACGGTGACGACAGCGGCCACGACGATCACCTCCACCACGGTCACCTCCACCCCGGGCGTCACGACCACGATCCGACCCGGTGGGGTGACGACCACCACGCGTCCGCCGGCCGCTTCCGTCACCGAGCTGCGCACGCGCGTCAGCGCCGCGCTCGCTGGTTCGACGTCGTCGCTGATGGGTGTCTACGTGACCGTCGACGGAGCAGGGCCCGTACTGTTCGAGCGCAACTCCGAGCGTGGACTGATACCGGCCTCCACGCAGAAGATGTACATCGCTGGCGCCGCGCTGTCGGCCATGGGGCCCGACGCGCGTTACTCGACCGACGTGTTCGCTGATGGCGCGGTCTCCAAAGGTGTGGTCAACGGGGACCTCGTGCTTCGCGCATCAGGCGACCCCACGTTCGGGGCGACGCAGCTTGGCGCCTTGGCCACGTCGGTGAAGTCATCCGGTGTCACCCGGGTCTCGGGTGCTCTTGTGCTCGACGATGCCCGCTACGACCGCCTCACCCGCATCGCTTCATGGAAGACGGCCTTCACGCCGGGAGAGTCCGGCTGGTTGTCGGCGTTCTCGGTCGACGGCAATCATCGCAACGATGCCGCGACTCTTGTCGATCCGGCTCTGGCCAATCTCGAACGGTTCCGTGTCACGTTGGCGGCCAAGGGGGTCACGGTGGCCGGTGCGTCACGAAGGGGGTCGGTGCCGCCATCGGCGACGTTGCTTGGATCGTCGAAATCGGCTCCGCTCGCGGAGATCGTGCAGCGTTTCGTCAAGCGATCCGACAACACCTATGCGGAGCTGCTCACCAAGGAGCTGGGAGCACGCCTCGGGGTCGGTTCCACCGCGAACGGAGTATCGGCCATAGCCAGACACTTCGGGCAGCTCGACGTTCCGGTCCCCGAAGTGCAGGAGGACGGCTCGGGACTCTCGTCCAACAATCGCTCGTCGGCTCGCACACAGGTGGCGTATCTGCAGCGTGCACTCGCATCACCGATCGGCGCCGCCCTTCGCGGTTCGCTCGCGGTGTCGTGTGTCGATGGCACGCTCCGGTCACGTACTTGCGGCACGGCCGCGGCGGGGAAGGTTCTTGCGAAGAGCGGAGCGATCGACAACGTGGTCGCTCTCAGCGGTGTGACCACCACCGCCTCCGGCCGCGCGGTGACCTTTTCGTTTCTCCTGAACGATGTGCGATCGTCGCGGCTCGGTCGGGCCGCCATCGATGCGGCACTTCTCGAGGTGGTCAGAAGCACCGTCTGACCTTCTTCACCGCAGCGGTCACCGATTGCGGGCGTGATACTCGCGGTTGGGAAGCTGACCGGTGGCCATCGCCAGCCGATTGGTGAAGTTGTACATGGCGGCGATCTCTGCGCAGTCCCACACCTCGTCGAGTCCGAGCCCGAGACCCACGAGGTGGTCGATGTCGGCTCGTGACGTCTCGTTCGGTCGGAGCGTGATCTTCTCGGCGTATTCACAGATGGCTTCGCGCCGTTCGTCGAGCCCGGCGCGCCTCCAGTCGAGCGTGATGCGGTCAGCGAGTACGGGATCGCCGAGCGCCTCGCGCAGTGCCTGCC
>JANMYF010000377.1:0-3858 GCA_031381685.1 Acidimicrobiia bacterium
GAGGTAGCCAAGCGACTCAAGGAAGCATCCGGTACGCCCGAGCGCGATGTCTCGAAGTCGGCACAACGTTCGAATCGCCACGGGCAGAAGGTGATGGCGCGTGCTGCTGCGATCGAGAACGAACCGACGCTGAATCGTGCGCTGGAAGCCGGTGACCTCGGCGGCGAGCACGTCGATGTGTTCGCCAAGGTGCTCGGATCGCTCGACGGCCCGGTCAAGGAGGGTTTCGCCGAAGCTGCGCCGGCGCTGATCGAAGCGGCAGCCAACTCAGGATCCACACCGGAGGAGTTTGCGGCCAGTCTCAACACTGCGGCTGAAACACTCGCTTCCGATGGAGGGACGACCCGATTGGAGCGCCAGCGCCGTAACACTCGGCTGCGTACCTGGACCGACAGAGCGACCGGCATGTGGCACCTGTCCGGAGCGTTCGATCCAGAGTCGGGAGTCACCCTGCACGGTCGCCTCGAGGCGGCTACGTCTGCCATGTTTGCAACGAAGACTCCCTCCACCGCCCCGACGCATCCGGGAGACAAGCAGGATCATCTCCGAGCACTTGCACTTCTCGCACTCACCAACGGTGAACCGGTTTCTTCGCCATCCTCACCATTCGCCACTGATTGCGATCAATCTGATGAATGGAGTTCGTTCGGAGCGGCGCTTGGATCTGCACTGGGATCCGGAGGAAAGCGGTTCGGCAAGCCAGAAATCACGCTGGTCCTCGACACGGCGAATCTCGGACCGGATGGGAGACCCACGGCCGACTGGGGTATACCGGTCACCATCCGTGGGAACGCATCAAACGTCTCTGCCACGCCGCAAGAATCCGTCCGGTCGTGATCCACGACGGCAACGTGATCGATGCCGACGGCGAGCTGAACCTCGGCCGCACCACCAGACTCGCCAACCGTGCGCAACGACGCGCTCTTCATGCGGTCTACGCCACGTGCGCCGTGCCCGGCTGCAGCGTGTCGTTCAACCACACCAAGCCACACACGTGCACTGGTGGCGCCATGGCGGTCCGACCGAATTTGCCAACCTCCTGCCGCTGTGCAGCCAGCACCACCACTGCGCCCATGAGGGCGGGTGGCTCTTCACCCTCGGCCCGAACCGCGAGCTCACCATCGAACTCCCCGACGGTCAGGTGATGCGGACAGGCCCGCCGGGACGGAACGCCGCAGCCTGATGGCCGGCCGACAGCAGCGTATGTCAGGCAGGCGGGCAGGCGTCGGCCGCAGATTTGGCGATCAGCCACTCGCCGGCCTTGGCGCTGATGCACCAGCCCGGCGTTCCCGTGTCAGTCGCCACCCAGGCGTGCGCGAGGCCGCTCGATGCCGTCTCGCCGTCCTTCCCTGTGCCGATTTGCTTGATCGAGAAGCACTGCTCTCCGGACCCGCCGGTCACGGTGTAGAACGTCGGGCCGGCGGAGGCGGAGAGCCCGAGGAGCACGGCAGTCTTGGCATCGGCGTCGAAGACCTTCGTCTGCCCGTATTGCGATCCGCGAAGGCGAGCTAGCGGGCTGTAGCCGCCCGAGGTGTTCCGACACTGGATCCACGTCTCCGACTCAGCGCCGGTAACGATGAGCGTGCTGACCATGAACGACCCGGACTTCGTGGTGTAGAAATCGCAGGTAGCCGAGAAGACCGACGTGCCGGCAACGCCGCCAAGCTGGTCGGTGCAGTCGCCGCTCACCCGAGCCCCGGTCGGGTCAAGCACCTCGGTGTAGATCGCCGCGTACTTGGTGCCGTCGAACAGTTCGAAATCCGCCGGAGGAGCCGCGCTCGCGCTGGTGAAATCGCCGCCGCTGGAACCTGCATCGGCTGTGTCCGTCAAGGTTCCGCCATCGGAAGACGACGCCGTCGCCGCGGTGCCCGCGGCTTCGGTCCCGCTGCCGCCTCCACCGCAACCGGCGAGAGCGGTGAGACAGAGGACAGCTCCGGCGGCGAGCGCGGCCAGGCGCTTCGACGGCAGGAGGGGACCCGGAGCGGTGGGGGATGGTTCGAGAGATTCATGCACACGGTCACTTTGGCGAAGAGACCCCTCCGAAAGCACCAGGGGAACCCCTTGTTCCAGCCGACCGCCGCAGCCTGTCGCACCCCCTCCGGTACCGTGGGGGAATGGCCTTCGACCTCCCGGTATCGCTGTCACCGTCCAAGGTGGCGTCGTTCAAGGACTGCGCCATGATGTTCCGCTTCTCGGCGATCGACAGGGTGCCGGAACCGCCTTCACCGTGGGCCGCCAAGGGCACGCTCGTTCATCGTGCACTCGAACTCCTGATGCTCGAAGCACCTGGTGATCGAACGATCGCGACCGCACTTCGTTGCCTCGGCGAGGCCGTACCCGAGATTCTCGACGGCCCTGAGTACGCCGAGCTGCCGCTGACCGAGGACGAGCGCGAGACGTTCCTCGTCGACGCCGACCAACTCGTCCGCAAATACTTCCAGCTCGAAGATCCCGCGTCGATCCGTCCGATCGGCCTGGAACTGCGCATGGAGGCGAGCCTGGGGTCGCTTCGCCTGCGGGGCATCATCGACCGTCTCGAGCTCGGTCCCGATGGCGAGCTCATCGTCACGGATTACAAGACCGGCAAGGTGCCGGGCGTGAACTACGAGCAGGGAAAGCTCGGCGGGGTCCAGTTCTACGCCTACCTGTGCGAGCAGATGCTCGGGCGACGCCCCGACAAGGTGCAGCTGCTCTACCTGAGCGAGCCGGTCGCCATCGTCCATGAGCCCACCGACCAGTCGATCCGCGGGCTCACCATGCGGGCCAAGGCGATATGGACAGCGGTGGAACGGGCATGTGAACGTGAAGACTTCCGGCCGAAGCCCTCACGACTCTGCAACGTCTGCTCGTTCAAGCAGTGGTGCCCGGCGTTCGGCGGCGACCCTTTGCAGGCACCCCGTCGCGCGCACATGCACACGCTTGGGACGTCGCCGTCGATCGCCGAGGCAGGGGACGATCTTCTCCTCGACACCGCCACACCGGAACCGACCGACCTCATCGCCGCTGGCTCGGTCGGCACCGCGACGACCGACGACCTCTCGTTCGTGTGAATCCCGACCGGGCCGACTGACGTGCGACGCATCACCCTGCCCTCCGCCGTCGACGCGTTCGACGCGCGCTTCGACCGCTTCTGGGAACGCTTCCGCGGCAACCGCCCCCTCGACGCGCTGTTCTACACGGCGAGCGAGGTCGGCGACTTCGGCATGGTGTGGATGGCCGTGGCCGGGTTGCAGGGGGCGTTCGGGACACCCGAACAAACCCGCCACTTCCTTCGGGTCGCCGGTGTTCTGGGTGCCGAGTCGATCATCGTGAACGGCGGCCTCAAGTCGTTCTTTCAGAGAGAACGGCCGACATGGGATCAGGAACGCCCGATGCACCTCCGCAGACCGAAGACCTCGAGCTTTCCGAGCGGCCACTCGAGCTCCGCCGTCACGGCCGCGTTGCTGCTCACCGACGCCAACCCGCAGCTCGCGCCGTTGTGGTGGGGAATCGCCGGGATCGTGGCGATCAGCCGGGTGCACGTGAAGATCCACCACGTGTCTGACGTTCTCGGCGGTCTCGCCGCCGGCGCGGTGATCGGCACGGTCGCATTGCGACTATTGCCGATCCGGTGAGGGTAGCGCGGGCCACCCCACCGCTGGTCAGTTCGCGGAGCTGCTCTCGACGAGGAGCGAGCGGACGTCGAGAAGCAGGTCGGTAATCTCCGAGGACGAGACGAGTTCGCGCTTGTGCAGCACGACGAGTTGCTTGTCGATGATGGCGAGTGCTTCGGTGATGCCGTCGCGTTCGAGCGTGTCCATTGCCAACGAACCTATCGCACCAACGCGCATCAGGGAGGTGACGTTCGTTCACGATCGC
>JANMYF010000379.1:0-5746 GCA_031381685.1 Acidimicrobiia bacterium
ATCTCGCCGTTGAAGGTCAGAACGAACGCACCTGCGGTATCCGGGCAGCGAGGGCCTTCGGCCCGGAGGGCCATCCTCGTCTGCACCCTCGTGCCGTCGCTGCCGGTTACGTCGGTGTCGATGCTCAGTCCGGTTCCGGACGACCCCGCGGACGATTTGCTGAGTTCCAATCCGAGGGTCGACGTGCCGGTGCCGGCCTCGTTGGCCTTGGTCGCGGAAGCGTTCCCGGACAGCCCGTTCTGAATCCTGTCGGCGAGCGGAGCAAACAATTGCAGGAGGACCCCGACGGATCCGAAACCGCCGCCGGAGATCTGCGAGCGCACCAGGAACTGAGGTCCGCTGCTGGGAGCAACCTCCGTCGTGTCTGACACAGCCTCGAGCGCTTCCAGCTTTGCTCGCGCATCGACGAGCACGGCGGTTTCGAGCTCTCCGATGAGATCGAGGAGCTTGGGGTCGATCGAGATGCCGGCGGCGCGTACGGCCGCCTGCGAGACGGATTGCTCCAGTCGGCTCTCGAGCGACAACGACGACGTGGTGTCGAGCAAGGCTTCGAGGGCGTCCACTTCGGTCGTGGGTGCGGCAACCGACTCGGCAACAGACTCGGCAACCGACTCTGGTGCTTCGGTTCGATCACTCCCCCCACTGCACCCGAGCAGGAGTGGAATCGCAATGGCAAGCGTCAAGGTCCGTCGTCCCATCCCGCCACTTTGGTCGAAGCGTCACCCGATGGTGAAAACGGCCCGGTCTCGCCTGGCGTGGCCGCTCCGGAGACGAACTCTCGTGCACGGTTCGGCCGCGGAACCGGTGCACTCGTTTCTGAGCTGTGGGGGTACCGGCGCTGGAGCAACGCGGGATGGCCAGGTGGACGAATGCCGCCCTACCCTACGAAGGTCATCGTTCCAAGGGGTTGCCATGACTGTTGCTGTTGCTTCCACCAAGCCGTTGCACAACACGCACGAGGTTGCGTTCGCCGGTGCGGTTGACGCCGATGGGCACATCCTCGAACCGCCGGACCTCTGGGAGAGCTACATCGACCCGAAGTTCCGGGACCGGGCGCTGCGAATCGTCGTTGACGAGCATGGGCTCGAGGAGCTGGAGATCGACGGTCGACGATCTGCCATGTCGAGGAATGGATTCCCGGCGACGCTCGGAGCGATGGGTGCTCAGGATCTCGCCGACATGCAGAAGAACCCTTCGCGAACGTACCTTCGCGAATCGCCGTTCGGGGCAATGGATCCGTATGAGCGCACGCGGCTTCTGGACTCCGAGAACATCGACATCGCCATCCTCTACACGACGGTCGGTCTCCTGTGGGAGGCCGAACTGGACGACCCCGCACTTGCCCAGGCGTACACGACTGCGTACAACCGGTGGATCTGCGAGTTCTGTTCCGGCCACCAGCGGTTGGTGCCGACCGCCCACCTTTCGCTCTCCGATCCTGTCGCCGCCGCAGCTGAGCTCGTCCGGGCGGTTGGAGAAGGAGCGAAAGGTGGCTACGTCGCGCCGTTCACCCACGACGGGCGGCCGCTCGGCCACCCGAGCAACGACCCGGTGTTCGCCACCGCCCAGGACCTCGGTGTCCCGCTTGCGCTGCACCCGACGTTCGAGCCGCAGTGGACGAAGGGCACTCGCATGGGTACCTGGGAGAACGTGAAGCAACTCCGGCTGCTGGCGTCGGTGCAGGCCTCCGACGGTGTGCGTCACCAGTTCACGACGCTGTTCGACTACGGCGTGTTCGACCGGTTCCCTCGCCTCAAGTTCCTCGTGCTCGAGTCGGGTGGCGGTTGGATTGGCTACTGGCTGGACCGCATCGACGCGGTGTACGGCCATACGTTCATCGGTGAACGGGTCCCGCTGAAGCACAAGCCGAGTGACTACTTCCGCGAGCAGATCTGGATCAGCTGTGATCCGGATGAACGAATGATCCCTTCACTCGCCGCTCGCTATGGCGTGGAGCGATTCCTCTGGGCATCGGATTTCCCCCACGCCGATCACACACCGGAGTACATCCACGATCTCAACGAGCTCGTCTCCGCGTTTCCGCAGCAGCAACGACGGTCCTTCGTCGGCGACAACGCTCGTGCCCTCTTCGGCCTCCCCGCCGGCCGTCCAATGTGACGATCGATGACGCAGACTCCCCGACGTGGCGTCAGGCTGTGGACGGACGCCGCACAACTAGGCGAGCGTGATCCCTGCGGACGCCGGAAGCGCGTTTCGACGCGGGTCAGCCGAATGTCACACTGCGTGGAGTCCGAAGCCGGGGTCGGCCATCGCCTAGAGCGTGGCGCCCAACACCGGGAAATACTCGGGTCCGCATCCGGCCTTGACCGCGTTCATTGCGGCGTTGTGCGCTCGAACCGAAGGTCCCTCGTGAAGGTGTGCGCACGGGCGGCGGGCTCGCAACTGTGACGGGTCGTAGCGCTACGCCTCGCCCGGGCTCTCGTCCGGGCCGAGTCCGTAGCGCCAGGAAGCGCGCGGCGCGAAGCCCACCATTCGTTTGGCTTTGTCGTTGGCGTAGAAGGTCTCGAAGCGACCCATGACCCGACGGCGCGGCACGCCGTTGTAGAAGCGTTGGTACACCTCGTCGCTGGGAATCGCGACCGAGGTGTCGTCGTTCGAGACGTTGAACACCTCGAAGCCGAGGCCATCGGTACGAAGACAGCAGTCCACCATGTGGCCGAGGTCGAGGGCATCGATGTACGCAAAGATGTTCCGCCGCCGCAGACCCGGTTCGGCAACGAACGCTGGGAACTTGGTTGCGTATTCGTGCGGTTCGATCACGTTTTTGATGCGTAACCCGTAGATGTCGATGCCAGAGCGCCTCTGAAACGACCGCGCCGTCGCCTCGTTGACGACCTTCGACATCGCGTAGCTGTCGTGGGGCACAGTCGGGTGATCCTCGTCGACCGGGACGTACTCGGGCCTGACCTCGCCGTCAGCGAAACAGATCCCGTAGGTGGTCTCGGAGCTGGCGAAGATCACCTTGCCGATCCCCAACTTCACTGCGGCATCGATGACGTTGTAGGTGCTCAGCACATTGATCCGAAACGTTTCGTTGTCGGGTCGGATGAGGATCGCCGGGATCGCTGCGAAATGAACGACCGCGTCGTAACGGGGAACACCGGTGCCGGGCTCGAGCTCGTCGAAGCCGGCATACGCCGAGAGTGCGTTGAACACTTGTCCGGGTTCGGTCAGATCGACGCGCAGATCGGCAACACCAGGCACACCGAGCGGCATCAGGTCACCGTTGACTACTCGGTGCCCGCAAGCGACGAGGTGACTGATCGCGTGCCGACCCGCCTTCCCGCTCCCTCCGGTGAAAAAGACTCGCATGACACCGATGGTACAAACTGTCCGCTTCGTCTCTGGTCCGAGCCAAATGGTCGGCCAGTTCAAGCGCATCGACTACTCGGGCACGATCTTCTGCCAGCGGGCGTAACGCGGCAGCGCGTCTGAGAGCAGTCAGGTCTGAAGCGTTCGACCTGCGTTCGGTTCGAGGACGATCAACCCGGGGCGAACTGCGCCGGACTCGATCAATTCCGACAGCACGCGATGGTCGTCGTCAACAACCTTGGCAACCTCGTCGTCGGTTGTCTTCCGCACGGCGACATCGATTGACGCTCCGACGTCGTGCCACGACGACCGCTGCTCGTCCAGGTGCAGTTCTCTGCTCTCGCGCACGGCTGCGGGAGCAACAGGCGCGGGATTCCGGCTGATGCGACGTCGGTCGCACCGCCGTTTGCCGAGGTAGTTCCACTTCAGCCGCCCGGCACGATCGGTGTGGCATCGCACATAGCAAAGGCTCCTCGACCGTTCGGCCGAGGAGCCCTTTTGCGCGTTCAGAAATGGCGTGGGAATCAAACGGCGTGGATCGCTGACCAGACGCGCTCGGGCGTACACGGCATGTCGATGTGCACAACGCCGAGATGGGAGAGCGCGTCGATCACGGCGTTCTGGATGGCCGGGGTGGAACCGATCGTGCCGGATTCGCCGATGCCTTTGGCTCCCAGCGGGTTGCGGGGGCTGTCGGTCTGGGTGTTCGACGTCTCGAAACTCGGAAGCTCAGCGGCCGATGGCACGGTGTAGTCGATCAAGGTGCTCGTGACCGGGTTGCCGTCTTCGTCGTAGCGGACCCACTCGTACAGCGCCTGCGCGGCGCCTTGGGCGATCCCGCCGTGTTGCTGACCTCGCACCAACATCGGGTTGAGGATCCGACCGCAGTCGTCGACGGCGATGTGGCGCCGCATGACAACCTTTCCGGTCTCGGTGTCAACCTCGACGACCGAGACGTGGGCGCCGAAGGGGAACGTGGAGTTGGTCCCGTCGAAGTCGAGCTCGTGGCGCAGGGTGGCGGGTTCGAGGCCATCGGGCAACTTGGACTGGTCACGCGAGGCGACCGCCAGTTCGGCCCAGGAGACGGACGTTGACGGGGTTCCCGCAACGTGAAGGGCACCGTTCTCGGCGACGATGTCTTCGGGTGCCGCCTCCAAGAGATGCGCAGCGATCTTCTGGGCCCGGCTGAAGACTTCTTTCGACGACAGGAAGATGGCCGAACCCGCGGTCTGCAGGGACCGGGAACCCATGGTGCCGGCGCCGCGTGGTACGAGGTCGGTGTCGGAGTTGACGAGCTTGATCTTGTCCATCGGAATGCCGAGCACGTCGGAGGCGAGCATGGCGAACGACGTGTGATGGCCCTGCCCGTGCACGCTGGTCCCCGCGAACATGCTCGCCGAACCGTCGTCGTGGATCTCGACGGCACCGAACTCGACATGGAGTCCGACGGGAGCGGTCACTTCGACGTAGGCCGAGACGCCGATGCCGAGGGCGATCGGGTTGTTCTCGGCCCGACGCTTGGCCTGCTCGGCCCGCAGTTCGGCGTAGCCGGCGGCCGCAAGAACGGCGTCGAGAGCCTTCTCGTACTCGCCCGAGTCGTACGCAGCACCGGTGTTGGTGACCAGAGGAAATGCCGCCGGTTGGATGAAGTTCCGACGACGGATCTCGGCCGGGTCCATGCCGATCTTGTGGGCGGCGATATCGATGACGCGCTCGATGAGCTGCGTCGCCTCCGGTCGTCCGGCACCGCGGTAGGCACCGATGGTGGTGGTGTTCGTGATCACTGTTCGGGTCGCGAACTTCACCTTCTCGATGTCGTACACCCCGACCGACATCATCTGGGTGAGCATCGGAAGGATCGCGCCGATGGCCGGGTAGGCCCCGGCGGCAGCGGTCACATCGCCCTCGAGGCCGGTGAACTTGCCGTCCTTGGTCACGCCGAGCTTGGCGGTCATGACGAAGTCGCGTCCGTGCACGAGCGAGACCATGTCCTCGGAGCGGGTCTCCGCCCATTTCACCGGAACACCGAGCGCTCGGCAGGCGGCGGCGGCCACGATGTACTCCACGTACATGGCGGCTTTGGGCCCGAACCCTCCGCCGACCCACGGGCACACCACGCGGATGTCGCCGTGTTCCATGCCCAGCATGGCAATGAGCGCTTCGTGCGCCGCGTGCGGGGCCTGATGCGACACCCAACAGGTCAACGTGCCCGGACGTTCGCCCGGTTCGGCCAGGATGCCGTTGTTCTCCATCGGCGCGCCGGCGAGGCGCTGGCTGACCATCGTCACCTCAGCGATCGCGTCCGCACCTTCGAAGGGGTCGACGTCTTGGCCGTGCTCGGTCCCGAAACAGACGTTGGAGCCGTGCTCCGGAAACAGGATCGGGGCATCCGGGAGGAGACCCTGCTGGGGGG
>JANMYF010000381.1:0-6301 GCA_031381685.1 Acidimicrobiia bacterium
TCCATGCGGGCAATCAAGGGGGCCCTGGCCAAGGCTATGCCGCGATTGCCGGCCTCCGCTGCACCCTCATTCCGTTCAAGGCGAAGGGTTCTGATCCGCGGGTCCAGAGCCGCCAGGGCAGCCTCTTGGGACGGGTGGTCCGACCCGTTATCGACGATGATGAATTCGAAGTCCTGCAAAGTCTGCGCAAGAACTCCATCAACCGCCTCGCGGATGAAGCGGATGTCGTTCCAGGAGGTCATAACAACCGACACCGCCGGGCGCGATCGCGGCGCCGCGAAAACCTGGACTTTCGGGCTGAACAGGCCAGGCGGCGGTGGTGTCGCAGTCGTCATGACCCGCCAGGATCCGTGGAGATCGGTCCCGCAAGCGCCGACTTCGGGAAGGGCCGAAGTCGGCCACCTTCCAGTCGATAGACGATGCCGAAGCAATCGAACAACGTGGGCCGATGGCTGACCAGCACCGATCTGCCGGGCTTCTCAACAAAAGGTGCCATACCAATCCAGTCGCTTACGGCCATCTCAGCCGATGAACTGTCGCATTATTGTCCAACCGATGACAAGCGGGATGAACTGCCGACACTTCACGTCGAGGGACTTCGTGTGTAATCAGTCGCGGATGGCTGGATTGGACCGCGAAATTACGGTCGTGATGCCCGTTTACAACGCGCTGCCATTTCTGGATGCCGCGATCGCAAGTATTCTGGGCCAGACCCTGACCGGTTTCCGACTGGCGATATACGATGACCATTCGGATGACGGATCTTACGAGCGCGCGCTTGAGTGGGCGCAGCGCGATCCGCGCACCAGTGTCACAAGGGGCGAACGACGCCTTGGTCCGAGTGACAGCTCGAACGCCGCCGCGATGCTGGCGACAACCGAATTCGTCGCGCGCATGGATGCCGATGACGTCGCGATGCCCGAACGCCTGGCTCTGCAACTGGAGATCATGAAGGCGAACCCCGAGGCAGTCATGGTTGGCTCTCTGTTTGAGATGATCGACGGCACCGGCAAGGTGATCCGCACGGCAATGCGCAGGCATCTGAACGCGGCCACGCCGCCGATCGCTCATGCCAGCATCTTCTACCGTCACGCGGCATTTCACTCTGCCGGCGGATATCGCAAGGGCACTGACTATTTCGAGGACCAGGACCTTTACCGGCGGCTCGGACAGGTCGGCCCGCTGTTGTTCATCGATATTCCTCTTGTCCAGCTACGTTTTGCCGGACAGCACGCGCGACTGCGCGATAGCCGGACGAAGGTGCTTGAGCGGATCAGTCGCTATTACCAGCCGGAGGGTTGCATCAACGCGAAGACGGCACACCGGCTTGATCCGGTCGCCTTTTACGCCCTGGGTGTGCTCGCTGTTCTGGGGCTTGAGCGACCGAACCTGTTCTGGACGATGATCCACCGTGCGAGCTTCAATCGACCCTTGAAGACCTTGGCAGTGCTGGCGTTCACCGGCCTTGCCGAAATTTCACCGCGCCTTGCGCGCGGGTTGAATGCCTTGATCGCCAGACTGCGATCGGGCTGGTTTGCAGATCCGGTTACGGCTCCGTCAGTGCGGATCTGGACGTTCGATCCACAGTGAGGATCTGAGGTTCAAAGGGCACCTTCCGCGACTAACCGGGCGGCAAAGCTGCCGGTCGGGGCTGCGGTCAGGTCGTGCTTCTTGATCAGCTCGTTCCAAAGGTGCACGGCTATGGTGTCGGCCTTGATGACTGTCTCGAGAGGCCGGTCGGGATCAAGGATCCAGTCGGCATCGGTCCAGGGAACCGGGTAAAATCTCCAAGGCGGCTGTACGTGCTGGGTCCAACCATGCTTTTTGGCCAGCCAGTTCAGGGCGTTGGGGCCTGCGCTTCCCCAAGGCATGTCAGACAAGCCCGATCTGCCGGTTGTCTGCAGTCGCCACCGGGCAGCGATCGCGGCGCGCCAAGGCAACCACGGCGGTACCGAGCGCTCGTCGAATACGGCGGAAAGCGGCTCGAGCATGGGGCAATCGCTTGGCAATCGCAGGATTCCCATGGCGAGAACACCGCCGCCCTGATCGCCAATGATCGTTTCTGGCTGCTCGCCCAGCGGACTTACGAAATAGAGATCGCAATCGATCCAGATGCCCAGGCTTCGGCGCTGCAATTCATAGCGAAACCGGTTGGAAAACAATGAAGGGCTGCCCCCGCGATGCGTGATGACCGCAGATTCGGGAAACAGCGCGCTGGCATCACGAAGCTCGACGCCTTCCGGCACGCCAGCGGGTTCCCGGTAGCAATAGAGCGCAACCGCATGACCCCATTTGAGCGCGGATCGCAAGCAAGCCCGCTCCAGAACGGAAAGTTGTGGGCCTATCCACAAGGTATTCAGCTCAGTCCGTCCCATAACCCGCGTAATCCTTGTCAATGTACACTGACACAGTCGGCGTTCTCCCGCATTAGGACGACCCAAGATCAGCGTGGTCGCAAGAAGGGCACCGTGAGGGATCATGGTCAGTCTGCCAAGGTACGCTAACGCCGCCTGTTCTGTCCCCTGGGTTGGCCTGGCAGTTCTGGTAATCGGAGACCGGTCGATGCTCCTCTCGGCTCGCGGCTGGCAGCCACATTTGGCCATGTCGAGCAGCGTCCAATGCTTCACGGCCGGCATTGCGCGCGGTGGCGGGTCCGGAAGGCGGAATCGCCATGACACTCAGGTTCGCCGCGCCCTTGGCCAGGCGTTGAGTTTCGCGCGTGGTCGCGTTCGGGCCTACGCGGATCCCAGGGCGATTCAATGACTATTTCCTTGTCGCCCGTAGCAGGGCGGTGCCACTATTGCGAGCTTGAGAGGCCAGGCGCAACTTCGGACCGTCGCTGATCCGCAGATGCAATTCGATGGCACACCGCACAGCCGCCAGGACGCGTTCGAACAGCGCAATAGCACGATCGCGCGTGCGCGCTCCGACGATTCCCCCGTGGGCCGCCACAGCTTCGGTGATCAAGGCGTCGTGATGGCGCATCAAGACGCTCATGACCTCGGGTTCCGTGTCCCATCGCTCGGATGAACCCTCGATGTCGGTGAACACGAGGACACGATCGACGAACGGATGCGCGCGGTCGCGCCGTCAGCATCGGCCCCCCGAGCGCGCCCTCATTCATGCGGTCGAAGCTACTTGTAGGTCACGCCCGTAGTCCCGTCCGTCGGCTTCGACGTCTTCATCAATACCGCCAGCACCTGCGATGTCGTACTGTGGGGCGGTTCCTCCCTCAACTCCACGGGCATCGAGATCATCAGCCGAAGTCCGTGCTCCCATACGACGATGGTGATCGTGAACCCCGCGACCGGCGAGCGCTACCTCTACCAGACGACCATGTAGTTCAGCAGGGTGAGCATGGTGGCCCGCAGCTCGCCCGCCTGGACGCCCGGGTGCAACGTGGCGGCGCTACACCGGCGCGAACCAGAACGACCCGTCCTTCATCCAGCAGGTGTGGAACCTCGCGACGTCGTTCGACGGCATCCCGTTTCCTGGCGTGCCCCTGGCGATGGCCGCAGATCTGTTCATCGGCCGCGGCGAGAAGTTCGAGATCACGTCACCGCTGTTCTGCAGCGGGCTGGCCGCATTGACGTTCAAGAAGCTCGGCATCATCGATCCGACGGAGCCATGCAACGCCTACTTCCCGAAGGACTTCTCCTCGAAGTTCCCCGGATTCTTCAGTGTCGTCAGCGGATCGTTCGCCGACGACCAGCCGATCGCGCTTCCCACGACGCACTGAGCGAGATCACGACGCTCGAAGCGATCCGCGCCGAACCGTTTTCCGCACGCGAGTTCGACCAGCCGACCCCTCTTCGACTCTGGCGCGAGCACGAATCCCGGCCCGTGTTGGCCGACGCCGTCGACCAACTCCTGTCGGTGTCGTTCGCTTCGACCCTGACGCAGGTCTGAGCGGTCGGCTCAGCCGAGCATGGCTTCCAGGCGGGCCCGGACCGAGGGCCATTCGGAGTCGATCACGGAATACATTGCGGTGTCCCGTTGGGCACCCGAGCCGACGTCGCCGTTGCCCGGTTGGAAGTTACGGAGCACTCCCTCGAATGTCGCACCGATCCGCAGGATCGCGGCGCGGCTCTGCTCGTTGCGCGCATCGGTCTTGATCTGTACACGTAGGACATGCAGCTCGTGGAACGCGCGCGTCATGAGGAGCAGCTTGGCCTCGGTATTGATCGGGGTCCGCTGCGCCATCGGAGCCAACCACGTGCCTCCGATCTCGATGGCCTTCGGTGGCGACGGCCGATCGAGGCGGCCGTCCACCATGATGTAGTTCGTCATCCCGACGACGAGCCCGTCATCGACTCGCCGCTGCACGAACGGGATCCATGAGCCGTCGTCCAGCGAGGCGAGCCGTCGGGCAACGTAGGCCGACGCATCTTCCGCGCCGTTGACCGCCGGATCGGCCGAAGGCACGGGTCCGTAGCCGTAGGTCTCGCGTCCACCCGACGCCGCGGCGGCAGCGATCTCGGCCACGTCGGTCGCCTGCAGGCGGTCCAGACGGACGAAGCGACCGACAAGAGGTTTGTGGAACATCGACGTCTTCGTCATGTCGACCATCCTCGCGTCGCTGAGCGGGTTCCCCACGCGGCCCGCTCCATCGCCCAGACGTAGGTGATTCCCTGTTCTCCGGGTGCCTCGATCTCGCGCGGGTACTCCCCGACCTTGGCAAAGCCGAGTCGGACGGGAACCCGACCGCTCGGCACATTGGCGACATCGTGTTTGATCAGCACCCGATTGATCGTCGGGGCAAGGGCGAACACCGCGGTCGTCAGTGCTTGGAGATCTGCGTCGCCAGACCTCGGCGCACCGAGTCGGCACGAACCCAGTAACCGATCTCGATCTCGTCGGGACCGTTCCGATCATGCGTCCCGGCCCCGGCGACGAAGCGCCCATCGGGAGCAAACACGCCGAGGTACGTGTCCCGCTCATCGGCGACCCACGTTGCCAGCAGCTCCAGCCGCTCCTCGAGCGTCATCGGTGGACGTGCCGCCCACGGCATCCACGGCAGCAGATGCTCACGGCTCTGCTCGACGGCCTCGTTCAAGGCGCGAGCGTCACCCTCGGCGCACACGTAGTTGCGGATCACCGTGCCGTCGCCGAGCGGCAGGAGGACTCGAAAGGAAGGCATCAGCCATTCTCCGCCGAGGGGTGACCGGCGCGCCGAGGAATTCCGGTGTCGACGACATCCCGACGGCAGGCGTCGTCGCCGGCTTCAGGTTGCCCAACCACCCGCGTAAGGGAAGAACTGGCCGGTGGCGAACCGGCTGGAACCATCGAGGAAGGTCGCGCAGAACGAGGCGAACTCCGTCATCGTGCCGAGCCGCTTCATCGGCACCATCGACTCGACGCGTGCGCGGTCCTCAGGCGTCTCGACCCGGTTCCCCCGGAGGAACTCGGGGAAGTCCATGAAGTTCGTGCCGACCACGTTGAGCTGCACGCCGGAGGCGGCGACTTCGAGCGCGGCGGACTGCAGCAGCACCGTCGCCGCGCTCCGGGTGGCGGCGTAGACCGACGCGCTCTGGGTGGGGCGCAGCGCAGTCGCGCTCGTCGCGACGAGGATCTGTCCATCGCCTTGGCCGACCAGGGTCGGGAGCACGGCCTGCACGAAATGGAAGGGGAGCTCCACGTTGCCGTGGAAGGCCGCCTGGAGATCGTCCGCCGTCATGCGGAGGAACTTGCCGAGAGCGATGCGACCCGACGAGAAGAACGCCGAGTGAAAAGTGCCGAACACCGCGTTCGCGCGCTCAACCATCTCCGGGCCGATCTCCGGGCCGAAGCGGCCCATCGTCGGCGTCCCGTCGTCCTCTTGTCCGACGACCTCGACTCGGGCTCCTTCGGCGCGCAGCGATTCGGCCAGGCCGGCCGAAGGCGATGCGAGCACCAGGTCATGTCCGCGGGCGGCGAGCAGGCGGGCGAGCTCGGGGCCGACATAGGAACCGGCAGGGGCGATGAGGGCAACACGACGATCAGCCATCTGATCGGTATAGACCGTCATCACCGACGCTGTCGAAACGACAAGAAGGGTTGTCGGCCAGTACCGTGAAGCGCATGAAGATCGGTGCACTGATGTTCCCAACCGACCTCGGCATCCAGCCGATCGAGCTCGCGAAGGAACTCGAGGCCCGAGGGTACGACGCCCTCTGGTTTCCCGAGCACTCGCACATCCCGGTGTCGAGGCGCACGCCCTGGGGCGGCCGCGAGGGCGCCCCGCCACTGCCCCAGGAATACTGGCGCACCCACGACCAGTTCCTTGCGCTCACGGCCGCCGCCGCGGTCACGACGAACCTGA
>JANMYF010000208.1:0-2399 GCA_031381685.1 Acidimicrobiia bacterium
GAGGTCAAACACTGCTGCCCTTGAACGGTCGACATGTCAACGCAAGGACACCATGGTCGATCGTAAGAAGGGTCAGACCGACAAGAGCAGCAGTACTGGCGATCCTTCCAACGAACAACCACCAGCACATGGATACTCACAATCGAAGCAGATCCCGGTTTCTCCCATCGATTGGCGAACACGAAGATCGGTACACAACTGAGCGAACTGGGCCGAGGTTTACTGCGACCCGCGGTCGGTGTGAAAGATCACACCATCGATGTTTCCGCCCCGGGCCGCGACAGCCATACGTAACGCATCAGCGACAAGATCGGTACGCATATGGGTTGCGATCGACCAGCCGATCACTCGACGGGAAAACATGTCGATCACCGTGGCCAAGAACAACCAGCCTTCGGCGGTGCGCAGGTAGGTGATGTCACCACACCACGCAACGTCGGGGTCGTCGGGGTTGAAGTCCCGGCCGACGAGATCGGAGGCCGCGGTGGCACCGCGGTCGACAATCGTTGTCCGCACCCGGGTCCGGCCGGATTCGCCTTCGATCCCGAGGCGGCGCATGAGCCGGGCGACCCGTTTACGTGCAGGGTTGAAGCCTTGCTGGTGCAACCAGGCGTGCATCCGCGGGACACCGTACGTGCGACCGGAACACTCCCAGATCGTGTTGATCTCGAAACAGAGTTGCCGGTCGCTGATCTCGCGGTCAGATGGTTGACGGTCGACCCAGTCGTAATATCCGGACCGGGCTACTTCGAGCACCCTGCACATCTCCGCGACCGTGAAGTCGCTGCTGGTGTTGGCCTGCTCCTCGGCAATGAACGTGTACACCGCTCTCACACGTTCTTCGGGTGCGACGCCGAGAAGTAGGCGACTGCTTTTCCCGGAATGTCCCGCTCCCGGGTCACCCGCTCAAGTTCGCGGCGCAACTCACGGACCTCTGCGCGTTCCTCCGCTGTCGGCGCACCGGCGGCAACCGCCCGAGATTGCTGCACCCAGTTCCCCAGCGTCGAGTCATAGATGTTGAGCTCCCGGGCGATCCGGCCGATCTGCCCACCGGACTCCTCGACCATCCGAACCGCTTCGGCCTTGAACTCCTCGGTGAACTTACGTCGTGGCCGCTTCGACAACGGCGGTTGAGACTTCCTCACCGGCGGCGCCGGCTTCTTCGACGAAGACAGAATTGACACTCACTTTCAGGGTCCTCAGACCCTTACACGGGGTGTCCGTCAAAACGGGGCAGCTCCAGCTCCAATCAGGCCCATACGAGCGGTCCCGACGCCCGTCGCGACGAAAGCCCGACGGCCTGCGATCGTCGGCAAAGTTTTGATTGGAGTCCCGACCCGTCGCACGCCTCGCACCTCTCCCACGATCGAACGCTCGGAGCGCGACTCGGCCCGAGATCACCCGTATAACGCCGGGAATACAGCGGGTCGGTGTTGTCTTCAGAGTGAGGGAAGTGCGCGCCCCGACGGTGAGTTCGCGGTGGCCGGTGGACCGGTCACGGCGAGGCGACGGCGCCAGTTCGGATCGGACCGTCTCGACATCACCGGCACAAGAGGCCGGGAGTGTGCGGGTCACGGTGGCGCAGCGTGACGGCGCCTGGGGCGGGGAAGCGGTGTCACCGGTCACTCGTGCAGCTCGAACTGCTCAGCGATGGCGGTCAGTTTCGCTGTGTACGCCAGCCAGTCCATATCGCGGGGAAGGTTGCTTACGTCGCGCAGCAGCCCCGCAGACCCATCAATCAGCTCGCGAACAATGTCGGCGTGACCGGCATGCCGCTGCAGGTCGACGATGGTGTGCACCATGACCTGGTGAAGGGTGACCTCCGCTCCGCCCCAGTGCGCAACGTGCCCGATCGCATCGAGAGGTAGCGCGTCGATGGCCTCATCGGCGAACGCTTGGACCCGAAGGTACAGGTCGATTACTTGCGGTGCGGACTCCTGCGCAGTGGCGTACCAGTCGGCCTGGGGATCGGGGTCACCGCTGGACACAAGCTCCTCGGGCGTCGGCCACTCACGACCGAACGTCGGACCGAAGTACCAAACCTCCGTATGAAGGGCGTGTTTCACGATGCCGAGGAGGTTCAACCCGGTCGGTGTACGTGGGAGTCGCTGGTCTCGCTCAGAAAGGCCATCAAGCTTCCAGATCAGAGTGTCCCTGGCGCCTTGTAAGTAGTTCTTCAGGACGGCCTTGGAATCGGCAGGCATGCGACATTGTGCCGCACGCTCCCTCTGCGCCAGGTCTCAATAGGAACACACCCAGATAGGGCTTGAGTTCCGATCCGTCGAGCGAGGAGCGATAACCACTTTCGCAAGACTGGAAACAACGTCACGACACCCCATATCGGCCCCCCGGCGCCGGGCGTCACGACGGCCTGAAGGCACGGCGATCGTCGGCAAAGT
>JANMYF010000210.1:0-20421 GCA_031381685.1 Acidimicrobiia bacterium
GTGGAGACGGTCATGCACGCCGAGCGCTTCGACGCCCTCGTCGCCCTCGCCGGCTGCGACAAGAGCCTGCCCGGGATGATGATGGCTGCGGCTCGGCTCAACCTTCCGGCGGTCTTCCTCTACGGCGGCACCATCCTCCCCGGCCGTGGGTCCCATGGTGAAGCGCTCGACATCACCAGCGTGTTCGAAGCGGTCGGCTCCCACGCGGTCGGCAAGCTCACCGATCAGGAACTGTCGCTCATCGAGCGCAACGCCTGTCCGACCGAAGGCAGCTGCGCCGGCATGTTCACGGCGAACACCATGGCCAGCGTGGGCGAGGCGCTCGGGCTTTCGCTGCCCGGAAGTGCATGTGCGCCGGCCGTCGATCGTCGTCGTGACGACTACGCGATCGCGTCTGGCAAGGCCGTCGTCAACCTGCTCGAGAAGAACATTCGGGCGCGTGACATCCTCACCAAGGAGGCGTTCGAGAACGCCATCATGGTGACCCTCGCCCTGGGTGGCTCGACGAACGCGGTGCTCCACCTCCTCGCCATCGCCCATGAGGCCCGCGTCGATCTCACGCTCGCCGACTTCAACCGCGTCGGTGCGAACATCCCGCACATCGCCGACATGAAACCGGGCGGCAAGTTCCACATGACCGATCTCGATGCGATCGGCGGTGTGCCGGTCGTGATGAAGCACCTGCTCGATGCCGGTCTGCTCCACGGTGAATGCATGACGGTCACCGGCCGGACCATGCGGGAGAACCTTGAGCTGCTGAATCCGCCCGCTCCCGACGGCCGGGTCGTCCACACCCTCGCCGACCCGATCCATGCCGATGCCGGCATCGTCGTGCTCACCGGTTCGCTCGCCCCCAAAGGCAGCGTCGTGAAGGTTGCCGGTCTGACGAAGGAGCAGTTGCTGTTCGAGGGCCCGGCGCGGGTGTTCGAGGGTGAGGATCCGGCGATGAATGCGATCCTCGCCGGAAAGATCCAACCCGGCACCGTGCTCGTGATCCGCTACGAAGGTCCGAAGGGCGGGCCGGGGATGCGGGAGATGCTCGCCATCACCGGTGCGCTGAAGGGCGCCGGTCGTGGCTCGGACTGCGCGCTGATCACCGACGGACGCTTCTCCGGCGGCACCTGGGGCTTCTGCATCGGACACGTTGCTCCCGAAGCGGTCGACAACGGTCCGATCGCGGCGGTTCGCGATGGCGACATCATCAAGGTCGACGTTGCCAATCGGCGCCTCGATCTGCTCGTCGACCCCGCAGTCATCGCTGAGCGCTTGGCCGACGTGAAGCATCCCGAGCCCCTTTACACGCACGGCGTGCTGGCGAAGTTCGTGAAGCTGGTCCAGGGAGCTGAGCTGGGCGCGATCACGCTGCCCTGAACCGAACTGCCGCGTGGATCGGAGGCGCGCTAGCGGTTCACTCCGGCGGCGCGCGCGATCACGCCCGCGTCGACGGCGGCGAACCAGCTGAGGATGAGCCGGTCGACCCCATCGGCCTCGAGTTCGACGCGCAGCGGATGGGAAGGATCGAGCAGGGCATCGTCCCAGCTGCACCACACGGAGGTCGACCAGGGACGGGTGTTCCCACTCCGCGCGTCATGCGCCGCGGCGATCACCTCGCGGCGGTCCGCGTTGTGTGCCCGCACGTTCACGCCGTTCGTCCGCTGCCCGGCAATCGTGGCCAGACGCGTGGAGTTGACGCCGAGGATGACCGGCGGGGCCGGGTCCGCAAGCGCGAAGCCTTGCCACTTCTCGGTGTCGCGGTCGGGTGACCACATCTCCTCCAGCAGGTCGAGTGTGTCGCAGAGATGCCGATGGCGGTCTGCCATCCGCGGCGCGATTGCGATGCCGAGGACGTCCTGTTCGCGGGCGAAACGGCTCGTTGGGCTGGTCCCGGCCCCGAGACCGAGCACGAACCGGCCGCCGGAGATGCTCTGCACGGTCGCGGCGGCGGTGGCGAGCAACCCGGGGTGGCGGTTGGCCGCATTGACCACGAGGGAGCCGAGACCGATCGTCGTGGTCGCCGCGGCCATCGCACCGAGCACGGTGAAGCACTCGAGCATGGTGCGTCCGTCGAACGAAACGCCGGAGAGGTGATCGAGCGCCCAGACGGTGCTGAAGCCCGCCTCTTGCGCGGCAAGCACGCCTTCGAGGTATTGCGTCCAGGTCGAGTTGGCCTGGCTCAGCTGCACATCGATGATCACCTCCGGAGGCTACCCACCGTGGACCGTCCGCGATCCCGGGTGCACGCGGTCGGGGAAATCCACTTCGCTGCGTTCCGCGATGTTGCGTACGCTCGTCGGCGATGACTGCCGCGACCGGGGAGATGGCGACCCCGCAGTCGATGTGGGAACCAATGCAGCACATCGGGTTCCGGCGCTTCTTCGCCGCCGCGGTCGTCTCCAACGCCGGCTCGTGGATGCAGTCCGTCGCCGTCCCGTTCACGGTGTTCGAGATCACGAACTCGAAGACGTGGCTCGGTGTCAGTGCTTTCACCGGCATGTTCGTCGGCATGCTCGCCAACGCGCCCGGAGGCATGCTGGCGGACCGCTACGCCCGGCGCAAGGTGCTGATCGTGACGCAGACGATCCAGATGTTCTCGGCGGTTTCACTCTTGCTGCTGTGGTCCTTCGGGCAGCCGACGATTGCGGCACTCATGCCCCTCCTCGTGATTGGGGCGATTGGCGGCGGTCTCAACATGCCGGTGTGGCAGAGCTTCATCCCGAGCCTCGTCCCGAGGGCCGAGGTGCCCGCGGCCATCCGACTCAACTCGATGCAGTTCGCGGTTGCACGAGCCGTCGGTCCAGTCCTCGGCGCGGTCACCCTCAAGTCCTTCGGCGCGTCCGCATGCTTCGCGGTGAACGCGGTCTCTTTCCTGGTGATCATCGCCGTGTTGCTCGTCGTACCGGAGGGCGAGATCCCGATGGCGCCGCGATTGCCGTTGATGCCCTCTCGCGTGTTTGCCGACATTGGTGACGGCTGGCGATACATGGTGGCGCGTCCGGGACTTCGCTACGCCCCGATAGCGGTGTTCGTGAATGCGGCGTTCGGCTTCGGTCTCACAACACTCGCGCCGGCGATCGCCCGCGACCAGTTGGGCCGGGCAGCCGATGACAACGGCGTGCTGGTGGGAGCGTTCGGACTCGGCGGAGCGATCGGGGTGGTGCTGATCGGCATGGCGGCGCGTCGTTCCCTGCACTCGCACCAGGTGCGACTCGCTCTTCTCTGCTGGGTGGTCGCCGACGTCATGCTCCTGGCGACCGGAAGCTTCTGGATCGGTCTCACGTCGTTCGCCATTGCCGGGTTCGCCAACTCGGTCGGGGCAACGGCGTTGAACACCTCCGTACAACTCCAGGTGGACGACGCGTTCCGCGGCCGGGTAATGGGCGTGTACATGCAGATGTTCTTCCTCGGCTCGGCCGTCGGATCACTAGTCCTCGGCGTCGTTGCCGATGTCACCTCGCTCGAGGCCGCCGCTGGTTTGTCGGCTGCCGTGTTCTTCGTCTTCCACGTGTGGTCCGTCGTGCGTTTCGACGGGCTGAAGGTGCTCGATACCCCGGCCTGACCGGCGGGCCGGTCGCTCAGACCATCGGCCAGGGGTACGCGTAGTCGGATTTCGGGTGGGGGAAGAATGGCCGCTCGACGACGCGACGGGCGCGCTCGAGCATTGTCGCGATCTCATCGTCGGTGAGCAGTTCATCCAACGCGCCGAGGCTGCCCGCCTGCATCGAAGCCACGCGTTCCACATCGCCACGCAGGTGCTTCGGAATCTTCTCCCCGGCGAAGTCCCAAAGCACCGTGCGAAGCTTCGGCTCGACGTTGAAGCAAAGGCCCTGATCGATTCCCCACACGGTGTCGTCCTCAGGGCGCAGAAGGAGATGGCCGCCCTTGCGATCGGCATTGTTCGCGATGAGGTCGAAGGTGGCCATCGTCCGGAAGTGATGGTGCACCGAAGGCCGCGATTCCATCATGGTGAAGTAGTGCTCGGTGAAGTCCGCTTCGACGAAGGTCTGGACCGACCCGATGCCGAACGGGCCTTCGCGGAGCACTGTGCGCGGAATGATGTCCCAGCCGAGCAGCACGGCGAGTTCGTACGCCGCGACCTCTCGCCGGTAGAGCCCGGCGGGGAAGTCCCACAACGGACGTTCACCCTTGTACGGCTTGTAGATCGCCTTCACGGACTCGCCGGTGTTCTCACCGTCACCCGCCTTCTCCGGGCGATCTTCAGATGCGTCATCGGTGACGCGCAGATGCACGAGGAACGTGGCGTTGGAGCTCCACGGCATGCGTCCTTCGATCTCCATCTCGCCGTCGAGAAGGACATCAAGGACATCAGCGTGTTCGGGCTCGTTCATGGAGTACTCAGTTGAAGCAGGCGCACGAGTAGCCGGTCGTCTCGATGGTGGAGCCGCACAGCGGGCACAGCGGCCGGCCGGCGGCGAGCAGCGCCGGAACGTTCGCCAGCACCGAAGCAGCTTGCAACCGGCTGAGCTGGAATCGGGCGCGACCGACATCGAGCGAATCGAGATCGACCGTTTCCGGATCGATGCCTTCGTCGAGTTCGACAACCTCTTGGAGGAACACCACGACGCGATCCTCGGCCTGCTCGTAGCCGAGTTGGATCGTCCCAACCGTCCACTCGGGAAGCACGGGGTAGGCCAGTGACTCCCACGGCGCCGACTCGGAAGTAAGCCCGAGAGGGAAATCACCGAGCAACTTCCCCATCGCTTCAGCCAGCAAAGCCGCCTGCACCTTCTCGCACTTGAACGTCACGGTTCCCGTTCGGCCGTCGATGAGACCGCGCGCCTGGAAGAAGAACGTACGGTTCCCCGGCTCGCCCACGGTGCCGACCACGAACGACTCGACGTGGTCCATGTCGATGCGACTGCTCATGAGCGGAGGTGGCGCATGAATGCCGTGCCGGCGGTCATGACGGTGCGAGTGACGAGAGGTCGCCGACGGAGTTCACGCAAAGCACGTTCGGCCCGCTCGGGCCATACGCGATCGCGCTCACCGAACAGGTGGAGATCGAAATCCTCTGGAACAGGTCGAGGTGCGTCCCCAGCGCGTCGGCGATAACGGCTTTGATCGGATCGGCATGGCTCACGCAGGCGATCACCCCTCCGACGTGGGCTGCGGCGAGGCGCTGCACCGTCGACGACATGCGCGTCTGCATCTCGGCGAACGACTCACCACCGGGAAAGCGGAACCCTGACGGGTATCGCTGGACTGTCGCCCACTCCGGTTTCTTCATCAGGTCCTTCAGCTCCGCTCCGGTCCACTCCCCGAACTCGCATTCGAGAAGGCCGCGATCGATCCTCACCGGCAGCGATCGGGCCTTGGCGAGCGGCGCCGCCGTTTCGCGCGCCCGCTCGAGAGGCGAGGCGTAGATCGCATCGAGGCGCTTCAACACGGCGAGTCGTTCGGCGACGTTGCGCGCCTGGTTCTTTCCGGAATCGGCAAGGTGCAAACCCTTGGCCCGGCCGGGAAGGGTCTTGCCGGTCGTCGGTGTCTGGCCATGGCGGATCAGCAGGACGAGGGTCGAGGTCGGGGTCGGGTGCTTGGATGTCGTCCCCGCCTTCTGGCGGGACGCGGCGTTCGACATGCCGGCGTCAGTCGTTGTCGTCGGCCGGGGCCGGGACGTCGAGGGTCTCGTCGGGTCGAAGCCACTGACCACCCCCGCGTTCGCGGCGATCTCGGGAATCGGCCGAGAAGGATCGGGGCCCGCGATCTCGGTTCCCCCAGTTGCCGCCCTCACGAGACGATCGTTCACTGTTGCCCTTCACCAGCACGTCGACTCGATGGGCCACGACGCGCAGCTCGTCGTATTCCTCGCCGTCCTCGGTCCAGATTCGAAGCTCTATGCGTCCACGGATACCGATCAGATCGCCCTGCCACAGTCGCATCGCTCGTTCGGCGACCGCACCGAAGCAGTGCAGCTCGATCCGGTCCGACTTCGACGGGTTCTCCCCGTCGACATCGAGCTTCACGACGACTCGGTCGCCATTCCCCGGACGAAACGGTCGGTCGGCGACACGGCCTGCAAGCACGACGACGTTCACGACAACCCTCTTCCTCCGACCGGAACTCCCGGCCACCTCGCACCGAAAAGTCTGACATGACCCGGTAGCTTGACGGTGCACGACCGAGGACGTCTCTCGACCGCTCGCGCGGCCTTCCGGCTGGTTCGCGCGGTCGAGCGAAACATCCCCCTCGACCACCACTCCCGCCTTCCCCGACAGGACCCACCATGGCCGGCACCGTCGCTTTCCTCACACATGGCTGATTCCCTCGAACGACTCGCTGACGATATCGCCGCCTGCCGCCGTTGCCCCCGCCTCGTGGACTGGCGCGAACAGGTGGCAGCGGAGAAGCGTGCTGCGTACCGGGATGAAACGTACTGGGGACGCGGGGTGCCGGGCTTCGGTGATTCCTCTGCGAGCGTCCTCGTGCTCGGCCTGGCGCCGGCAGCCCATGGAGCGAATCGCACGGGCAGGGTCTTCACCGGTGACCGATCTGGCGACTGGCTCTTCCGGGCGCTGCACCGCGCCGGCCTCGCCAACCAGCCGTCATCGACGGCGGTCGGCGACGGTCTCGTACTGTCCGGGGTATGGGTCGCGGCGGCGGTCCGGTGCGCACCGCCCGCCAACAAACCCGAACCGGCCGAACGGCAGGCGTGTCTGCCGTTCCTCGACCGTGAGCTCGCGCTCCTCCGCCGCCTGCGTTCGATCCTCGTTCTGGGACAGTTCGCGTACGACGTGATGCGCCGGGATCTGGCGAGACCGGTCGGGGAGACGTCGGGCGGCTCTCCGGTCCGAGCCCGGTTTCCCAAGTTTGGTCACGGAGTGGAAGTGGAGACAGTCTTGGGCGACGGCCGACCGGTTTCCGTGGTGTGCTCGTTTCACCCCAGCCAGCAAAACACCTTCACCGGGAAGCTGACTGAGTCGATGTTCGATGCGGTGGTGACCAGGTCCCTCACCTTGTCCCAACGTTGACCCTCGGTCTTCCGTCGCTGCGTGACGTCCGACACGCAATTTCCGGCTTTCATTCGGCTCTTATGTCAGATTCGGCACACTCATGTGTATGGAACACGAACCTATTCCTTCGGAACCAGACCCGTCTCCCGCTGCCGTCGCCGCGTCACCTGTGATCGTCGAACCGTCGCCCGCCGGTCAGTCGGGCGATGTGGCGCCGGTGCGCACCCCCTGGGCGAAAGCCGCCTTTGCCGGCGGTCTCGTAGGGGCACTGTTCACCTCTGCGGCCCTCGGTGGGGTTATCGTCGCCACGCGCGACAAGAGTGACACGAGGGTGGCTGTCGCGGCAGCGCAGGCGGTTGACGCCAAGGGGACGGGGAAACCGACCCTCAGCTTCACCGGGGCAGCGCTCTCCGTGGCCGATGTCCTGAAGGCAGTCGAGCCGGCCGTGGTCGCGCTCAGCACCCAGCAGCAGATCGATCCGAACTCCTTTTTCGGCGTCGAACCGTCGCAGGGCGCGGGAACCGGCATCGTCCTCACTCCAGACGGCTACATCCTCACCAACGCTCATGTCATCGAGGGCGCAGCGACGATCAAGGTGACCTTCAACGATCGCAAGGTTCGCTCGGCCACCGTTGTCGGTCGCGATCGCGAGCGCGACATCGCGCTCGTCAAGGTCGACGGGGCAAAGAACCTCCCGACGGCCCGGCTCGGAAGTTCGAAGGCGAGCGTCGTCGGCGATCAGGTCCTGGCGATCGGCAACGCCTTGGCATTGCCGGGAGGGCCGACGGTGACGACCGGCATCGTGTCGGCAATCGATCGCGCCATCGAAGCCGACAACGGGACGCTCGAAGGGCTGATCCAGACGGATGCGGCGATCAACCCCGGGAACTCTGGCGGCCCGCTGGTCAACGCTCGCGGCGAAGTTATCGGTATGAACACGGCGATTCTCCGCAATACCAACAACATCGGCTTTTCCATCGCCATCGATCGCATAAAACCGATCGTCGAGAAGCTCCGGAAGGGCGAAAAAGACAACGGCCCGCGAACGTTCCTCGGGGTGAAGACCCAGACGATGGACGAGACGATTCGTCAGCAGTACAACCTTTCGGTGTCCAAAGGAGCCCTGGTCGTCGAAGTCACGGTCGGCTCGCCGGCGGACAATCTTGGCCTCCGCCCTGGTGACGTCATCACCAAGTTCGGCGGCGAGAAGATCGAGAAGTCCGAGCGTCTGGGCGAACTGGTCCGCGGCAACAAGCCCGGCCGCGAGGTGCGAGTCGAGTGGGTCAGGGATGGACGGACGCAGAGTGGCACCGTCGCTCTGGGCTCGGCGCGCCTCGAGGTCTGATCCGACAACACGGCACCCGAGCGATCCCCCGATCGCCGCCCCCACCCACCACCGGGGGCGGCGATCGCGCGCGATCTGGCAGCGCCGTCGTCCCTGTCGCGGCTTCTTCAACGTGGTGGTCACATGCCCGACGGCAGCCGCACCGTGATCACGGCACCTGCCAACGGTCCGCCATTCGCTGCGGAGACCGATCCGCCTGCGGCTTCCGTGAGGGCGTGGACGATGGCGAGGCCAAGTCCGGTTCCTGAGCCGGTGCGACTCGTCGAGCCGACAACGAACCGCTCGAACGCCCGGTCGAGCACATCCGGGGCGAACCCCGGACCGTCGTCGGCGACCGTGATGACGGTAACCGGGCCGTCGGTGCTCAGACCGACCTGCACGGTCGACGACGCGGCGCGGGCGGCGTTCGTGACGAGGTTGGTCAGTATCCGCTCGAGATCGCCCGGCCGGATGACCGCCGGAGGCCCGCTGCCGTCCGTTGCCAGCGATCGCTCGACGCGGAGATCGGACCGCAGTTGCGGCCGGAGCCGAAGGAGCAGCGAGTCCGTCACCGCACCGGCGTCGATGACACTGCGCGGCGAACGATCGACGCCGGCACGTGCGAGAACGAGAAGATCCTCGGCCAGCGCACCAAGACGGGTCACCTGGAGGAGCGACGACTGCAACGTGGACCGTGTCTCTTCCGCGTCGCCCGGATGCATGAGCGCCAACTCCAATTCGCCGCGCACGATGGCCAGCGGTGTGCGCAGCTCGTGGCTCGCGTCATCGACGAACGCCCGCTCGCGGCGAAACGAGTCGTCGAGCCGGCCCAGCATGTCGTCGAGCGTGTTCGCCAAGTGGGCGAGCTCCGCCGGCATCGCCTTGCTCTGCGCTCCGGCCTCGGGCGGACCGAGGACGCGCTGGCCGAGATCGGCCGCCGAGATCTCGGCCGCCTGGTCGGCCATTCGCCGAACCGGGCGCAGCGCCGCACCGGCAAGAAGCCAGCTGCCCAGCCCGAGAAGCGTAATGAGCGCGATGCCGGCGAACACCAGCGTGGTCACCAGCCGACGCGTCGCCGCGGACGCCTGATCGCGCGGGGCTCCCACGATGATGATGTACGCCGATCCCGACGCCACCCGGCTCTCGGCCAGGAGCGTCGATCGGCCGCCGAGCGCACGGATCTGCTTGTCGATCCGCAGGCGGCCCTGCTCGGCGACGAAGTTCAGCTGACCGATGGAGAGGAGGAGTTCGTCCTTGCCGATGGCGGGAGAGAGATCCTTGACGCGGCCGAATCGATCGACGACCTGGGCATAGCTTTCGGTCAGCGGCAGTTTGCTGGCCGGGTTGTTCGCCAACGCGTCGACGATGTTGTCGATGCGCTTGCGGAGGCTTTTTTCCAACGCGTTCTCGGCGCTGCGGTTCTGGAGCGCGACGATCAGAAAGCCGGCGCCGAGCATGAGCACCGAAAGTGCAAGGACGAAGAGCGCGGTCAGCCGACCCCGCAACGTTCGCCGTCGCGCCCGATGAGACCGGCCTGGCGTCGGATCAGCCGGCCTCCCGCTCCCGTGGCGAGTGCCGAGCGATTGTTCGGTCACGAATCCATGGTGCCCGGCAGCGCCGTCGGGGCAAGCAACTCCTCGGCCTCAGCGTCACCCGAGTCTTCGTCGCCCGTTCGCCCGGTGTCGTTCTCCGGGGAACGCAGCACGTAGCCGGCTCCGCGAACGGTTTCGATGCTGCTGCGACCGAACGGGCGATCGATTTTTTCGCGGAGGTAGCGCACATAGACGTCGACCACGTTCGACGTTCCGTCGTAGGCGAAATCCCACACGTGCTCGAGGATGTTCGATCGCGACAACACCCGATCAGGGTGGCGAAGGAAATGCTCGAGCAGGCTGTACTCGGTAGGGGACAGATCCACAATGGTGTCGTTTCGCCGCACTACGCGGCTGGCGGGATCGAGGCTGATATCGCCCACGCGCAGGATGGACGGCCGGGCGACCGGTTCGCGACGCGTGATCGATCGTACGCGCGCAAAGAGTTCTGGAAACGCGAACGGCTTCACGAGGTAGTCATCGGCGCCGGCATCGAGGCCTCGTACCCGGTCGTCCACGGCATCGCGGGCCGTGAGAAGGAGCACTGGAGTCCAGCGGTCACGGCGCCGAAGCTCGCGGCAGACGGCGAGGCCGTCAGGGGCCGGGATCATCACGTCGAGCACGATGGCGTCGTACTCGACCTCGGTGGCGGACCAGAGTGCGTCCTCGCCGTTGACGGCGACGTCGACCGCGTAGCCCTCCCGTTGAAGACCGCGCTTCAGAAGGTCGGCCATGTTCGGTTCGTCCTCGACCACGAGCAGTCGCATGGAGATACGGTACCGAGTGCGCACTGAGTGCGGGATGAGAACCGGAAGCGGTCGTTCGCCCGCAGTCCAGCCCCAAGAAGTGTCAGGGTTTCGCGCTCAACCCACGACTGATGATCCGGGCGGCGGTTCGTACCACCGGGGTGTCGCCCCGACGGATGGAGTCGCGTAGGTAGGCAGGGTAGATCCGCGCCCGGCGCCTTGCGCTGAACCCCGTCGTGCGGTGAGCGAAGTCGACAACGAAGAGGCGGGCGGCCATCGTGCGTCGGTTGGCAGGTTGGCCGCGGACCCAGGCGGTGAGCCGGTCGAGCGAGTGAACTTCGGCCTCGGCCAGCCGTTTGAGGACCGTCGTCGGGACGGCGACACCGAGTTCGTGGGAAAGCCACTGCAGCGCGGTGCGCGCCCCGATGACTACCCGGGCCCGCTGGCATTCATCGACGAAAAGGTCCCAGTCGATGGGATCGCGCGGTGTTGCCTTCTCGATGAGCAACGCCGCGTCGGCGACCCAGCGGCACGGGTGGAACTCGTTGTCGGCACACCCGTGAAGGAATGTGTGGACGAGATGGTCCGTTCGGCACAGGGTGGTGGTCTCAACGTCGGCGATCCGTGCCGGAATACGTCGATCCCACATGCGGTCCTGCAGTTCGGCGTCCCCCTGCCAGTGGTTGATCTTCCAATGGACGTCGATGCCGTCGTGTCTGCCTCGGAAGAAGTTCGCGCCAGCGTAGGCGGCCTCGGAGTCCGGTCCGAACTCTGCTTTCGAGGGCGTCGAGTATCCGAGCGCCTTGAGGTGGGTGATGACCGCTACGGAATGATTGCGATGGAACAGTACGTCGACATCGCTGATCGGGCGCTTCGCCGCCTGGCCGTCATACGCCGCTTCGAACAGACCGGTGCCTTTGAGCAGGCAGGTCTCGATGCCGTGGGACTGCAGTTCCGCAATCACGGCGCTCACCTGCCGCAGCTTCATCTGCGTGTCGACCCACGTGGCACGGACCACTTTCCGAGCGAACGCGCGACTCTCCGGATCGAGGCGATCGGCCGCGGCCGCGTAGACCAGCGGAACGAGCCGTCGGATGCTCGCGTCCTGCGCATCGTTTCCCAGACCGCTCAGGTCGCCGGTTTCCCGGCCCAACCCGACCCGCAACCAGCGGGCCTGTGTGGGAGTGGGAAGCCAGGAGGGCATCAGGCTCGTCTCAGACCGGCATGCTCGAAACGACTCCTGGTGCCGCGGCCTGCACACTCTCCTCGAGTTCGACGTCGGTGATCTCGGGTGATTCGTAAGCGTCCTGGTTCACCATCCTCACACTAGTGGCCGAGGTGAGGCTGTTTCCCTGTCATGGTGGGCCGCTCGTCGAGATGTCCGGCATGGTTCCTCGAAGCCCTCGGCGAGTTCGACATCGGTGACTTCGGGTGATTCGTAGGCGTGCTCGTTCGATTTTGCGGCCACACTTTCGCCGACATCGGTGAGGCGGATGGCGTCGTCTCAGGAAACGGCTGCCGAGGATGCCCGGAACGGTGCGAGGACGGGTAGGACACAGAGCCGATCGTCAAGTGCTGGAACTGACCACCGGGGCCGCAGCCTCGAAGCCTTCGGTGAGTTCGACGTCGGTGACTTCGGGTGATTCGTAAGACGGGTCCGTCATGGACCTCAAGATAGCTGTGCTCGGCTTCACCGTCGAAGTTCGGGAGCAGCAGGAACCCCGCTCGGCGAGAGCGCGGTCGCGAGGACGGTGGCGAGCGAGTCGGTGACCCGGTCGAGATCGTCAGGAAAGCGAGCAACGAACGAGCGGCCCGAGGTGAGCCCGACGAGCGATGCTGCGAGATCGGGCCCGACGAAGCCAGGCACATGGGTCATCCGGTGACCGGAGATCGCCCGAACCGCGGCGGCCGTTGACGAGGGAACGATCGTCAGATCGTCGGCTCGGGTTCCCAGGATGACGACAGCGCGCAGCGGTCGCGGCGCAATTGCGGGCCGGTCGTCGCCGAGCCCGACGACGACCCTGCGCGGTGTTCCGTCCGGGCCTGTCACCCGTCGCCGCGCCCCCGCCAACCCAGGGAAGCAGAGCCAGCCCTCCGGCTCGTCGGGGTTCCTGATCATCCGTACACCGTCATCGGAGAGCACGCGATGCCCGAGACCCAGCGCGGCGTTGGCGATCGTGGACTTGCCGGCCATCGAGGGTCCGGCCAGCAACACCACACCGAGATGGTCCCCGGAACCCGGTGATCGGACGTCGACCGCACACGCGTGGAGCACCAACTCGCCGAACAGACCGAGCGCCTGCGGCACCACCGAGGAGAGCAGCAGGTGCTCCCAATCGAGGGGGGCGAGCGACGGCAAGGCACGGTGGCGTACGGTCGCCGAACGCGCTCCGGTGCGCTCGACGACGGCGGAGCCCAGGAGTGGGTAGGAGAGGCCGAGACACGGCCCGAATGCGCCCTCCCACGTGTGGCGCCTCGCCAGCTCTTCCCCGGAGGCAACCGCCCCCTGCGGGACCCTGAGTTCGCTCGCGTCAGTGACGGAGACGAGCAGGAACGTATGCGTCTCGTCACCGCTCGGCAGGAACGCTCGAACGAGTGGTTCCTCGCTCATCAGCAGGACGCCGTTGGACGCACTTCTTTGGTGTGTCACCTGCGAACGACTCGGACCGAAACGCTGTTCGACTCCTGAACGCGCTACGCGATGTAGCTCCCCGGCACGGTGTTCTCCACACCGTCTTCGAGCTCGACATCGGTGATCTGTGGGGTTTCGTACGTCGCGTCTTCCATAAGGGCAAGGTTAGCCCGCGCCCGCTCGGCCGGGACGGCGTCACGCGATCGTCGAGGCATGACTTTCCGATCAGCGACGTGCGGCGGCAGCGGGCGCGAACCTATCGTGGGGGCGTGTCCTCTGCGCCGCTGCCGCCCGGCTCGTTCGCCCGGTCACCGATGGCATCGGGATCGGCGATGGACAGTGAGTTCCTTGTGCTGCGGGCTGATACCGGTGCCGTGGTGACATTGAACGGCACCGGGGCGTTCCTCTGGGAAGCGACCAGCGCCCGTAGGACTGTGGCGGCGTTGGCCGACGCGCTGTGCCAGCGTTTCGGTATCGACGAGGAGCGCAGCATGGCCGATGCGTCGGCGTTCGTGCAGGCCATGCTGGGTCGCGGCCTGCTCATCCCGACCGAGGCGGGATAGCTCACGTCACGTCGGCGGCAAGGCGCTTTCATCGACAACGCGGATGAGCGCGCCGGCCGCCTCCAGTCGACGAACGGTCCGGAGGAGGTCCTCCACCAGCGTTTGCCGGCTCGCCGTCGGAAACCGGTCCCCGAGGTCATCGACGACCCGGCTGAGGGAGCGTCCATCCAACAGGTTGACCATGGCCGCGGCGCTGGGATTGAGCCGGTGCACGGTGTCGGAGCCGAGCACCCGCAGGGAGACCTGCCGCTCGGTGGCGATCACGCGGATTGGTCCGTGCACATAGCATCGACGCAGAGCCCGGACCCGCATCGGCTCGGTGTCCTTGCGGCCGCCACTTCGCTCCGCGGCAGGCTGTGCCCGCTGCACACCGGCGGGTAGACGGCTGATCGCCACGGGTAACGCGGACCCGGTATCGAGGGCTTGCGGCATTGTTGGACGGGGACTGTCGGCGATCGGCACGACCGGATCTCGATAGGGGATCGCGTTGAGCTCGGCGTCGAGATCGGGATCCCATGTCGTTCGGAGCCTCGTCCAACTTGCGGCGATTCCTTCGGTCAGGGCGTGGCCGAAGCTCGCCGCGCTGGTGGAGTCAGTGCGGACGAACCCGTCGCTCTGCACCAGGAACGAACGCGGAGGCACGCGCTGCGGACGCTGACGGGCCCGCTGTCCCTCTTCAGATCGCCCGACGACCACGACGGCGATGTCTGAATGGGTTGAACGGAACCGCTCGACCATGTCGTCGACGGCGGATCGTTCGACATGCCAGGTCCCGGCATCGGTGCCGCGCGTAGCCGCGCCCGTCTCGATCGCGATCGCGAGGCGCACGCCTTGTACCCCGAACGCGTGCAGTTCCTCGAGGAGCGACGGTACGCCGTCGATGTTCGCCGGGGTCACCACAGACACCACGCGAAGCGCAACGCCGGCGAGGAGCAGATGATCTATCGCTCGAACGGCGCGGTCCCACGAACCCGTCACGCCTCGAGCGGCGTCGTGGGCAGCGGCGGTATGGCCGTCGAGCGAGAGGTTCACCCTCACTCCGCGGATCGTGGCCAGTTCTGCGGCAAGGTCGGCATCGACGAACCAGCCGTTGGTGTTGACGATCACGTTGATGTTGGCGTCGGTCAGCCGCCGGAGCATCGCCAACGCGAGGGGTTTGCGGAGGAAGGGCTCACCGCCGGTGACCACCGCCTCCATCACGCCGAGGGAGATGCACTGCTGGGCGATGTCGAGCCAGCCCTCGTCAGTGATCTCGTCCTCGCCGATGCGGGTGCGATAGGGCGAGTCGGTGTAGCAGAACGAGCACAGCAGGTTGCATCGTCCCGTGATCTCCAACTTCGCGCCGACCGGGACCGCGGGAATCGCCTGCTTTCCCGAGGACGGACGGAATCGTCGGCGCAGCGCGTCCTCTATCGGCTCGGGCACGAGTCGACGAGCGGTGCTCGAGAGGAGAGTTCGCACGTCCTCAGTATGGGCGATCCGTGCTCGAGGGGGAACGTCGAGGGCCCGGTACCTTACGGCTACCGGGCCCTGGATGTTTCGGGTGGCCGGAGAACTCGGCGGTAGTTCTCCGGCCGACGCTTTCGCGCCCTTCTCGACCGAAGTCGAGGCGCACATCCTCGGCGGAAGGATGCGCAACGCACAGGGTAGACGTTCCGGCCCGAATGTCCAACTTTCAAGTACCGGGCCGTCGCGGGGAATCGGCCAGGTGCCGGTGATCTTCGGCTTGAGCGTTGGGCGGTGGGAATGCTGTGCGTCGGTATTCAAGCGGGCGGTGCATCCGCCTTCGGCTTTGGTGGTGGGATGCCGCGCCGAGGTGACGTGAAATTGACCGTTTGCGGCCAACGACGTCGGCTCACGATGGACAGCTTGCGCATGAGTTCGATCGCTCCAGGGTCGTCATCGCCGGGCCGTCCCTCGATGACACCAGCCTCGAGCATCTCGATCATGAGCTTTCGTCCGAGGTCGGTGCGCACGATCGTCAGGGTCCAGTCGTTGAATGCGCCGATGCCACCCGTCGAGATGTCGGCGTGCTCGGCGGCAAAGTCCGGGCACGTCATGCAACCCGATCGCGTCCAGGCGTGGCACTCCTTGAGGTTGACCTCGTGGTAGCTGCCGTCCTTCATCCAGATCTGGAAGACGCCCTTGATGTTCATCTTCACCATGTCGGCCTTCTTCAGCCCGTATTTCGCCTCGAACAGTTCTTCGAAGATGGCGTCGTCGAACGTCTTGGAACAGAGCAGACCGATGTTGAGCGCGAACTTCTTCGTGATCTTTCCCGCCTTGCGCGCACCCATGACGGGTGGCACCGAGCTCATGCAACTCATGCCCACGAGGGCCACCTTCTCCAGTCCCATCTCGAGCGCCTGGGGGTAGGCCATGGTGTTGGCCGAGTACGTGTAGCGGCTGCCGGCGGCGGCGATCACCTCGTCGCGCGTGCGCGCGACGCCGGGTACCGCCTTCCACGTTGATCCGTCACCTTCGAGGTAGCTGACCAGGGCGCCGTCGATGTAGCCCTTCTCGAGCGCGAAGATGAGCATGGCGCTCACGAGCCCGCCGTCTTGGCCTTTGTCCAGCACGTACTTCTCGGTCGCCCTGGCGAGGATGATGTCCTTTGACACGCCCTCGACCTCTTCGTCGGCGCGGTCGCGCTTGAACAGGAAGCCGTCGACCTCGGTCTCCCAGGATCGGAACCGCGGGCACGCCCGGGTGCAACTCGTGCAGCCACGGTCACCGTGACCGCATCCGCCGGGGCCGTCCTCGGCCTCGAGGTGGAACGGACGGTACACGCCGTTCGTGTCGTCGTAGCTGAGGACGTCGTGAGGACAGGCGATCACGCAGCCGGCGCAGCCGGTGCACAGGCCCGAGGTGATGACTTCGTCCCAGAGGTGGGCCCAATGGGCCTTGTCCGGTCGGGCCTTGGCGGTGGGTGGTGCGTCGGTGGGTGCGTCGAGGAGCGACATGGCCTCGACTCTACGGGCGCGGCCGGCTCCTGTGACAACCATCGTCATGCGGTGCGGTCAAACACCTCCTACCGGCGTTGGGAGGTGTTCGACCGCCGTATATGGGGGCAACCTCTCTCCCAATGTGGCGGGCTACCTGTGTTGCGAGCAGTCGAGCGAAGCGAGCGGCGCAGCGCCGGTCGACAGAGGGGGCAACCTCTCTCCCAATGTGGCGGGCTACTCGTCGAGGACGAGGTGGACGGGTTCGCCGAGGAGTTCGACGGTCCAGGTGGAGCGGTCGGTCATCGGCTTGTAGTTGCCGAGCCCATCCTTGGAGGGGATGTACTTGATCTTCCACCAGCCCCCGTTGGGCAGAGTGGCCAGCTCGACGCAGGTTGCGGTGATCGTCGGGTCGCACCCATAGGTGCTCGGCACGTTGACTTTGATGTTGACCATGCGGTCGTTGAACTTGCCGCGGGTGGCGTCGTACGGCCCGTTTCGGCTGTCGTAGATCTCCTGCGGAACAGCAGACGCACAGATCGCCGGGGGAGTGAGGTTGTTCGTCTCGATGCCGTTGCGGTCACCGGCGATCGGGAGCGAGAACACGTCCGGCTGGCCCTTGTTGTCACAGACGTCGCCGAGCGCCCTCCCACTGTCTTTCAACGCCTTGGTCGGGTCGGTGTACTGGTTGATGCCGGTCTGTCCGATCGCCCAGCTGATCTTCTGCGTGCAGTAATCAAGAATCGTCGCGGTGTCGGGGTTGACCCAGGTTCCGTAGTCGCAGGTCTCCAGCCCGGCCTTCGGCCGGAGGACCTGGAGGCTGCTGCCACCCTCGCCGGCATCCCACAGGCGAACCATTACCGTCTTGCCGCGGTAGATCGCGGCAGGAGCGAGCTTGGCCAGGTAGAACTCCTTGATCGCCGGAGCCGTGGCGAACACGCTCATCGACGAGTCGCCGGACACCGAGGCACATGCCAGCAGCGGAACGGCGCTGCATGCCTGCCAGTTCGACGATGCGGGAACGTCGAAGAAGCTCCGGATGGCAAAGGAGTTGGAGCCGAAGCTGTCAACGGAAGTGAGCGTGCGAACGTTGACCCGGAAGCGACCTCGTTGTGCCAGCGCACCGGACGACACCCGGGCGATCGTGACCCAACGGCCCGCCGCCGTCGCGCACTGCGGATCGGGGTTCACGTCTTGGCTGTCGACCGCACCGGCGTAGGTCGGAGGGGTGTCATAGGCGAGGACGCACGACCCGTAGTCCTGTTCAGAGATCTTGACCGGTTCGTCGTCGGAGTAGTCGAGCGGCGTGAGGTCGGGGCCGTAGACCGAGAAGCGCGTGGTGACGCGCACAGTGTCGGGCCGGGGGTTGCCGGCTCCCGTGTCGACGGTGCAGCCGGCGGGCGTGGCGGCGGCGCACGGGGTCGGCTGCGGCGGCAGGTCGTCGGGAACGCCGTACAGGTCGGGGTTCGTTGCGGTCGGCGCGGAGTCGGCCAGCCACGACTGGATCGACTTCGGGTTGAACACCGGGTCGTACACCTGGATGACGAGTTCCTTGCCGGCCGTGCTGGCGTCGTTGCCGAACTGCTGATCGGGGCCGTCGCACGGCGGAGGTGGCGGGCTCGCCGGATCCACCGAGTTTCGACACGGGACGTCGACGATGTAGTTGTAGCCCTCGGGGTCCCAATCCCGGTTGAGCGACAGGGCGGGGAAGTGGCCGGCCGAGAGGGCGTTGCGGTCGTCACGGGCCTTGCCGATGTGGTCGCGCAGTCGGGCCAGGTAGGTCGTCTGGTCTTCCGACACGGTCGGTTTGTTCAGGGCGACCGCTTCTAGGGGGTACGGAGCGCGGGCGGGATCACTTTCGCTCTTGTTGTAGTCACAGATCATGGCGTTGTTGCGGGCCGCGTCGGTGGTCGCGTCGAACCTTCCGCGCCGCACGCCCGTGCCGTCGTAGCGGGAGGCGATCTGGTCACCGGCCTCTTTCGGGGCACAGGGACCGGAGATGGCGAGCCAGAAGCCCTGCGGCGGGCCGGAGTCAGCGAGGGTCCCGGTGCCGATGGCGTTCTCCTTCGACCCGAGCGGGATGTTCGAGACGTACTCGGCGACCGACGTCTTCTGGATCTTCCAGTTCTTGAGGAGCGTGGTGCCGAAGAACAGCGGCGTCGACTTGTCGACGATGGTCACGCGCAGGCGCTTGTTGGTGTCCGGGGGCGGGGCGACGGTGATGCTCACGCCCTTCACGCCGTTCTGGTACCCGTTGCGCTTTGCGATGTCGATGGCGAGTCGCTGGGCGTCGACGGTGCGCGGCATGCGGGTCACGCCAGCGAGCGCAGCCGCGTCGGCGGTGCGCTGCACCTGGATGCTCTTGAAGAAGAACATGCTGACGTCGACGACGAACGCAACACACATGATGAGCAGCGGGAACATCAGGGCGGTGATGACCATGACGATGCCGGATTCACGGTGTCGTCGCGGTCGTCGACGGCTGCGCATAGACGGGTCATCGACACGTTCGGCCGCCGGGTTGAACGCCGTGCCGCTTCGTGCGGGGAGGGGACTCCTTCGGCGCATCGCTAGGACCGGACCGTGAAGGCTTCGATGACGCCCACATAGGTATGGGCGATCTTGCGGCCCTTGATGAGCGAGGTCATCGAGGTGTAGCGCGATTGCACGTAGACGCCGGCGTAATCCTGGCGGGCGGCGATGGTGTCGTTGCGATAGGTCGCCGGCCAGAACCGGTCGAGGCTCAGCGGGCTGCCGGTGGAGTTGTACTGGAAGCGGCTCTCCGGCTCGGTGAGCGCGCTGAGCCGGTAGACGTTGCAGGCCACGGTGGGTCGCGCCTTCGTCCAGTCGAACCCGGCCATCGCTGATTGATCACTGCCGGTCGTCATGGTGAGTCCGCTGTCGGCCCGTTTGAAGTAGCCGATGGGTTCATCGGCGGGTAGGTTCGCGGCGATGGCCGCGTCGGCCGCGGCGACGCACTCCTGAGGGACCTTGTCGTAGAGGTCCTTGGCCCGGAACACGATCACGTAGTCGAGACGATTGCCGACCGGAACGAGCGGCGCCGCCATGGCCTTGAGGATGCTGTAGTCGGCGGTGCTGGTCTGCCCGGCGACGGTCGCCATGCGGGCGCCTTCCTGGGCGGAGTGCTTGGTCGATGACCAGAGCATGAAGAGCGGTCCGGTCTCGATGATCATGAAGATCAGGAAGAAGAGGAACGGCGCGATGAGGGCGGTTTCCACGACAACGGCGCCGCGTTCACTTCGCGATCGGCGTGGCGCGATGAGCGCGGTTCGAGCTGCGTCGATCTCGACGAACCCGCATTCGCGGTGTCGCCGAGCTCGAGTTGCCCGAAGGATCGAGGTGAGTCGAGTCTCGATCATGTGCCGCCGAAGACCTTGGTGGTCGTGGTGGCGATCGTGGTGGTCGTCGTCGTGACGATCGGGTTGATGGCGTCGTCGTCGGTGGCGGTGTTCTCCGACCCGCTCGACGTGGTGTCACGGTCGGCCGGACTGGAAAGCGTTGCCGTGACGGTGTTGACGAGGCGGCCCGATGCGCTCATCGACACTGTTCCGGTCACGATGAAGTTGATCTGGGCGTTTGCCGCCAGGCTGATCGTCGTGGCGATGTTGCCGGTCCCGGTGGTGCTCGTGCAGC
>JANMYF010000438.1:0-11848 GCA_031381685.1 Acidimicrobiia bacterium
ATCCGCGCCGCCCGACAAGCCGTCCTCGACCACGCCTACAACACCCAACCCCACCGATTCCGCCACCCACCCACCGCTCCCACCGTCCCCGAAACCGCCTGGATCAACCCACCACAACAACCACAAGAAGATCTGTCTCAATAACCTTGACAGGTTCCGATACACGCGTAACTGTCACACCCCCTTCGGCACAATAGGTGCATGGAATTCGCTTCGGCAGAAGAGATCATCGGCGACCTTCGCCGAGTGCACCTCGCCGTCGCCGACCAGCGCGCCACCGTCTCCTTCCTCTCCGGTGTGCAACGACTGCGCGGGTTCCTCGACGCCCTCGAAGTCGAAGCTGCACGCCGACTCCATGAGCTCAGTCACACCGCACCTGCCGAGCTTGCCAAAGCCACGCAGCGTCATGCCCGCGCTGGCGAACGGGTCTACGAACGATCCGCCACGCTCACCGCCGTGCCGAGCCTCGCGGCGCCGCTGGAGTCCGGCGATCTGCAGGCCGCGCACGTGGACACCGTCGCCAAAGTCATGCGAACCGTCGACGAAAAGCACGCCGCCGCATTCGCTGCAGCACTACCCGACCTGATCGATGACGCGGCGGCCTCACGAGCAACTCCGGACGACCTTGCACGCGCGTTGAACCGGGCCGCACGCTCGCTGGAGAACGACGACGGCATGACCCGCTTCACGCAACAACGACGCGACACCGCGTTGCGCACCTGGACGGACAAACGAACCGGCATGTTCCGGCTGTCGGGCCGATTCGACCCGTTGAGCGGCGTCATGCTGCACGGCCACCTCCAGGCCATGATCGCCGCGCTGTTCGCCGAACGCGTCCCCTCCACCTGCCCCACCGACCCCGGCGCGAAACAGGACCACCTCCGAGCCCTTGCGTTACTCGCGCTCGTCATCCAACAACAGCAGTCCGTCGGGCTCACCGTGGTTCCAAACGACCCGGAAGCATCGGTGGACACAGCGTGCGACCAAGACGAAATCGACGGCAATCGAACGGGCAACGACTGCCGCACCGACGGCAACCTCGACGAATGGTCGGAGTTCTTCCCGACCGGACCGAGCCGACTCGGTCGGCCCGAGATCGTCGTGGTCGTCGATGCCCGTCAACAAACCCTTCACGCCAACCGCGGGTCACCCGTGGTCGACTGGGGACTCCCCGTCGCACTTCCAACGCAGGCGCTCGAAGACCTGTTCCGACGCGCCGACGCCCACCCGGTGATCGTCCACAACGGAGTCGTGCTCCACGCCCCCGGCGAAATGAACCTCGGGCGGACCACCCGACTCGCATCCCGGGCGCAACGCCGCGCGTTGCGCGCCCTTTATCCGACGTGTGCCGTGCCCGGATGCTGCGTGGCGTTCGAGTTCACCAAACCACCTCCCGTCCACTACTGGGAACACGGCGGGCCAACCGACTTTCACAACCTCCTCCCGGTCTGCAGCAAACATCACCACGCGATCCACGAAGGCGGCTGGAAACTCGCCCTCGAGCCCGACCGCACCCTTACCATCACGCTCCCCGACGGCACCATCCTCAGCACCGGACCGCCCCTCCGGCTTCGCGCCGCCTAAACGGCGGCTCGCCGACCCGACGTCCTCACCTCAGATCGTCGCTCGAAAACGACCATCGACGAGCGGTCACCCGTTTCTAGACAACCGAACCCGGTCGCTCGGCGGCGACTCCGTCGCCGGCGCAAGCGCGCTGCCGACGGAAGACGGGCGGCAAACGACCGAGGCCGCCCGCTGCCCCAGGCTGCCTCGAGCCGGAGTCCAAGCGCGAGCCCGAGGCCAGGCGCACGCCCGCGCCGGGGCGGAGCGACTTCTCAGAACAGGCGCAACACGTTCGACGGCCGGTCGCGGAGCTCGTCGTAGTCGACCTCGACCCAGGCGATGCCGCGGTCAGTAGCGAGGACCTTCGCTTGGGGTTTGATCTCCTGGGCGACGAACATTCCTCGCACGGGCGCGAGCATCGGATCGCGGTTGAGGAACTCGACGTAGCGGGTGAGCTGCTCCACCCCGTCGATCTCACCTCGACGCTTGATCTCGACGGCAACCGTCCGTCCTTCGGCGTCTTTGCACAGCAGATCTACGGGTCCAACTTCGGTCGGGTACTCGCGTCGCACGAGCGTGAGACCCGGCGCGAGCAGGTCCGTACGTTCACTTAGTAGTTCCTGCAGCTCGGCTTCGACGCCCTCCTTCTGCAGACCGGGATCGATACCGAGATCGTGAGCGGAGTCGGAGTGGATCTCGTGGAGCGTGATCCGCAGGGTCTCGGCCTTCGGATTGGTCACGACCCATTCTCCCGAACGTCCGTCAGCCGCCATCGTCTCGCGCACGGTGTTCGGTGCCGTCATCCAGTTGAGCGGTTTGTAGGCGCCGCCGTCGGAATGGATGGCGACACAGCCGTCGGCCTTGACCATCAGCACACGGGTGTGCTCGGGCAGCGTGGCCACGAGCCGCCCTTCGTAGACCACGGTGCACCGGGCCACAACGATACGCATCGGTCAGCTCCAGCCCTGCGGCCCGCTGGTCTGGGCCACGTCGCCACCGAAGAGCACGTGCACGCGGTCGCGGGGCGCATCGACGAACGCGTTCGCGTTCGGCATGAGCTGGCCATGGGGATAGCGCGGATACTCCGTGCGTCCGCTCGGGCAGCGGACACCATTTCCGTACCCCATCAGGTCGACATGCCACGGCGTGACCTCGCCCCACGTCTCGGCCCCCGAGTACACCTCCATGAACAGCGCCGCACGCGGCTCGATGCGCGCCGGAACCCCGCTCATGCGGCGCGGGAACCGCATCGCCCCGATCCACGTCGTGTCGCCGGTCGGCTCGGGTCGACCGTCGACACCGGGGACCTTCGGCCCGATCGGCACGACGGTGAGATCGAACCAATCCAGCTCGCGTCCGTTGACCACATCGACGTCGGCGCGCGTGATCGCCACCCGATAGTCGCCGACGGTCCAATCGAACGTGCGTCGCACCCCGACGAAGCGACCCTCGTGGGTGCCGAGTTGGTGGAACCCGTCGTCGGCCACGCGGATGTCGGCGGCATCGAACGACCACCACGTGGAGAAGATGAGCCCCTTCCCCACACCATTCATGGTCTCGGGATGCTGAATGTCGGTCTGCAGGCCGAAGTAGAACTGCGAGCCATCGATGTAGCCGGAATACGGCGCGAGATATTCGCCCACGTCGGTACCCGGGTCGCTGTGGATCGTGATGTCGAACTCGAGCACGTCGAGCGGCGCCGGAAACTCCCAGTGCACGTAGATGGCATGACACGGCATGTTGATCCGACCGAGCAACGGATCGCCGCCGGCGAACAACGCCGTGATGCGGTCACGTAGACCCACGAGGGCCCTCCCTGTTCACGACGATTCCTGATCCCGACCGACACGCGGCTACACCCTGGGCGACGGTGAAGCGCCGTTCGTAGATCGCCTTCCCCGCGATCGCGCCCGCCAGACGGCGGCCGTCACGCGCCGAGACCAGACCGCCGAGCACGGCCAGGTCGTCGAGGGACGACACCCCGCCGCTGGCGATGACGTCGATCGAGGATGCATCGAGCGCACGGGCCAGACCGTGCACGTCGGGTCCCGTGAGCATGCCGTCACGACCGATTTCGGTGATCACCGCAGCCGCCACGCCGACGTCATCAAAGCGGGCCAGCAGGCTGAACAGCTCCACCCCGGTACCGGCCGTCCAACCGTGTGCGGCGACCTCATAGGAACCGTCCGCCAGCGCCCGGGCATCGAGGCCGACACCGACTTGACCGGGGAAGCGCGGCGCCACCGACGAGATGAAGTCGGGATCTTGCACCGCACGTGTTCCGACGATGACTCGGGCCACGCCATGGCCGAGGAGCTCCTCGATGTCGCTCTCGGATCGAACGCCTCCACCCGTCTGCACACGTACATTCAGCGCGCGTACTTCCTTGGCGATTGCCGCCACGACCGAACGGTTCGCGCCCGAGCCGGTCCTTGCCGCGTCGAGGTCGACGGTGTGGATCCAGACTGCGCCGGCTTCGGCGAAGCCACGGGCCACCTCGACAGGGTCGTCGCCGTAGACGGTCTCGTCGGCGTAATCGCCCTGGCGGAGACGGACGCACTTGCCTCCACGGATGTCGATGGCGGGATAGAGCTCCATCGGTTCAGCCGTTCGAGACGAGCGACGCCCGCCGAACGAAGTTCGCGAGCAGGCGCAGTCCTGATGCCGACGACTTCTCGGGGTGGAATTGCGTGCCCATCACCGAGCCCCGTTCGACGATCGCCCCGACCGGTCCGCCGTAGTCGCAGACTCCGACAACATCACCGTGCAGTTCGGGCGCAAACGAATGCACGAAGTACATCCAGGAGCCTTCGAGCTCACCAAGGAGCGTGGATGGCCGACCGGCGAACGAGGTGACGATGTTCCACTGCATCTGGGGAAGCTTCACGTCGCCGGTGACCCGGCGCACCGTGCCGGGAATGAGCCCGAGGCCGGCGACGCCACCGTTCTCGTCGGACCCGTCGTGGAGCATCTGCATGCCGACGCAGATTCCGAGGAACGGCCGTCCCGAGGCGGCGAAATCGTGAACGGTCGGCCGTAGGTCATAGGAATCGAGAGATTCCATGCAGCGGCCCATCGCACCGACACCGGGGAGCAACACTGCGTCAGCCGCGGCAATCACGGTCGGATCACTCGACACCTCAACGCGGGCACCCGCCCGTTCGAGTGCTTTCGATGCCGAGTGGAGGTTGCCGATGCCGTAGTCGATCACGACGACGTTCGGTGCGGTCACAGCACGCCCTTGGTCGACGGCACGCCACCGGGCGACTCGATCCGCACGGCATCACGGAATGCTCGCGCCACCGCCTTGAACGATGCCTCGATGATGTGATGGGTGTTCTTGCCGCTGATCATCCGCACATGCAGCGTGATCATCGCAGCAGTCCCGAGCGCACGCCAGAACTCTTCCGCAAGCTGCGGGTCGAAGCCGGGTTCGCCGAGCAGGAAGTTCTCCCCCCGGCCGCCCGAAGGATCGACCTCGTACACGAGGAACGGCCGACCGGAGAGATCGAGCGCGACATCGATCAGGGCTTCATCGAGCGGTACGGCGATCGACGCGAACCGCCGAACACCGGCTTTGTCCCCGAGGGCCTCACGAACCGTTTCGCCCAGGGCGATGCCGACATCTTCGATGGTGTGGTGGGTGTCGATCTCGAGATCGCCGGTGCAATGCACGGTGAGATCCCAGCCGCCGTGCTTGCCCAGTTGGGCGAGCATGTGATCGAAGAACGGGATACCGGTGGACACGTCGACAACGCCCGTCCCGTCGATGTCGACGGCCACCACGATCTTGGTCTCCTTCGTCTCGCGTCGACGCTCGGCGAAGCGCCGCCGTGGGGTGTCCGGCACGCTCACGCCATCACCTCTGCCAGCGCGGCGAGGAACCGGTCGTCTTCGTCAGGCGTGCCAACAGTGACGCGAAGACACCCGTCGAGTCCGGGCCAGGAGGCGCAGTTTCGAATCAGCACACTGCGCTCGACGAGTCCGCTCCACACGGTGTTCGCATCGTGAGAACGGGGACGGAACAGCACGAAGTTCGACGACGATGGCCAGAGCTCTACGTCGAACGTCGCCAGCGCGCGTACCAATCGCTCGCGCTCGACCACGAGTTCCTTCACGCGCGCCCGCATCTGCGGCTCGAATCGCAACGCCAGACGACCCGCAGCCTGTTTCATCGAGTCGAGGTGATACGGCAGCACGACCTTGTCGAGTTCGGACACCACCCACGACGGTGCAATGCAGTACCCGAGCCGCGCCGCGGCCATCGACCACGTCTTCGAGAACGTGCGCGTGATGATCAGCGGCACCTCTTCCGAGAACAGCTTCTGGGCCGACCACGGGGCGAACTGGCCGTAGGCCTCGTCGACCAGGAGCAGCCCCGGCAGCTCGGCGACCGCGGCGAGCGCGCGCTCGATGACTTCCGGCGTCTCGAGGACGCCCGTCGGATTGTTCGGCGAACACAAAAAGGTCACCGCCGGCCGATGCCTGACGATCGCCGAAAGAACCTCGTCGGCGACAAGACCGCCAAGGGATCGGCGCTTCTCCTCCACCACCGTGGCACCCACGACACGAGCGATCTGGCCGTGCATGGCGTAGGTCGGTTCGAAGGTCAGCACACGACGCCCGGCGCCGCTGAAGGTGAGCAGCACGGTTTGGAGGACCTCGTTCGACCCATTCGCCACGAAGACCTGACCCGGCTGCACGCGGTGAAGCTCGGCAAGGTCCTGTCGCAGTGCGGTGGCCCCGCGGTCGGGATAGCGGTGGAAATCGATCGAACCGACCTCGTCGGCCAGGAGTTCCTGCCACTGTGCCGGGGGCGGGAAGGGACTCTCGTTGGTGTTCAGTCGGACATCGACGTGCACCTGTGGCGAGTGATATCCCTCGAGTGCCGTGAGGTCCTCGCGAGCGGCCAAACGACCGGGAAGTACAAGCGCCATAAGGCGGACAACGCTAGCGGCCGCGCGCAGCGTCTGGACCGCCGGTTCACACCGGATCGACAAGGGGGCCGGGTTGGCCCGGTTCGGCCAGACTGGACGCACCATGACGATCACGTCGATCAAAGCCGAGCTGTCGTCCATCGAGTCAGCGCTGGGTGACCTCACAAGGCGTCTTGATGACCTCGGCCGCAATCAGCAGAAGGAGAAGGGCGGCGAGGTGCTCGGCGCCGAGCTGCTCTCCGTGGAGTCGACGCTGCGAAACGGCCAACGGCGACTCGCCAAGATCGTCGACCGGATCCGCTGAGCTTCGTCCGGTCCAACCCTCGACCGGTCAGAGGCCGAACGACCTGGCCATGAGGTTGCGAACCCGGTCCTCACGCGACCTGGAGCGGAACACCAACATCGAGCTGACTGCCGCCGCGGTGGCCACGATGACCAGGGCCAACGAACCCACGAACTGGACCAGCGAGGATCGCTGCCGCGGGGCGATCACCGGGATCAGTTGCGAGCGAAGCGAATCCAACCCGACCACCGCCTGCCGGAACGAGCCGGCAAGCGCTCCACGCGGACCGTCGGCGACGAAGAGCAACGACGCCTGGGCCGACGTTCCGGGACGCACGTCCGTCGTCACTCCGTCGACGCTGATCGTCGGTGTCCCGGGCACCATGAACGCCGCGCTCACACCGTTGCTGCCCACCGACCGCTCGAGCCCGTTCACCCGGATCAGCGAACGGTTCCCCGGTGAGCGAAGGTCCACGACGCGAAGGGTGCGGGCCGCGTCAGGGTCGGCGGGGGCGTCGACGACGATGCTGCGTGGCGCCGTCGGCGTCCCCAGCACGAAGACGGTCTTGCGAGTCCCGGCCGGAACATCCACGGCGATGGTCCCGGAAACCGCGGAAGTTGCCGGTGTTCGGGTCGACTGCTCGCGTTCGGCGCGGGCGAACCTGATCCGCTGCGGTCCACCCGGCACGACGATCGGCGAGGTCGCGGAGAGCGACGGCATGCCGCGGGCCCGCACCTTGTTCCCGATCCACAGCGTCATCGGCAGATCACCCGAGAGCGCGTTCACGACCTGCAATGAGCCCATGGTCACCGGTCCGGGTTTCGCCACGGCGATCGGGCTCGGGGTCACCGCCGCGGCAACGGGCGCGACCGACACCGCAAAGGGCACGAGCACGCAGAGCGCCGCCGTGAGGGTTCGACGATCGAGACGGCACCGCATCGGGGTTTCTATCGGCTCCAAGACGCTCGAACTTGACCGTGGGGCCAGCATGAAAGCACGGCCGAACACCTCTCCCCTGCCATCTCGGCCCTACGCTGACCGGCCGATGGCACGACCTCGAACTCCCCAGGGCCGGGCCACGGCCGTCCGAGCCCGATTGGCCGAGCTCTACCCCGAAGCGATCTGCGAGCTGGACCACCAGAACGCGTATCAGCTCGTCGTGGCCACGATCCTCTCGGCCCAGTCGACCGATCAGCGGGTCAACCTGGTCGCCCCCGAGCTGTTCCGCCGCTATCCCGAACCGATCGACCTGGCCAACGCCGACGTGGAGGAACTCGAGACGCTGATCCACTCGACCGGATTCTTCCGGGCGAAGGCGGCGAGCCTGAAGAAGATGGCGACGCGCCTCGTCGATGTCTACGGCTCCACCGTGCCCGGCGATATGGACGACCTCACCTCCCTTGCCGGGGTCGGTCGAAAGACCGCCAACGTGGTCCGCAGCGTTGCTCTCGGCCTGCCCGGCCTCCCCGTCGACACCCACGTGATACGCCTGATGCACCGCCTCGGCATCACTGACGAGGACGATCCGGTGAAGATCGAGTTGTTCCTCAACGGACTCATCCCGGCCTCGGAGCGCGGACCGTTCAGCCTCCGGACCATCCTCCACGGCCGGCGGGTCTGCGGCGCCCGCAAACCGAACTGTGCCGAGTGCGGACTCGCCGATCTCTGCCCGAGCGCCTTCCAGGTCTGAACCTCGCCCCGAGAACCTAGGCTCATGGCGTGGATCTCACGGTGCTGCGCACGCTCAACGACGGGGATCGTCGAGCCATCCAGGTCCTCCTCGACCGGGCGGCCGCCGCCGACGGCCACTACGGGCTCAACGACGAGGCGTGGCTCGACTATGTCGACGGCGCCCGGCCCGGTTTTGCCGCGGTGCTCATCAACGAGACCGGTCACGACCACCTCGTCGCCTACGGCCAGGTGACCAAGACCGGCGACGGCGCCTGGGCCGTCCACACGGTCATCGACCCGCATCATCGTTTCGGTGCCGTCAGTGAGGTCAGCGCGTTGCTCGACGCGGCGCTCGACGTGATCGACCGCGAGGGCGGCGGCGAGGTCCACTACTGGGTCTCCCACCCGACGCCGGCCAACGACGAGCTCGCCGAGCGGCACGGATTGCACCGGGGGCGCGACCTCCTCGAAATGCGGGTCGACCTCCCGCTGGCGGAGCACACGGACATCGTCACGCGACCGTTCGAGCTGGGACGAGACGAAGAAGCGTGGGTGCGGGTCAACAACCGGGCGTTCGCCTGGCACCCCGAACAGGGAGGGTGGACTCTCGAGGCCCTTCGCCGACGCGAGACCGAGGACTGGTTCTACCCGCCTGGCTTCCTCCTCCACGAGATCGCCGGCGAGCTCGCTGGGTTTTGCTGGACGAAGGTCCACACCGACCCGGTGCCGATGGGCGAGATCTACGTGATCGCGGTCGACCCCGACCACGCCGGCAAGGGGCTCGGCCGTCAGCTCACCGTCGCTGGGTTGCAGTCGCTCGCCGACCGAGGCCAGCGCGTCGGCATGCTGTTCGTCGACGCCGACAACACGACCGCCGTGCGTCTCTACGACAAGCTCGGCTTTCGGATCGACCATGTCACCCGCGCCTACGGCGCGACCCGGCCGGGCGCCGTCTGACACCCGCAGCGCCGCGTAACGTGGTGGCATGACGTTTCTCGCCGTGGTGCTCGTCGCTTCCGCCGTGATCGTCGCTCTCGCGTTCGTGAACCGCAACCGATGACGGACCCCACCGCCGTCACCCTTGGGCGGGTACCGCGTGCGCCGGCACCGCGTTTCCGATTCGATCTCGGCCCCGACGATCTCGCGGCATTGCTTCCCGGCGAACCGGCATTCCGCGCCCGCCAGATCTGGGAGGGGCTCTACGCCCAGGGCCGCGAACTCGACGAGCTGACCAACGTCTCAAAGGCGTTACGGGCCCGTTTGGCCGACGAACCCACGCTGGCGAGCGCGCTGTCGTGTGTCCATGAGTCTGCGGACGAGGGCGCGACCACCGTGAAGTGGCTCTGGCAACTCAACGGCGGCGCCCAGATCGAGACGGTGCTGATGCACTACGACGATCGATCGACGGTCTGCATTTCCTCGCAGGCCGGCTGTGCCATGGCCTGCGGCTTCTGCGCCACCGGCCAAGGCGGATTCGAGCGCCACCTCTCCGTCGGCGAGATCGTCGAGCAGGTCGTCCGTGCCCGACGTCGGGCCGCCGACGATGGCCGACGCCTGTCGAACGTGGTCTTCATGGGCATGGGCGAACCCATGGCCAACTACAACGCTGTCTGGGGTGCGGTCGAACGACTTCACGGTGACTTGGGCCTGTCGGCACGTCATCTCACGATCTCGACGGTCGGGATCGTCCCCGGGATCAAACGCCTCACCGCAGAGAGCCTGCCCGTCAACCTCGCCGTGTCGCTGCACGCGGCGAACGACGAACTGCGCAACGAACTCGTACCGATCAACCGAACGTACCCACTCGATGTCCTCGCCGAGGCATGCGAGGACTACGTCGATGCGACCGGTCGCCGCCTCTCGTTCGAATGGGCGTTGATCGCCGACACCAACGACCGTCGCCAGGACGCCGTCGAACTCGCCGACTACGCCCGTTCGCTTCGAGCGCACGTGAACCTGATTCCGCTCAACCCGACGCCGGGCTACCCGACGATCGGTACCGCACGCGCCGGGGTCGTCGCGTTCCGCGACGAGCTCACCGAACGCGGCGTGAACGCCACGATCAGACAGAACCGCGGGACTGGCATCGACGCGGCGTGCGGACAGCTCCGGGCGACCCATCGAAGCTGAAGATCGTCCCGGTTGGGAATGGGTTGGGCGTCGGCTCTACGGTTGACGAATGGCAAAGATTGCGTTTGATTCCATCGCGAAGCACGTCGGCGAGCACCTCGGGTACTCGGCTTGGCACAACGTCACCCAAGAGCAGGTGAACAAATTCGCGGACGCAACAGGCGACCACCAGTGGATCCACATCGACGTCGAACGGGCCAAGGCCGGGCCGTTCGGTGGACCGATCGCCCACGGGTACCTGACCCTGTCGCTCGCACCCATCCTGCTCGCCCAGGTCCTTCAGGTCGAAGGCGTCAAGATGGGCGTGAACTACGGCACCAACAAGGTGCGTTTCCCGTCACCGGTGCCGGTCGGCTCGAACCTGCGCCTTGGCGCAAAGCTCGCGAGCGTCGAGGATGTGCCCGGCGGCAAGCAGGTTACCGTCGAAGCGACGTTCGAGGTCGAGGGAGCGACCAAGCCGAGCTGCGTCGCCGAGCTGGTCTTCCGCTACTTCGGCTGACCGCCCCGACCGCCGGGGTTAGCGGCCGTCGTTGACGGCGTCCCGGGCGACGTCGGCGAAGAAGCCGACGTAGCCGGGGTTCAGGCGGATGGCATCCTGCGCCTTCTTCCCTGATCCGAGCTTCGCGTTCTTTCCGGCAAGTACGACGTTCTGCATGCTCGACGGGTCGATGCTGCGCGCGATCTGCGCCAACGTGAGCATGTCGGTCGGCTTCAGGTTCGTGTCGGTGTTGGCCTGGAGGATACGGATCCATTTCACCAGCCCGGGCGCGTCGCTCACCTCTTCACGCAGCTTGGCGAGCGAATACAACAGCAGCGATCCCTGGTTGAACGAGCGGGTGAAGTCACCGTTGACCACGCCCTTACGGTTGCGGGAGAACGCCAGCGCAGCCTGGCCGTTCATGGCGAACCAGCCCTTCTGGAAGGTCGCGCCCGAGGCGGTGTCGTTCATTGCCGGATCGACGAGCACGTTGACGCCGCCGATCTCATCGACCATCTTCACGAAGCCGCCGAAGCCGGTGATGATGTAGTCCTCGACCTTGAGGCCAGACAGCCGGTTGATGGAATCGAGGAGTTCCTTCGGGCCCCCGGTGGAGAGGGTCTCCGTGAGCTTGCGCTCACCCTTGGCGGTGGGGACGATCGAGTCTCTCGGGAAGCCGACGAGGATGCCCTTGTTGAACGCCGGATTCCACAGCAGCAGGTGGATCGAGTCGGCGCGGGTTCGACTGACCGGCTGACCATCTCGAGCGTCGGATCCGACGATGAG
>JANMYF010000219.1:0-21417 GCA_031381685.1 Acidimicrobiia bacterium
GGCAGCATTCACGCGGTGGTAGGTCAAGTAGGGCGGCAGTTGGCCATAGCCGAAGAACAGCATCTCGCCCGTCTCCGGACACACCTTCGGATGTGCCGTCATCGCCGTCTTCAGCTGACCACTGAAGGTATGTGCACCTACCGTGTTGAGGAGCCCATCGACCTCGTAGGGGAAGTGGGCCTCCTCCAGGCAGAGGATTCGTCCGGCGTGGTGGATCACGTGCGTGTTGGCGGCCGAGGCGGTGCGGTCGAACACGAAATTCTCGTCCATCATCGGAATGTCGTCGCCGGCAAGCTTCGGGGTGCGGACGTAGCGGTTGCGATACCACGACGCGTTGCCGCCGTCGATGCGAAGGCCGTGCAGCATCCCGTCGCCGAAGAACCAGTGGGGCGACTTCCCCGACTTCGGATTGGCACCGTTGCGCACATAGAGGCCGGTCAGCTCCGACGGGATCGTGCCCTGCACCTCGAGGTCGGTCAGGGTGACCTCGTCGAAGACCGGGGCGTAGTTGCCTCGGAGGTGCCAGGGCAGCTTGGCGGTCGGGGCATCGGCAAGATCGGTCATGGACGAATTCTAGGGAACGCGCCGCGCTACCACCCGGCGCTGGGCCGCGCTGTCACCGGCATGCGGTTGATCTTCGGTCCCGACATCGCTCGTTTCGCTCACCCACCTCCAACGGCTTGACTTGAGCCGACCGGCCCGTCGCTCCTCAAACTCCTCAAAGGAATCGTCATGCGTTACCTGAAACTGGGCCATACCGGCCTTGATGTCTCCAAGATCTGTGTTGGTTGCATGAGCTTCGGGGTGCCCCGCAACGGCTCACATGCATGGACCCTCGATGAGGACACCAGCCGGGGCTTCATCAAGCAGGCCATCGATGCCGGTATCAACTTCTTCGACACCGCCAACGTCTACTCGTTCGGCTCCAGCGAGGAGATCGTCGGACGTGCTCTCTCGGACTTCGCGAACCGTGACGAGGTCGTCATCGCCACCAAAGTCCACGGCCCGATGCGCCAGGGTCGCAATGCGATGGGATTGTCCCGCAAGGCCATCATGACGGAGGTCGATGGCAGTCTTCGTCGCCTCGGGACCGACTACATCGATCTCTACCAGATTCACCGCTTCGATCCGAAGACGCCAATCGAGGAAACGATGAAAGCGCTCCACGACCTCGTGGTCTCCGGCAAGGTCCGATATATCGGAGCGTCTTCGATGTGGGCGTGGCAGTTCTCCAAAGCTCAGTACACGGCCCAGCTCAACGGGTGGACGAAGTTCGTCAGTATGCAGAACCACTACAACCTCCTCAACCGGGAGGAAGAGCGGGAGATGATGCCCCTGTGCGCCGACCAGGGCGTGGCCGTCATTCCGTGGAGTCCGCTCGCCCGCGGCCGGCTCACCCGTGATTGGGACGCGACCACCGGTCGTTCCGAGACCGACGAGTTCGGCAAGACCCTCTACCTCCCGACCGACCGTGGCATCGTCGAACGGGTAGCCGGGATCGCCGGCGCCCGTGGCGTGGCCCGCGCCCAGGTGGCTCTCGCCTGGATGCTCTCGAAGTCATTCGTCACGGCACCCATCGTCGGTGCCACCAAGCCGCACCACTTGATCGACGCCGTCGCCGCACTCGACATCACGCTCACAGACGACGAGGTCGCCAAGCTCGAAGAGCCCTACGAGCCGCACCCCGTCGCCGGCTTCCGTTGAGACAGTCTCACAATGTCGGAGAGATCGGCCACGGACGAATCCCGGGGAACGTGCCCGCCCTGCCACCCGGTGATGAAACGCGCCGGTAGCCTCGGCCGTCGTGGATCTTGGGGGGCGATGGCCGACGACGCAGGCGACGGACGAGCTCCGTCGGGTCTTCGCCGAGCCCACGTTCGACGACCACGGGTGGGATTCCCTGCAGGTGCCCGGCCACTGGCGAACTGAACCGGCATTCGCGGAGAACGACGGGCCGCTTCTGAGCCGTCACCGTTTCGCCGCCCCTGCTCCGGCACAGGGGCGCCGAGCGTGGCTCACGTTCGAGGGCGTGTTCTACCAGAGCGATGTTTGGCTCGACGGTGCGTACGTGGGCGATACCGAGGGCTACTTCACGCCTCACGAGTTCGAGATCACCGAAGCACTCCGCGCGCAGAGCGATCACGTGCTGGCAGTGGAAGTGACGTGCGCACCCCAGCGGTCGCGCACGTCGAAGCGCAACCTGACGGGCGTCTTCCAGCATTGGGACTGCATCGACCCGAACTGGAATCCCGGCGGCATCTGGCGACCGGTCCGGATCGTGGAGAGCGGCCCGGTCCGCATCAACCGGCTCCGTTCGGTGTGCGTCTCAGCGACTTCGGAGCGGGCGGAGGTGGCGTTCCGGGCCCTCGTCGACGCGGCGGTCGCCGGTCCGGTCGTGATGCGTGCCCAGGTCGGAGAGACGCAGTACGAGCACGTGCAGACCCTCGCCGTCGGGCACAACCGGGTCGAGTGGAACGTCGTCGTCGAACGACCACTGCTCTGGTGGCCGTGGTCGCTCGGTGAGCCAGAGCTCAACGATGCCCACGTGCAAGCCCTTGTCGATGGCGAGGTATCCGACGAACGGCGGTTCCGCATCGGCCTCCGTCAGGTCCGGATGAAGAACTGGATCTGGGAGATCAACGGTGAACGGCTCCACCTGAAGGGCGCGAACCTCGGCCCGACGCGCATGGCGATCGGCGAGGCGACGGCCGACGAACTCCGACACGATCTCGTGATGGCCAAGGAGGCCGGCCTCGATCTGGTTCGGTTGCACGCCCACATCTCTCACCCGGCGATCTACGACGCCGCCGACGAGATCGGCATGCTCCTGTGGCAGGACCTGCCGCTGCAATGGGGCTACGCGAGAACGATCCGCAAGGGCGCGACCAAGCAGGCGCGTGAAGCGATCGACGTGCTCGGGCACCACCCGTCGATCATCACGTGGTGCACCCACAACGAACCCCTCGCGCTCGACATCGAGCCCGACGCGCTCGGCGGCCCGAAGAAAGCGGCCGAGATGATCACGAAGTACCTCACGCTGCAGATGCTGCCCACGTGGAACAAGACCATTCTCGACACCACCCTCTCGCGGGCGATGAGCAAGGCCGACAGGTCGCGGCCGGTCAACGCGCACTCGGGTGTCCTCCCCGGTCCGTTCTCCGGAGGCACCGATTCGCATCTGTACTTCGGGTGGTACCACGGCGTCGAGCGCGACCTCACGAGAGCCGCAGGGGTCATCCCGCGGGTCATGCGGTTCGTCAGCGAGTTCGGCGCGCAGGCCGTGCCCAACGATGCTGCATTCTGTGAGCCCGAACGGTGGCCCGATCTCGATTGGGAACGGCTCGCCCAGACCCGCTGTCTTCAGAAGACGTTCTTCGACCGTCATGTGCCGCCCGCGTCCTCCTCCACGTTCGACGCATGGCGCGACGCAACACAGACGTACCAGGCCGAGGTGCTGCGTCGGCACATCGAGGAGTTCCGGCGCATCAAGTACCGGCCGAACGGCGGCTTCTGCCTGTTCTCTCTTGCCGACGCCCTCGACTACCCGGCGGTCACGTGGGCCATGCTCGGGCACGACCGATCTCCCAAGCGCGCCTACGAAGCGGTCACCGACGCGTGTCGTCCGGTCATCGTCACGTGCGATCGTCCGCCGGCCGCCGTCGCCGTGGGCGATGCGTTTCGTCTCGACGTGCACGTGGTGTCCGATGTCCGCCACGTGCTTCGAGGGGCCATGGTCCGCGCCCGAATCCACTGGCCCGGTGGCGAGCACGTGTGGGTTTGGGAGGGCGACGTCGCCGCCGACAACGTGACCCGCATCGGCGCAGTCGATCTCATCGCCCCCTCCCCCGCCCATCCCTCAGCGATGGCCCACGCACGCTCCGGCCTCGACCCCGCCCGTGAGCTCATCGTGGACCTCACGTTCGAACATGCCGAGCACACGGCGACCAACCGCTACGTGAGCCGATTCGTCTAGCGACGACGCATCGCGGCAATCCCGGACGCGCTGACAACACATCCCAGATAGCCCGTTTCCGACGGTTCGCGGACGATTCTTGGCGTATCCGGGATGCCCGGGAACGGCATCTGGGATCGCTTGACGGGAGTTTCGCTGTCTGCGCCGGTTCGCCCCGGGCTGCTCCGCGCTGCGACACTCGCGTCATGCCCTTCGCCTTTCCTGCTGACGATCATCTCGGCGCCAATCGTCCGTTCGGGCTCGGTTACTGGCCCATGCCGGAAGACGACCCGGGCGTCGAGATCCCACGGGAGTCGATTCGCATCGTCACCCCCGACCGGGCGCTCGTCCGTGGCGTGCTGTGGCGTGCGCCGGTCGGCGTGCCGGAGAAGAAGACCGCCGTCATCCTCAGCCATCCGCGTGGTGACTTCTCGGTGCACTACGCATGCCCGCTCCTCGCGGCAGCCGGGTACGCGACCTTCGGCTTCGGCACGCGCTACCAGAACAACGACACGGATTGCCTCCACGAGTCGTGCATCACCGACGTGAAGGCCGCCGCCGACGAGATGCGCCGCCGCGGTTACGAGTCGGTGATCCTGCTCGGCAACTCCGGAGGTGGTTCGCTCATGGCGCTGGCCCAGAAGGAGCATGGGTGCGGCGACGGGTTCCTCGCCATCGCCGCTCACCCTGGCGAAGGAGTGTTCATGGGCCACGTGATCGACCCGTCGGTCGCCGACGAGAACGACCCGTTCTCGACCGTGCCGGAGCTCGACATGTACCACCCCGACAACGGTTGGAAGCCGTGGCCGAACCCGGTCGAGTACGACCGCGACTGGCTCGCCCGCTACCGAGGCGCCCAACTCGAACGAATCGCCGGCATCGACGCCATCGCCAAGGCGTCGATCGCCGAGGCCGACGACGCCCGGACCCGTGGACTGGCGATCGACAAAGAAACCGACCCGAGTTCGTGGCGGGAGCTGCGACGGAGAGGCGTGTTCACGAAGTACCTCGTCATCTACCGCACCCTGGCCGACCCGGCGTACCTCGATCTGTCGATCGAACCCGACGAGCGCACGCGCGGTTCGCTCTTCGCCTTCCCCGACCCCTTCGAGGCGAACTACGGCCGCGGCGGGTTGGCCCGCACGATGACGGCCCGCGGGTGGCTGTCGACCTGGTCGGCACTCTCCTCACACGCCAAACTGGCCGACACAATGCCGTTCGTGACCGTGCCGACGATGATCGTCCACCCAACGGCCGACACCGAGATCCGGGTCCGCGAAGCACTCGAGATCCGCGACGCGTCGGGCGCCACCGATCTCACGTACCTGGAGATGAAGGGCGCACTCCACTACCTCGAGGGCAGTCGCCGAGAAGCCATGAACGCCGTCGTGGATTGGCTGAACACCCGGTTCAGCTGAGCGTCGGACACTGCGGACTTGCACGTCACCGTCGCTTCGAGCGAGGACGTCGCCGGGCCACCAGGACCATGGCCAGACCGCCGCCCAGCAGGCCGACGGCGATCAAGAGTCGCCCGAGGACCTCGGTGCCCGTAAGTGAGAGCGAAGTCCGCTCGAGATCGTTCGGGGAAATGCCGGTCAACCGCGGCTTCTGTGTCGTGGGAGGGGCATCCGAACTTCGGATTGCTCCGGAACCCGGGACTGGCGTCACCCGCGGTGGGTCGACCGTCGTCGCCGTCGTAGCGGGCGGAAGGCCTGACTGCGTTGCCGATGTCGACGGGGTGGGATCGATCGACGATGACGGTCCGGTGAGCACCGTGGTCGGAGGAACGATGAACGGTTGGGGACGCACCACAGGGCCGCGGGCCGTCGCCTGATTGGAGCGCATCGTCGGGTCGGTCACACCGACCGGTGGTGTCACCGATGCTGTGTTCACGACCTCGTTGGCTGACCCCGCTCCGAGCACGGCTTCGATGAGGTACGTCGCCCGACCGTCCGGTGCCAGATCGGCCGTCGTCACCAGCGAACCCGCCCCCGACGGCGCACAGGTCGAACCGGTTGTCGCCGCGCAGGTCCACCGAGGCGTCGAAAGATAGAGCGGAAGGATGTCGGTGACCTCGACCCCGTTGGCGGCTGACGGTCCGGCGTTGGAGACGACGACCTCGAACCGCACGACTGCCCCGTCGCGAGCTTCGCCGAGAAGGGTCTTCTCGATCTTCAGGTCGGCGACCGGCGACGTCGACCCGTCGTCGACCGACTGATCGTTGGACGGCTGCGGATCGATGACCCCGGCGGGTGCCCCGACCGACGCCGTGTTCACCACTGCCGACGAAGCCGTCGAGGCAAGGAGCGCACGGAGACGATAGGTCGCCGTGGCCCCCGGCCGCAGCGAAACCGAACTGCCGATCGAACCGGTGCCGGCGACATCGGCACACGAGTTCGGCGAGGCTGCATCGCACGTCCATGAGGCATCCGAGAACACACCAGGCAGGGTGTCACGAACGGTGGCGCCGTTGACGGCGGAAGGTCCGCTGTTCGTGACGTCGATGAGGTAGGTCGCATACGATCCGGGGACCAGTTCTCCCTCGTGACGCTTGCTGATACGCAGGTCGGCTGTTGGGACGGCGGGCCCGGAGTCCGTCGCGGTGTTGCGTGTCGGGTCGGGGTCGGTGGTCGCTGGCGGCAGCACGACGGACGCGACGTTCTGCACCAAGCCCGTCGATGTGGGATCAATGAGCGCACTTAGTACAAAGGTCGCGACGCCGGTTGTCCCAAGAGAAACGGTCGTGGCGATCGAGCCGGCGCCCGACGCCGATCCGCACGAACCAGGTCCATCGACCGCGCACGTCCAGCGTCCGTCGGTGAGCTCGGCAGGAAGGACGTCCGTCACGACGGCATCGGTCACGAACGACGGTCCGGCACTAGTCACCACGATCGTCCACGTTCCGCGTTGGCCGGGAACCAAGCTGCCGGAATGGGTCTTCGTGACCGAAAGGTCGGCGCGGCTGTCGATTGTCCGCCGATCCGTGGACGAGTTGTCCGACTGGCCGATGGGGTCCGTATCGGTCTCACCGGTCTTTGGCGTCGCGGTAGCAGTGTTGGCGAGTGTTCCGGTCGCCGCAGAATCGATCGTGGCAACGACCCGAACGGTCGCCGAGGCTCCGGGTGCAAGGGTGAGAAACGTCGACGGATCGTCGGAGCCAGAGGAAGGTGCACACCGGCCACCGGAGCTGCGACACGTCCACGTGACTCCGCCGAGGACCGACGGAACAGAATCGGAAAGCAGTGCATCGACTGCGGTCGACGGGCCGGCATTCGTTACGACGATTTCGTACACGACCGGCGCACCGGCGACGACGTCACCGATGCTCGTCTTGGTGACGATGAGGTCGACACGTGGCACGAGGGGGGCACGGACGAGGCCTCGATCGTTGATGGCAACCGGGTCGACTACGCCGGGCGGCGGTTCGGCGGTGGCGGTGTTCACGAGGTCGCCGCTGGTCTGCTCACCACGGGCGGACGGATCAACGGTGGCGGTCACCGTTATCCTCGCCGTCACTCCAGGTGCCAGGTCGACCGAGTTCGAGACGTCACCGGTCCCGGCGGTGATGGCGCAGCCGTTCGTGAACGAGACCCCTGGCGAGCCGGGGACGATGATCGTCGAGGCGGAAGCAACCGAGCACGTCCAGGAGATGTCGGAAACGGCCGCCGGGAGCACATCATGCACGCTCGCTGCCGTCACGGTCGACGGACCGTTGTTCGTGACGTCGATCGCCCAGGTGATCGGCTGACCCGGAACCGCTGGACCGCTGGTGATCGACTTGACGGCGGCGAGATCGGATTCGGGTGCGGTCGGCGTACTGGACGTGCCGTCGTTGTTGGTCGAATCCGGATCGATCTCGCCGTTCCACGTCGCCGCGGCGGCGGTGTTCACGACGTTGCCGCGATACGAAGGATCGAGGAACGCATCGATCGTAAAGGCAGCTTCTTGCGACGGGCCCAGGTCCACCGCCGTGAGCGAACCGTTCGCTGGAACCGTTCCGGCCGCGGAGTTGCATGCAGCGAGCGCCGATGACGGGGCGGGAGTGGCCGTGCAGCTCCATCGACCGTCGGTGAGGCCAGCAGGGAGAACATCGACCACCGACGCGTCCACAACACTCGACGGTCCAGAGTTGCGGACGGTGACTTCGAAGATGACCCGACGACCGGGCACGACCGCTCCGACGACACGTTTGGTGACTCGGATGTCCGACACCGGCTGCAGCGTGCCCGGGTCGTTGACCGAGTTGCTCGACGGATCGGGATCGCTCACGCCGGGCGGTGTAGCGACGCTGGCCGCGTTCGGAACCGTCCCGGTCGCTGAGGCGAGAAACGGTGCAGTGATGGTGAACGTGGCACCCGAGTTGGCGGCCAGATCGGTGACGACCCCGTTGAGGTCTCCCGAGCCGCTCGCCGGACACGTCGCTCCGGTGGTCGGCGCGCATGTCCAGGTCACGCTGGAGTTATCGAAGCGCGGATCGAAACGGTCCGTGACGAGCGAGGCCGGGCTGGACGAGGGGCCGTTGTTCCACACCGAGATCGTGTACGTCGCCGGGCCGCCGCCGGGAACGACGGGGTTCGGCGTGTGCGTCTTCGAGATGGTGAGATCGGCGAGGCGCACCACCGAATCGGCATCGGCTGCGCTGTTGTTACCGGGGATGTCAACAACGCCGGACGGCGCGGTGACGGTTGCCGTGTTGCTCAGCAAGCCTGTTGCCGTCGAGGCGAGCGCCCCGGTCAGGAACAAGGTGGCCGAAGCCCCGGGAAGAAGGTCGACCGTGGTCGCAATCGATCCGGTTCCGCTGCCGGCCCCACACGCGTTCCCGTCTTCGGTGGGCACACCGCAGTTCCAGGTCGCACCGGTGACGCCAGCCGGAGGTGTGTCGACGATCGCCGCACCAGCCACTGCCGATGGACCGGCATTGGTGACGATGATCTGCCAGGTGAGCGGACGACCGGCGACGAACTCGCCGCTATGGATCTTGCGAATCTGGAGGTCGGCAGTGACGACACTGTTCCCGCCGTCAGTGGCGTTGTTGTTGCCCGGATTGGGGTCTTGCGTCCCGGGGGCAGTCGACGCTGACGTGGAGTTGCTCACCGTTCCGGTGGCCCGTGGGTCCACCGTTGCGGTCAGCACAAACGTCGCGGCACCTCCGCTCGCGAGATCGATCGTTGTGTCGACGTTGCCCACACCGCTGCCGGGGCACGACGAACCGGCTGTGGCCGAGCACGACCACACCGCCCGGGTCAGCGAGGCGGGCAACGTATCGACGACGCGGGCCGCCAGCGCGCTCGACGGTCCGGCGTTCGCCACGGTCACGGTGTAGGTCACGTTCGCTCCGGGAACGACGGTTCCGGTGTGCGTCTTGGTGACGGAGAGATCGGCCTTCGGGACGAGCGGTCCATTGTCAGTGGCGGTGTTGTTCCGTGGCGAGGTGTCCGTCGTGTCGGCGGGGAGAACGGCGATCGCCGAGTTCGCCAGCGTGCCGCGAGCATCTTCGTCGATCGTCGCGTTGACGGTCACGACTGCGGTCTCGCCGACGGCAAGGTCATAGTCCACCGAAGGATCGCTGGCGCCGGAGGCGGGCGTACACGAACCGCCACCGGAGACGGCACACGTCCACGTCGCATTGGTCAGTACCGGCGGGAGGTCGTCGGTCAGTGTGGCGGCCTCGACCGTCGATGGTCCGTTGTTCACGACTTCGATCACGTACGTGACGGGGGAACCGGGAACGAGTTGTCCGCTGTGGCTCTTGGTCACGGCCAGATCGGACTGCGGGCGCAGCGGCGCCACGGCGGTGGAGGAATCGTTCTCGGTGGCCGGATCGCTGATGCCGGAGGGAACGGCGACGGTGGCGGTGTTGGACAAGGTCCCCCGCGCCGCCGGGTCGATGTCGGCGTCGAGAACGTATGTGGCGGTTGCACCGGGAAGGAGGTCAACAGTGGTGGCGATCGGACCCGTGCCTGCAGGGACGGCACAGTTGTTGCCCGAACCGGCAGGGACCGAGCAGGTCCACGCGGCGGACGACAAGTCCGGCCCGAGCACATCGCTGGCCGACGCACCGGCAACGGCCGAAGGTCCGAGGTTGGTCACGGCCATGGTCCAGCGACCGCGGGCACCCGGTGTGAGTGATCCCACCACGCTCTTGGCGACACGCAGGTCCGCAACCGGGACAAGGGTGGTCGAATCGCCGGCGGAGTTGTTCCCGGGTGTCGGGTCATCGACGCTGGACGGCGGTTGCACGCCAGCGGTGTTGGTGAGGGTTCCTCGGGCGAGCGGATCGACGAGCGCGGTGATGGTGAAGGTCGCGGCGGCGTTCGCCGAAAGCGACACCTGCGCGTTGATGTCGCCATTGCCCGACCTGGTGCCGCACGATGACCCGGTCGGAGCCGAGCATGTCCAGACGGCACTGCGGAGGATGGTTGGAAGCGTGTCGGTCACGAGGGCGCCAGGAACGGCAGAAGGACCATCGTTGGTGACCACGACGCTGTAGGTGACGAGATTGCCGGGAGCCATCGACACCGCCCCGTCCGTCTTCGTGATCGAAAGGTCCGCTCGGGGCTGGGCGACGCCGCTGTCGGCCGACGAGTTGTTGTTCGGGTTGGGGTCACTGACCCCGGACGAGGTCAGGGCCTGGGCCGTGTTGGTGATCGTGCCGGTCGCGGTCGACGGCACCGAGGCGATCACGGTGAACACGGCGTTCGTGTTTGGGCCGAGCGATACGGTGGCGTCGATGTCACCGATACCGGTCGCCGACGCGCACGCGCCGATCGCGCCGGAACAGCTCCAGGTCGGATTCATAAGTACACTTGGGATTGGATCAAGCACGCGGATTCCGGGCGCAGCGGAGGGGCCCGCATTGCTGACGTTGATCGTGTAGGTGACCGGCTGCCCGGGGACGATCGGACCACTCTTCGTCTTCACGATCGCCACGTCGGCGGAAGGCTCGACGGCTCTCGTCGCAGTTGAGGAGTTGTTGGCAGGAATTGGGTCGACGACGTCGCCGGGCGCTGTAACGGTGGCGGTGTTCACCAGATCACCGGTGGTCGACGGATCGATGAGACCGGTCACCGTGAACACCGCCGAAGCACCAGGCGCCAGACCGACCGGGACCGTGTCGAGGTCGCCGACACCCGATGCGGCGCAGGAGTTGAGCGGGTCGGCCGGGACCGCACAGGTCCACGAGATGGCCGTTACCGATCCGGGCAGTGAATCCGATACCGAAGCGGGGGCAACGGATGACGGACCGGTGTTCGTCACCGTGACCTTCCACGTGCCGGTTGTTCCCGGCACGAGTGAGCCGACGACCTCCTTCGTTACCAAGAGGTCAGCGCGCGGATCGAGCGTTGTCGTGTCGGTCGCGCTGTTGGTCGGTGTCGGATCGGCGAAACCGGGCGGTGTCGCCACGCTTGCTGTGTTGGCGATCGACCCTCGAGCGTCAGGGGCGATGCGGCCTTGCACCGTGACGGTGGCCGACGCCCCAGGGGCCAGGTCCAACAGGGTGCTCACAGCCGAACCGGTGCCATCGGGCACCGAGCAGTCATTGAACACACCGAAGACCGAACAGCTCCATGCGACGTTGGTGATCTGCGCCGGGACAGCGTCGGTGAGCGCAGCGTCAGCCACCGCGGAGGGTCCCTTGTTCGTCACGACAATCGCATAGCTCGTCGTTGTTCCTGGCACGGCCGAAAGGACACCGTCGGTCTTGGTGATCACGAGATCCCCGGTTGGAGCGTAGGTGTCGGTGTCCGTCGAGTTGTTCGGTGAGGAACCTGGTCCGGTGATCTCGGTGACGTCGGACGGGGTGGTGATCGTTGCGGTGTTGGCAAGCGAGGGCGGACCACCGAGGTGGGCAAATGCGTTGACGGTTCCCGTGAGCAGGAAGGTGGCCGTTCCACCGGGCGGCAACGAAACGGCCGTGGCGATGGCGTTGGTGCCACCACCCGCCGCGCACAGCGATCCGGCTGAAGCGGAGCAACTCCAGGTCACGTCGAGCAGGGCCACAGGCGGTGTGTCAACGACCGGGGCGTTGATGACAGCGGCAGGTCCGGCATTGCTGACGACGATCGTGTAGATGGTCGTCTCGCCCGGAACGACCGTCGTCGTCGAGTTCGTCTTCGTGATGCTCAGATCAGCTCGGGGCGCGACCGTGAGGGTGTTCGTGGCGTTGACGGTCCTCGGCGAGCCGGTCGTCACGGGGTTCACATCGGCGGGAAGAGAGGCGCTGGCGGTGTTCGCGATCTGGTTGCGGGCCAGGTCGGTCACGGTCGCCGTGATCGTGAAGATGGTCGCCGACCCGGAGGGAAGGTTGACTGATGTGCTGATCCCACCGACACCCGAGGGCGCGCACGTTGCGCCACCGGTCGGCGCGCAAGTCCACGACACGTCGCGGAGCTTTCCCGGCGGGCTATCGGTCACCGGCACCCCCGCCATTGCTGCCGGACCGGCGTTCGCGACAGTCACGATGTAGGTGATCTGCTGACCACTGCTGACGGGTCCGGGATCGGCGCTCGACGTCTTCGTGACCGTGAGTGCGCCGTTGGCCGTCACCGTGTCGGTATCGGTGGCGGTGTTGTCGGCGCGATTGACTTCACTGGAGTCAGCTGGGGTGTCAACAGTGGCGGAGTTGCTGATCTGGGTTCGAGCACTCGGACTCACCGTGCCGGTGATCGAGTAGGTGACCGAGCCTGACGGCGAGATTGTCGCGGTGGTCGCAAGACTGCCGGATCCGCTCGGCGAACCGCACGAGTTCGGAGCGATGGCTGCGCACGTCCACGTCGCACCGACCAGCAATGCCGGCAGAACATCGGTGATAGGTGCGCTCATGGCTGTGGATGGTCCGGCGTTGCCGACCGTGACGGTGTAGGTCACATTGGAACCGGCGCCGATCGTGGTGACACCATCCGTCTTCGCAATGGCCAGCGCAACGACTCCCCTGACTTCGGCCATCGCCGTTGCGCTGTCGTTGTCGGGGTTCTGATCGACGCCGCTGGGCGCAACGACAGTGGCTGTATTCGAGAGAGTCCCGCGGAAGGTCGGATCAACGGTGCCGGACATCGTGTACGTCGCGACACCGCCGGGAGGTAGAACAGGAGCGGCAGCGAGGTTCCCGGCAACGGCGCCCGGACATGACGAGAAGCCCGGACCTGCGGCGAGGCAGGTCCATGCACTGGGATTGATCACCGCCGCCGGAAGCGCGTCTGCGATCGTTGCCGTTGTCGATGAGGGACCGCGGTTCTCGACGCGCACCGTGTAGGAAACCGACTCGCCCGCGACGTCGCCGCCGGTCATCGTCTTGGTGATGCCGAGGTCCGCTCGCGGGACAAGTGGGTCGGAGTCCGTCGCGCTGTTGTCGCTCAGGTCCGGGTCGGTCACACCCACCGGAAGCGTCGCAATCGTTGCGGTGTTGGTGACTGCGCCGACAGCGTCCGGCCGGATGTCGGCCGAGACGACGATCGTCGCCTTGGCACCGGCGGCGAGCACAACCGATGGCGTCACCGCCGAGGTGCCTGAGCTCGGCGTGCACGCCGCCGCCGGGGCGCAGGACCACGTTGCTGTCGAAGGGTCGAGCTCGGACGGGAGCGTGTCGACCAGACCCACACCGCCGCTCGGCGACGACGGACCGGCGTTGGCGACGGTGACTGTGTAGGTCGTGCGGGTGCCCGGGACCAGCGTTGCCTGGTTGTTCGTCTTGGCCACGGAGTACGCCGCGCGAAGCGTTGCCAGTGTGGTGTCCGTGGCAGCGTTGTTCGCCGTGTTGGGGTCGGTGACTCCCGATGGCGGCGTCACGGTCGCGGTGTTGATCACGGGGTCGGCCACGTTCCAGGATGCGGACAGGGTGCCCTGGTACGTGAACGTCGCCGTCGAACCTGACGCCAGATCGAGCGGCACGCCGGCGATCGCCCCGCTCCCAGGTGCGGGACAGCTCGGAACACCGTTGCACGACCAGGTGAGACCACTCACTCCGATCGGGGCAGGGTCGTTGATCAACGCTCCCGTCACGTCGGACGGACCGCGATTGGTGACAGTGATCGTCCATTGAACTGGTCCGCCTGCGGTGAACACGCTCACCGCACGCGTCTTGGCAATCGCCAGGTCGGCCTGAGCGATGACCGTCGCAGTGTCCGTCGAGGTGTTGCCTGTCGTCGGATCGAGAGTCGCCGACGCCGCCGTCACGGTGTTCGAGATGGTCGAGAGACCGGGCGTTCCCGCCGGAACGCGGACTTGCATGATGACCTTGGACGCTCCCACCGTCAGGGTGGGCGCGGAACACGACAGGTTGATCGTCGTCGATGCCGAGCAGTCCCAGGGGCTGTCGGCCACGATCGAGCCAGGGACGATCGTCAGGCCGGCTGGGCTGGCCGGCAGTGCATCGGCGAGCGCCGCGGAAGAGGCGACGGACGGGCCAACGTTGGTCACGTCGATCTCGTACGTGAACGTAGAACCGGCAACAGGATTGATCGGGCGATGGGACTTCGAGACCTTCAGGTCGGCAGACGGCGCCAGGATCGACGTGTCGGCAGCGGTGTTGTTGGCTGCATTCGTGTCGCTCGGTGACGTAACTGTGGCGGTGTTCGTCCGCGACCCGGTTTCCCAGGGGGCAAAGGAACCGTTGACGACAATGGTGGTGGCGCCGGGCCGGAGGTTCGTCGACATGCACGGGAACGTCGTCGCCGTTGCGCATGACCATGCCGACGTCGAAATCGAAGAAACCGTGAATCCACTCGGCAGGACATCGGCGACCGCTGCAGTTGGCGCCGCCGACGGTCCGGCATTGGTCACGGTGATCGTGTAGGACACCGGGTCCCCGGGAACGATCGCCGCCGGCAGATGCGTCTTCGTGATGGAGAGGTCCGACTGCGGCGTGAGGGGGTCGCTGTCGAAAGCGCTGTTGTTCGACCCTGTCGGATCGTTGACTCCGCTCGGTGCCGCAATCGTTGCGTCGTTGCGAAGGGTCGTGCTGGCGATGGGGTTGAACGCCATGTCGGCGGCGACGGTGTAGGTGATCGTGAAGGTCGCCGTTCCCGACGGCGCCAGATCGACGAGCGCACCGATCGGGCCGTTGCCGGAAGCGGGACAGAGAGATCCGGACGTCGCCAAACATGTCCAGGCGATAGTGCCGGAAGCGCCCGGTGGATTATCGGTCACGAGGGCACCCGTCACGGCCGAGGGACCGGCGTTGGACGCCACGACGGTGTAGGCGATCGACGAGCCAGGTACGACGGTCGTTACGCTGTTGGTCTTCGTGATGGCAAGGTTCGCGATCGGCGTGAGCACGTCCACATCCGTGGCCGAGTTGTTCGTGCCATTGCTGTCGGTCACGCCCGTTGGGGGTGTCACGGACACGGTGTTCTGCAGGGTCCCGGTGGCTCCGGGGACGACCGTCGCCGTGAGGACGAACGTCGCCTCACCACCGGGAGAGAGATCCACCGACGTGGCAATGCTGCCTGCCCCGGACGAACCGTCGCAATTGGATCCGCCGGTTGCCGAACAGCTCCAGGTGGCGCCGGTCAGTGTTGTCGGCAGGGTGTCCGTGACCGTGGCATTGGAGATCGGCACGGGATTGGCTCCGGCGTTCCTGACCTTGATGGTGTAGGTCGTGGTGGTGCCAGGCACGACCGAGGTGACCCCGTCGGTCTTGGTGATCTGAAGATCGGTCTCGTTGCGGATCACAACGGGCACGATGATCGATGGCGTCACCGACACACTGCCGAGGGTAAGGGCCTTGAACGTGACGTCTGCCTGATTGGGGATGGGAACGCCATCAGGAGCGGACGCGTCGATGCGGACGCGGAACTTCACCGACGTCGTCTCGTTCTCGTTCAGACGACCACCAACCGTTCCCGTTGCGCCCGTTCCGAGGAAGAACGTCGTCGCGTTGGCCGCAAACTGGGCCTGGTCATTCCCGGTGCTGTCCGACTTGGCACCGGCATTGGCTCCGGAGACGATCTGCAGCGAGTTCGGCACATAGGTCGTATGGACGGGAATGGCGTCACGGAGCACCAGTTCCACGGCCGGGTCCTTACCCGTGTTCGAGACGGTGATGGCGTACTCGACGATGTCTCCCGGTTCGGAGTTGCCCCCGTTGACGTCGGAGAACGTCTTGTCGACCGAGATCCTCGGAGCGTAGAGATCCGTCACGAAGGTGACCACGCCCGGGTAGTAGACATCGCCACCGGTCGTGAGCCGAATCGCCGCCGACGTGGCGCTGTTCGCCAGCACCGCGTTGCCAGAGTTGGGGACGCTGATGATGTCGGCGTCGAAGCCCATCGTGTTCACGTCGCTGGGTGACCGGTTCGTGACGGAGTTTCCGGTGTTGGTGACGGTGGCGTTGAAGAAGTTGTTCGTCGCGTTCTTCGAGTCGCTCATCGCCACGTTGTTCAAGAACAGCTGGTCACCCGTGGTGCCAAGATCACCCTCGTAGGCGACGACGCCGAGCTTGGTGTTCACCGGGCCGACCGGCGGAGTCAGGAAGCCGGAGACGTTGATGTTGATCGGCCCGCTGGAGACGGTGTTGAAACCGTCGAACACCGTGAGGTTGCGCATCACACCTGCCGGGTCGGCGTACGCGACGACCATTGACCAGCCGGCATGGGAACCGGCCCCCGCCGAAAGTTGGATACCGCCAACGATGTAGGTGCCCGCTCCAGCGGCCACTACCGCTCCGGTGACGTCGACCGAGGCCTGGTACGAGTTGCCGGAATCGTCGACGACAGGAGCCGTGACCGTCGAATATGCCGTGGCACCCGGGACGCGGAACCTCGCCTGGTTCCGACTTCCGGAACTCGATACTGCACCCCAGTAGAGGCGGGCGAAGAGCACCGTCGCCCCGGCCGGCAACACGAGGTTCGCCGACGACGAGTTCGACGTCGACGCGTCGCCATCGGTATCGACGGGAACCATGGCGTAGGAGTTGTTGTTGAGTGCGCTCCCCGACCCAGCGAGCGCACCGGCGCACGCGGAGTTCGACGCCGGACACTGCAGGAGGGTGTTGGCGACGAAGACGATGTCACCCTGAGCGTTCGTCGAGAAGCGGCTCGAGAACGGGCGGGTGGCCGCCTCGACTTCCGGGGAGCGAAGAACCACCAGTCCACTGGCCAACACGAGCGCGGCGAGCGCGGCGCGAAACAGCGGGCGGAAGCGCGCGAACAAGACGGAACGGGACATTGGGGCCTTCGAAGGTTGGTGTGGTGGTCGTCACCCGCCTCAGTCACCGTGCGGCGAACTGGTCCGTGGGATGACTGGGGACGCGCCGTCCCGGTAGTGATCGGCGTTTCCGGGCTCATGCTTGAGTCCCCGGTCGCAGCAGGGACCCCCCGAGCAAGCCGGTCCCCGGCCTGATCCGACCGATTGCGCGCACTCTGCGCTCCCGCAGTACCGTTATCGCCAGCGGCGAACGCCCCCCGGGGCTTCATCGCGATGACCGATACACGCATCGCCGCCAGGCATGGCGACACCGAGGAGCACTCACCTACATGGCCCAGGTCACCAGCAGGCTCGGCGGCAGCCGTCGAAAAGTCCCCTTCGCCGTCGAGTTCTACCGCTCCGCCATCGGCAAAAAGTGGACGATGGCGGTCACCGGTGTGTTCCTGATCCTCTTCGTGGTCGGTCACATGGTCGGAAACCTGAAGGTGTACCTCGGGACGATGCCGTCAACCAGTAAGTACGCCTACCACATCGACGAATACGGCGAGTTCCTCCGGCACCTGGGCGAACCGATCTTCCCGCGCACGGTGCTGCTGTGGATCATCCGCTTCGCACTTATCGGGGCGTTCGCGCTCCACATGCACGCAGCGTTTTCGCTGACCGTCATGAACCGCAAGGCCCGGGTGGTCAACTATGCCTCGAAGCGTGATTACCTCGCCGCCAACTTCGCATCGCGCACCATGCGCTGGACCGGGATCATCGTCATCTTGTTCCTGCTCTGGCATCTCGCCGACCTCACCTGGGGTGTGCGGGGGATCAGCGGAGGCGACTGGACGCGCGGTGAGGTCTACAACAACGTTGACGCCTCGCTCTCCCGGATTCCGGTCGCGCTCCTCTACATCGTCGCCAACATCGCCCTCGGCGTGCACCTGTTCCACGGGGCGTGGAGCTTCTTCCAGTCGCTCGGCTTCAAAAACCCCCGATTCAACAAGGCCCGGCGTAACTTCGCGATAGCCATTGCCACCCTCGTCGTCGCCGGCAACGTGAGCTTCCCGATCGCCGTGCTCACCGGTGTCGTCGGAGTCTGATCCCGGTGGCCTCGTCCCGGTCACGGCTCGACCGACGAACGTCACAGACGCGAAACAAACACTTCTTGCCCCACGAGCACTAAGAGAGATGACGTGAGCACGATCAAACTCGACGCCAGGATCCCGGCCGGATCGATCTCCGAGAAGTGGGACAACCACAAGTTCTCGGTGAAGCTGGTCAATCCGGCCAACAAGCGCAAGTTCGACATCATCGTCGTCGGCACCGGTCTCGCCGGTGCGTCGGCAGCGGCGACGCTCGGCGGACTGGGCTACAACGTGAAGGTCTTCACGTTCCACGACTCGCCTCGCCGTGCGCATTCGATCGCCGCCCAGGGCGGGATCAACGCAGCCAAGAACTACCACGGCGACGGCGACTCGGTCCACCGCCTGTTCTACGACACCCTCAAAGGCGGTGACTTCCGCGCCCGCGAAGCGAACGTGCACCGACTTGCGCAGGTCAGCGTCGACATCATCGACCAGTGCGTCGCCCAGGGTGTGCCGTTCGCCCGTGAGTACGGCGGCCTGCTCGACAACCGCTCCTTTGGCGGTGCCCAGGTGAGCCGTACCTTCTACGCGAAGGGCCAGACCGGCCAGCAGTTGCTCCTCGGCGCATACCAGGCACTCGCCCAGCAGATCCACCTCGGTACCGTGAAGCTTTACAACCGTTCCGAGATGGTCGACGTCGTCACCGTCGACGGCAAGGCCGCCGGCATCGTCGCTCGTGATCTGCGCACCGGTGAGCTCACCTCACACAGCGCTCACGCCGTGGTGCTCGCGACCGGCGGCTACGGCAACATCTTCTTCCTGTCCACGAACGCCATGGCCTGCAACGTCACCGCGGTGTGGCGTGCACACCGCAAGGGCGCGCTGTTCGCCAACCCGTGCTTCACGCAGATCCACCCGACCTGCATCCCGCAGAGCGACGAGTTCCAGTCCAAGCTCACGCTCATGTCCGAATCGCTACGCAACGACGGACGCATCTGGGTGCCGAAGAAGCTCGACGAGCAGCGGCTCCCAGCCGACATTCCCGAGGACGAACGCGATTATTTCCTCGAGCGGATGTATCCCAGCTTCGGCAACCTCGCCCCGCGCGACATCGCGTCTCGCGCGGCGAAGCGCCAGGTCGACTCCGGACGCGGTGTCGGACCGCTCAAGAACGGTGTGTACCTCGATTTCGGCGACTCGCTCAAGCGCCTGGGCCCGGAGAAGGTCACCGAGCGCTACGACAACCTGATGGAGATGTACGAGCGCATCACCGGCGAGTCGCCCTACACCACGCCGATGCGCATCTACCCGGCGTCGCACTACACGATGGGCGGGGTGTGGGTCGACTACAACCTGATGACCACCATCCCCGGCCTGTATGCGATGGGCGAAGCGAACTTCTCCGACCACGGCGCCAACCGGCTCGGCGCGTCGGCGCTCATGCAGGGCCTCGCCGATGGCTACTTCGTTCTTCCGTACACGATCAGCGACTATCTCGCACCACAGCTCAATACCAAGCCGGTGCCGACGGATCACGAGGCGTTTACCACGGCGATGACGGAGGCGGGCGGCCGCTACAAGCAGTATCTCGGGATCAACGGCAAGCGATCACCCGACTACTTCCACCGTGAGCTCGGCAAGATCATGTGGGACTACTGCGGCATGGAGCGTGACCGCACCGGTCTCGAGAAGGCCCTCGCCGAGATTCCGGCGCTCTACGAGGAGTTCAAGACCGACCTCCGGGTACTCGGCGACGACACATCGATGAACCAGAGTCTGGAGAAGGCGGCACGAGTGGACGACTTCTTCGGACTCGGCATGCTCATGTGTCAGGACGCGCTCGACCGGGAGGAGAGTTGCGGCGGTCACTTCCGCACAGAGCACCAGTACGAGGATGGCGAGGCGAAGCGCGACGACGAGAACTTCGCCCACGTGTCGGCGTGGGAGTTCAACGGCACGCTGCAGAACGCCACGAAGCACAAAGAAGAGCTCGTCTTTGAGTTCATCAAACCCGCCGTCCGTTCGTACAAGTAAATCCTCCGTTTCCCCGATCATCTCTACGCTTAGGAATCTCACGTGACCGCAGTCATGGAACCCACCACCGCTGCCGCCGGGCATCTCGCCACCTTCACGCTCACGCTTCGCGTGTGGCGCCAGGAGAGCGCAAACGCGCAGGGTCGATTCGAAGAGCATGTCGTGCCGGGTGTTTCGCCCGACATGAGCTTCCTGGAGATGCTCGACGTGCTCAACGAGCGCCTCAACAACGACGGCAAGATCCCGATCATCTTCGACCACGACTGCCGTGAGGGCATCTGTGGCACGTGCTCGCTGATGATCGACGGCACGCCCCACGGTCCGCAGAAGGGCACGGCCACGTGTCAGCTCCACATGCGCCAGTACCGCGACGGTGAAGTGATCACGATAGAACCCTGGCGGGCCACGGCCTTTCCGGTCGTCAAGGACCTGATGGTCGATCGCTCATCGTTCGACCGGATCGTCGAGGCGGGCGGCTACATCACGGTCGCGGCCGGCGGTGCTCCCGATGGCAACCTCATCCCCATCCCCAAGCCGGTCGCCGACGCCGCTATGGATGCGGCGGTCTGCATCGGCTGTGGCGCCTGCGTCGCCGCGTGTCCGAACGGTGCGGCCTCGCTGTTCACGGCGGCCAAGCTCGCCCACATGAACCTGCTGCCGCAGGGGCAGAGCGAGCGGTTCAAGCGCACCGAGGCCATGGTCGACACCATGGAGAAGTTCTTCGGGTCCTGTACGAACCATGGCGAATGCCAGGAGGCGTGTCCCAAGTCGATCTCGATCGACTGGATCGCGCTGATGAACAAGGACTACGTGAAGTCGAAATTCAAGAACCGCCGGCTCCTGTCGCGCACGTGATCGAACAAGGACTACGTGAAGTCGAAGTTCAAGAACCCCCGGCTCCTGTCGCGCACGTGATCGAACAAGGACTACGTGAAGTCGAAGTTCAAGAACCGCCGGCTCCTGTCGCGCACGTGATCGAACAAGGACTACGTGAAGTCGAAGTTCAAGAACCGCCGACTCCTGTCGCGCACGTGATCGAACAAGGACTACGTGAAGGCAAAGTTCAAGAACCGCCGACTCCTGTCGCGCACGTGAGCTTCGTTCGGAGCTCCGACGCGTTGTGACGCTTTCGGCCCCACCACGCCAGGACGACTCGGTTCCCCAGGGAGCCGAGTCGTCGTCATTTGCGGAGCTCTTCGCTCCGGGCAGGCGTCG
>JANMYF010000439.1:0-23970 GCA_031381685.1 Acidimicrobiia bacterium
ATCCGCGCCGCCCGACAAGCCGTCCTCGACCACGCCTACAACACCCAACCCCACCGATTCCGCCACCCACCCACCGCTCCCACCGTCCCCGAAACCGCCTGGATCAACCCACCACAACAACCACAAGAAGATCTGTCTCAAGAACCTTGACAGGTTCCGCTCCCTGCCTGGCTGTCACACCCCCTTCGTACACTCGTACGCATGGATGTTGTCGATCCTTGCGAACTGATGAAGGGATTTCGTCGTGTCGACCTTTCGTCGGCGAACGCCGTCGTTCTTCGCGGTGTTCTCGACGATATTCGCCGTGTTCGTGCCCGCTTCGATCACGTTGAAGCGGAAGTTGCCCGTCGTCTTGAGTCAACGTCGGCCACCCCGGAGCGTGACGTTGCGAAGTCCGCGCAGCGGGCCAACCGTCACGGGAGCAAGGTGCTCGCACGCGCCGCCGCGCTCGCCGAATCGCCACCACTGAACGAAGCGTTGGCGTCCGGTGAACTCGGTGGAGAGCACGTCGACGTGTTCGCCAAGGTCCAGGGCTCGCTCGATGGCGCCGTGAAGGCCGGCTTCCGAGAATCCGCTCCTGACCTGATCAGGGCTGCCGCAGCATCGGGGTCCACCCCGGAGGAGTTCGCGGCCAGCCTGCATTCTGCCGCCGAACGGATTGCCGCTGATGGCGGCATGAGTCGTTTCGAGCGCCAGCGTCGAGCCACCCGTCTGCGCACGTGGACCGATCGCGCGACGGGGATGTGGCGCCTCTCCGGATCGTTCGACCCCGAGTCCGGCGCGCGGATGCACGGTCGAATCGAAGCAGTGATGGCGGCGATGTTCGCGTCGAAGACCCCGTCCACGACGCCCACGGAGCCAGGCGAGAAACAAGACCATCTGCGGGCTCTTTCGCTCCTCGCGCTGACTTCCGGCGTCGGCGCTCCTCTAGGAAACCAACACCAGGCACGAACGCAAAGCTACGGATCGGAGACGACGGGTTCCTCTGATCAAGCTGACGAGGCTGATGAATGGAATGCCTTCGGCGATGCGTTGGCGACCGACGTGAAACGATTCGGCCGCCCGGAATTCACGTTGGTCATCGACACCACGATGCTCGATGCCGAGGGGAACCCGACGGTCGACTGGGGCATTCCGGTTCGGGTCCCGTGGTCGCGCATCCAAGACCTCTGCCGCAACGCCACGATCCGTCCGGTGATTGTGCGAGAAGGGGCGGTCATCGATGCCGACGGCGAACTCAATCTCGGCCGCACCACCCGCCTCGCCAACCGGGCCCAACGGCGGGCGCTCCGCGCGGTCTACGCCACCTGCGCCGTGCCCGGCTGCTCCGTCTCGTTCAACCACACCAAACCTCATCACGTGCACTGGTGGCGCCACGGCGGGCCGACAGACTTCGCCAATCTCCTTCCGCTGTGCAGTTCCCACCACCACGCCGCCCACGAGGGCGGGTGGCGGTTCACCCTCGGGCCAGATCGCTCACTCACCATCGAACTCCCCACCGGGGAGGTCATGAAGACGGGTCCGCCGCGTCGGCAGCAGGTGGCAGCGTGAGGTTGCCTTCGCCTGCTTGGGCGTCAGGTCGGACGAGAGAGGCCGTGCCGGTTGGTCGCCGGAGTGTCGCGTACTCCGGCGCGACCAGCGCGGGCCTTGCTGGGTGATCGCCGGAGTGTCGCGTACTCCGGCGCGACGAACGCGGCCTTGTTGGGTGGTCGCCGGAGTGTCGCGACTACTCGAGCGCGACCAGCGCGGCGTTGACGACGGTGTCGGTGTCGAGACCATGGAGGCGATACGTGTCGGTGATCGAGGCCGACTGGCCGAAGGTGTCGACGCCCAACGCGGTGACCGGGGCGCCGAAGATCGACCCGAGCCAGGCCATCGCGTGCGGGGACGCGTCGTGCACGGTCACCATCGGGGCGTGACGGGACTCGCCACCGAACAGCAACGTGAGGTGATCGTCAGCGCGCGTTCGACTGACCGAGCTCACGCCGGTGCGAAGCGCACCGCGCCAGGCCCGGTACAGCCGGTCGAGCGAGGTGACGTCGATGACGCTTGCCGCAACCCCTTCCTCAGAGAGTTGACGAGCCGCTTCGACGACCTCGGGCATCGTCGCCCCGCTGGAGACGAGCGTGACCGCCGGGGCTCCGCCGAGTGCTGCGGGCGACGCGTCGATCAGGCGATAGCCGCCGGCGAGCACCTGTCGGCGGAGCTCCTCCTCGCCGAGTCGCGAGCGAGCGGCCTCGAACGGAGCCTGGTCGAGCGGACGCGTGGTCAGGCGCAGATAGACCGCTTCACCGTCGGGATCTCCGAGACGGTTGAGCCCGTCGCACAGCAGCCAATCGAGCGCCGTTCCGTACGCCGGTTCGGCGAAGCAGACACCGGGGAGCTCGATGCCGATGGAGGCGGTGATGGTCGACTGATGCGCACCGCCTTCATACGAAAGCGTGGTCCCCGCGGGAGTTCCGGCGACCACGAAGCGGGCGTCGGAGTACACCGCGTAGATGAACGCATCGAGGCCGCGGCAGACGAAGGGGTCGTAGACCGTCCCGATTGGCAGCAGCGGCTGGCCGTTGAGATCGGCGGAGAGCCCGAGCATGCCGAGCAACAGGAACAGGTTCATCTCGCTGATGCCGAGTTCGATGTGCTGTCCGGTCGGGCCCTGGATCCAGCGCAGCAGGTCGCCGGGGCGAAGGTCCTCCTGCGATTCGGGCGTGAACACGCCGACCTTGTTGATCCAGCCGCCGAGGTTCGTCGACACGGCCACGTCGGGTGCCGTGGTGACCATCCGCGACGCCACGTCGGGAACGCGGGCGAGGTTCACGAGGATCTTGCCGAAGGTCTCCTGGGTCGACGAGGGCTTTGCTCCGGCGACGCCGGCGAGCACGTCGGTACCGATCGGCACGGTTGGCCATGTCCCGTGCAGGGCCTTCGACTTCGGGGCGATCGCGGCGCTCGCCCTGTCGCACAACGCCTGCTCCGGGGATCCTGCGTCGAAGCGGTCCCATTCGTTCGCTTCGGTGAGGCCGAGCGCGTCCCGGAACTCCTCGATCTGCTTCTTCGTCATCAAGGCGGCGTGGTTGAGGGGATCACCGGCCATAGGGAGGCCGAAGCCCTTGATCGTGTACGCGAAGACCACCGTCGGACGATCGGTCACGGCGTCGGCCGCGGAGTAGGCGCTGAGCAACTCGGTCAGGTCGTGGCCGCCGAGGTTCTGGAGAAGCATCGCCAACGACTCGTCGGGCACCTGGTCGAGGAAGCGGCGCACCTCGTTCGACGAGCGTCCGTAGAACGCTTGGCGCAACGGAGCACCTTTGAGTGCGAAGAACGACTGGTAGACCTCATTGGGCATCTCGTCGATGCAGGTGCGGAGCGAGGCGCCACCCGGCCGGGAAAACGCCGACTGAAGTATGCGCCCATACTTTGCCTCAACCACATTCCAGCCGTTGTCGGCAAACATCTTCTGCAAACGGGCGGACTTGATTCCGGGCACTACGCGGTCGAGCGACTGGCGGTTGAGGTCGACGACCCATGTGACGTTTCCGAGTCCCTGCACTGCGGGATCGGCGATCGCCTCCCACACGTTGCCCTCGTCGAGTTCGGCGTCGCCCATCAAGGCGATGTAGCGGGGAACCCGCCCGGTCGAACCGAAATGCGCGTCGGTGTACCGGTTGACGGCTGCCGCGAAGAGGGGCGCGGCGACACCGAGTCCTACCGAACCGGTCGAGAAGTCGATCGGATCGGGATCCTTCGTCCGCGAAGGGTATGCCTGGAGCCCACCCTTCTCGCGCAGCGTCGTGAGGTATCGGCGCTCCAGATGCCCCGTGAGATAGGTGATGGCGTGGTACACCGGCGACGAATGCGGCTTGACGCTGACCCGGTCGCCGGGCTCGAGGTGCGCGAAGTACAGGGCGGTCATCAGCGTGACCATCGACGCCGAGCTCGCCTGGTGCCCGCCGACCTTGATCCCATCGGTGTTCGGGCGGTCGTGGTTCGCGTGGTCGATCATCCGGCAGGCCAGCCACAGCACCCGCTTCTCGAGGGCCGCCAGGGTCGCAAGGTCGGGATGCGGACGTAGGGGAGCCAACAGATCGTCGAGAGAGGTAACCACAGGCCGAGGCTATCGGCGCAGAAAGGCGCCGACCTGCCTGTCGGCGCAGTTCCGCCGAGCGGCACATCTGCCGGGACGGCCATCGGCCTACTGGTCCCCTCGCCCGGCCATCGGTGCGCTACCGGTTCGCTCGGCGCCGTCCGACCGAGGAAGATGGACCCATGCGTCTTGGAATCTTTCTTGCCCCGACCGCGATCGACACCTATGTGGCGGACTGCCAGGCGGCCGCCGACGCCGGGTTCGCCAGCGTGTGGAGCCCCCAGCTCTTCGGCCTCGAGACGTTGGCGGCGATCGCCGTTGCCGGCACCACGGTGAAGAACATCACCTTCGGAACTGCAGTGGTTCCCACCTATCCACGTCATCCGGCGACGATGGCCCAGCTTGCGCTCACGGCGCAGGCGGCCACGGGTGGACGGCTCGTCCTCGGGATCGGTCTCTCGCATCAGGTCGTGATCGAGGGCATGTACGGCATGTCGTTCGACAAGCCGGCCGTTCATATGCGCGAGTACCTTTCCATCCTCAACCCGCTGATCAACGATCGACGCGTGTCGTACGAAGGCTCCACGCTCACCTTCAAAGGGGCCGTCACGTTCCCCGGCATCGATCCGTGCCCGGTGCTCCTCGCTGCCCTCGCACCGGCCATGCTTCGGCTGGCCGGCTCGATGGCGGACGGCACCATCCTCTGGATGACCGGACCGAGAACCATAAGCGAACACATTATTCCGACGATGCATGCTGCCGCTGCGGACGCCGGTCGTCCGACGCCGCAGACCGTCGTCGGCCTCCCGGTGTGCCTCACCAACGACGTCGACTCCGCCAAGGCCCGGGCCTCCAAGGAGTTCGCCATCTACGGCACGCTGCCGTCGTATCGGGCAGTGCTCGATCGTGAGGGCGCCGCCGGCCCGGCGGACATCGCCATGATCGGTGACGAGAACGCGATTGCCGCCCATGTGCAACGGGTTGGCGACTCCGGCGCTACCGAACTCTGTGCGAGCGTCTTCGGCTCACCCGAAGAACGCGACCGGACGCGTTCTTTCCTCGCCACGCTCCTGTAGTCATACTCCTCCAGTCCGACTCGGTCGAGGTCGTGCCACGGCACGCGAAAGATGCCGTTGTACCTGGACGCGCCGAGTGGGCGCTCCACGTGACCCTTGGCCAGACGGGAGCCCGCCCCGGGATTCGCCTGTAAGGTGCTTCATGGCCAACAAGGGAACCCCAGCCGCACCCAACGCGAAGAAGCCCGGCCGCACGCTGAAGGAGAAGCGCGCGGCGAAGGCCGACAAGAAGGTCGAGCAGACCGCAGTCCGCAAGGCTTGGGACAAGTAGTCCGGCGGCGTCCTCGCCGCTCCTTCAGCAACTCGTGCGCCGAACCATCGCTGGCGCGCCGGGCGGTTCGCGTTCTCGCGGCCGCTCCGTACTCCCTGCCCCGGCTCCCGTCGCCGATGCAGGTCCGTAGTTCCTTCAGCCGCGAAACCACGCTGCTCGATCGAGGCGCAACTCGGCCAGTTCGACAACGGTGGTTCGTCCGGCCGCGTCAAGGAGTTCTCCCATGCCCACCGGACCATTGCTGTACCGCCACGCGAAACGTCCCAACAGCAGCCTGCACGTCGGCCTGATGAGCACCTATCCGCCGAAGATCTGCGGCCTCGCCACGTTTGCGTTCGCGCTCGAGCGCGCACTGGTCGACCATGACGCCCGGGTGTCCATCGTTCGCGTGCAGGGACCGTCCGACGCGCCGACCCCCGCACAGGTGGGCGTCGTCACCCTCACCAATGGTCAGGAGCGTTCGATCCGAAATGCCACGGCATCGCTGTCGCGCAACGACTTCGCGATCGTCCAGCACGAGTACGGCATCTACGGCGGGCCTGATGGTGACGAAGTGCTCGACATCCTGGCCGCGCTCACTGTGCCCAGCATCGTCGTCCTCCACACCGTTCCACTGACGCCGACGCCCCGGCAGCGCTCCGTCCTGATCGCCGTGGCCGAACGCGCCGATCACCTCGTTGTGATGACGAAAGTCGCCCAATCGCGTCTCCTGTCCTCCTACGGGATCGACAAGGCCAAGGTTTCGCTGATCCCGCACGGTGCGAGCACCGTCGCCGCGCCCGAAGGGACCGAACGGCCGGAGGCCGCGAATCGGCTTCTCACCTGGGGCCTGCTCGGACCGGGCAAGGGGATCGAGCACGTCATCGAGGCGCTCGGCCGCTTGCGGACCCTCCACCCCCAACCGCAATACACCGTCGCCGGAGTCACCCACCCGAACGTGTTCGCTGCTCATGGCGATGCGTACCGGGCATGGCTCATGCAGCGCGCCGAGACGCTGGGCGTGCGGGACACGGTCACCTTCGATGGCGCGTACCGCGACAACGCGTCGCTGGCCCGTTTGATCGCGACCGCCACGGCCGTGGTGCTTCCCTACGATTCGCGTGATCAGGTCACCTCCGGGGTCCTGGTCGATGCCATCGCCGCCGGTCGGCCGGTCATCGCCACTGCGTTCCCCCATGCGGTCGAGATGCTTTCTTCGGGGGCCGGCATATTGGTACCGCATGGTGACCCCGCCGCGATGGCGGAGGCCATCCGGGTGGTGCTCACCGACGATGTGGCGCGGGAGCGCATGGCGGCCGAGGCGCGCCGTCTGGCGCCGGAGCTGCAATGGTCCGCCGTTGCCGCGTGCTATCTCGGCCTCGGGACTTCCCTCATGCGTTCCGCCCGCTCCGTGGCGATATGAGGGTTTCGATCGCCGATCGTCCCATCCCGACGCCTGCGGGTGGTGTGCCCGACCTCACGAGGCTCCTTTCGCTGGCTCACCTCGATCGCATGACCGACGATCGAGGTCTGTTCGAGCATGCCGAAGGTACGGCACCGCGGCTCGAGCACGGGTACTGCACCGACGACAACGCCAGACTCCTGATCGTCGCCACCGATGCCGGGGCCTCCGCCAAGGCCGATCGGCTCGCCCGGGTTTCGCTGGGCTTCGTTCTTGCTGCGCAGGATGTGCGCGGCAACACCCGCAATCGTATGAATGCCGCTGGCGAGTGGACGGACGAACCCTCCACGGACGACTGCTGGGGCCGCAGCCTCTGGGGCCTCGGCGTGGCAACGGCTCGTCACGTCGACCCCGCACTCCGCCGCCGGGCCCGGCGCGGGTTCAACCATGGTGCGCGTCTGCGTTCGGCGGACGTTCGGTCGATGGCATTCGCCGCTCTCGGTGCCATCGAAGTGCTCTCTGCGCACCCAGACCACCAACCCGCCCGCAGTCTCGCCGCGGACTATCTCGATCGGGTCGGACCGCGAAAAAGCAATGCCTGGCGATGGCCGGAGCCTACGCTGCGGTATGCCAATGCTGCACTTGCCGACGCGACGATTGGAGCTGGCGCTGCGCTGGGCCGGAGCGCCGACGTCGAACGCGGGCTCGACATGCTCGCCTGGCTTCTCGAGCGCGAGACGGTGAACGGACATCTGTCGGTCTCCGGTGTGGGCGACCATGGTCCGACCAGCGTGCCTCCGCTCTTCGACCAGCAGCCCATCGAAGTGGCCGCACTCGCCGATGCATGCGCCCGTGCTGCCGCGGTGACGTCCGACGACTCGTGGTGGCGAGGTGTGCGACTGGCCGAGTCGTGGCTCCTCGGCGGCAACGACTCCGGACTCGTGATGGTCGATCCTGTCAGCGGCGGCGGATTCGACGGGCTCTGCGCTGCGTCGGTCAACACCAACCAGGGGGCGGAGTCCACCATCGCGGCAACGACGATCCTCCACCGCGCCCGAGGGTGTCCGCGATGACCGACCGCCTCTCGTCGCAGGAGCCGCGCCCAGAGGTTCGTGATCCCGAGGATCGGTCGGCGTGGCGGGAGGAGACCGGGCTGGTCCGCGACACCGGCATCCGTCTTTCGCACGACACGTCGCGGGTCATCACGAGGTTCTTCCAGCCCGGGGCAGAGAACGTCGGTCCCGGCCGCTCGCGGGCAGCGGCGGTCGTCGAACGCGTGCGTGCGCTCTCCGAGGAGGAGGCGGTTGCGGCGCTCGATGATGTGGAGCGGCGTTTCGGTGATCGGCATCGCTCAATGCGCAAGACCTGGCGTGATCACGCGGCCCAGGTCCTTACGTCATTCGCGTCCGACGGGGCTCCCATAGCGGCGACACCGGACCACTCGGAGTCGCCAGACCGGCTCAGCGAAGCCCTGACCACCGCCAAGTTGCTGCTCATCGGTGCGGTCTTCACCCAGGAGTACGCGATCGAAGGGGCGGCCCTGTGCAACCCTTCCGTCGTTCTCGCGCCCGGGGTCGCCCCGACCCGGGCGAGCCACGAGCGGCCGCTCGAGTTCGTCATGAGCGTGCGGGGCATCGGCGAAGGGCATCGGTCCACCATCGGCTTCCGGTCCGGTCGGGTTTCGCCCGACGGTTCGGTGGTCGTCGACCCGCCTGATCCCTTCCCCGTCGTGGTGGAACCGACCGTCGGGACGTTCCGGCGTGAACCTGCGCTGCCCGATGGGTCCTATCGCATCGGCTTCGCGCCGTCCGGTGCACTCTCCTCCCGCGTGCTCTATCCCTTTCTCGGCGTCGAGTGCGGAGGAATGGAGGACGTCCGGTTCGTCCGGTTCGTCGACGACCTCGGCGCGGTTTCGTACTTCGGGACCTACACGGCCTTCGACGGATTGACGGTCCGCCAGCGACTGCTTCGGACCAAGGATTTCGTCGTCTTCACGTCGATGCCGGTGAACGGACCGGGAGCGATCGGCAAGGGTCTGGCGTTGTTCCCGCGCAAGGTGAACGGGCGTTTCGTCGCGCTCACCCGCTCGGACCGTGAGTCGAACGGGGTGTCGTTCTCTGACGACGTCGGCTTCTGGGGGGAGCCGATGCACATCCAGGATCCGGTGCACGCCTGGGAAGTCGTACAGCTCGGCAACTGCGGATCGCCGATCGAAACCGATGCCGGGTGGATCGTGCTCACCCATGGGGTCGGGGCGCTTCGGACGTACTCCATCGGTGCGCTCCTCCTCGACCTCGACGATCCGACGAAGGTGATCGGTTCGACCACGACGCCGCTGCTGACCCCGAACATCGACCAGCCGGGCGGCTATGTTCCGAACGCGATCTACTCCTGCGGTGCCTTCGTGGTCGGGGACGTGATGATTCTCCCGTATTCGATCGCCGATCAATCGATCGCCGTGGTCACGGTGTCGGTACCGGCGCTCCTGGACCGTATGCGCACGTAGGTGTCGTCCCGGTGACTCTGACGCGTCTGTACTGTCCCGTACAGTCGGCATCGTGGTGGCGAGAACGAAACCGATGAGCGCCGGGCTCGTCTTGTACCGACGGCTCCCGGCGGCGTCCGACGGCGCGGATCTCCGGTCCATCGAGGTTCTCATCGGCCACCTCGGCGGACCTTACTGGGCGAAGAAGGACGAAGGGGCGTGGTCCTTTCCCAAGGGGCTGCTCGAAGCCGACGAAGAACCTTTCGGCGGTGCACTCCGCGAGTTCCGCGAGGAGGTGGGCTTCGCTGTTCCCGGCTCTCCGTCGCTCGACGACGTGATCGATCTCGGCGTCGTCGTCGGTTCGGCGAAGTCCGTGCACCTGTTCGCGACCTCGGCCGATGTCGACCTCTCGGCGTTCCGTCCTGGCAGTTTCGAGATGGAGTGGCCTCCGCGCTCCGGCCGCTCGGCGTCGTTCCCGGAGATCGATCGCATCGCATGGTCGAGCCTCGACGCGGCGGAGGTCAGGCTCAGTGCAGGCCAACGTCCCTTCATCGCGAGGCTTCGCTCGCGTCTCTCGTAGACGGGTGGGCGTGGCTCAGTTCAACGAGACGGCCAAACGCGTGCGTTCCGCCGCCAACACCTCGTCGTCGTCGGGGAAGCGGGCACCGAGCTCATCGAGAACGGCGAGCGCCTCGTCGAGCAATCCCGTCGCCGAGTGAAGCCGCACAAGCTCGCGGCCTTCGTCGAGCGTCCAGTCAGGAAGGCATGTGCGCATACGAAGCACCGCAGCGAGACCTTCCAGATCGTTCTTCCTCGCATAGTTGGCTTTCAGGTTCGCCAGCATGCGGACGAGGATCTGGCGCCCCGAGGTCTCGTCGAGCATCGAGCGATGGAACGGCTGGCGATCACCGAACATCGACGAGAAGAGCACCACGATGTCGTTCATCGACATGGTCCGCCCGCCCGCGAACGCGTCGACAATTCGGGCGTCGCTCGCCCACCATTCGCCGCGGACGGCCCCTCCCGGCGCCACGGCGAGCAGGAAGTGCCCCGGCAGACCGATTCCCCAACTGGTGAGTCCTGACCGTTCGGCGACGAGCTGACCGACGAGAGCCAGGCTGATCGGTATGCCGAGTCGCCGTACGAGCACATCGGGAAGGAAGGAATTCCGCGGGTCGTGATAGTCGGCCCCGTTGCCGGTGAATCCGGCGTCGACGAACAATCGCTGCCGCCACTGCTCGATCGAACCGATGCCGTACGCCAGCCGAGCGATCTCGTCTTCGACGACGGCCTGACCCTCGCGGGTGGTAGCCAGATGGCTCCGATGCGCACTCAGCGCGAAGGCCGCCCGCGCCATCGGAACCGGCTCGGCCACGGCGGCGACGAAGAAGTCGTGGTGCCACCACGGACTCGATGGGATCGGAGGGAGCGGATTCACCGCCACCATCGTCCTACGATTCGGGTCGCTTGTGCCGATTCATCCGGCCGTGCCTTCGGCCAGTAGTGCCGAGACGACAGCATCCTGGTTCGCGTAACCGCCCTCCCCGATGTGCAGGTGGCGAACTCGACCGGACTTGTCGAGGTAGTAGAACGCCGGCCAGAAGCCGTTCTTGTACCGGCGCCACGTCTTGAACCCGTTGTCCTGTGCCACGGGCCACGCGATCCCGTCGTCGGCGACGGCCTTCCTCACATTTGCCGCGTCCTTCTCGTAGTCGAACTCGGGCGCGTGGATGCCGACGATCTCGAATCCCTTCGCGTGGTACTTCGCGTAGAGGTCCTTCACATGGGGGATGGTGTTCTGGCAGTTGTAGCAACCGAACGTCCAGAAGTTGATCAGAACGACCTTGCCCTTGAGGCTGGACAGGGTGAGTGGACCACTGTTGACCCAGTTCTGCAACTCCGTGAACTCCGGAGCCGCGTAGGGCTCGTCGACACTGAACTTCGCCTTCACGGCCTTCACGGCCTTCACCGCCTTCACGGCCTTGTCCGATTTGGACGCGCTCTTTCCCGCCTTCGTTGTTGCGGAGTTCGTGGCGTCGGCCGACTGTTCGCCGATGGCGAGCGCACCCCCGGCGAGTCCCGCAATCACGATCGCGATCGCGAGCAGGGTTCCGCGGCGACGCAGCACTCCGGCAGGCGCGTCGGACATCGGAGCCTCGTTTGCCGGGTTGCGTTCCATGAACAGACGGTACGGCGGGCGGTCGGGCCGGCGACAGCGACCCTCAGCGCAGCCTCAGGACCGGCCCTGGCCGGTATCGTGCCCGTGTGCCGTTCGCCGCGCTTCGCCGCCGTCTCGCAGTCCGACTCCGAGACCCGGCGGTCGGGCTCGGCGCCGTAGTCGTCGTCGCAGCATCGCTCAGCTGTTTCATCGCCGTCCAGACCCCTGCGTGGGAGGCCAACGACGAGCCCGATCACATGATGAACATCGAGAAGCTCGTCGACGGCGAGTGGTACCGCATCGCCCCGAACACCGGCTACGCACCCCACCAGCCGCCGGGGTACTACCTGCTCGTCGCCGGCGTCCAACGCCTCATCGGGCAGGACGCGTTCGTCATCGCCCCACAACAGGGCGACGGCGATGTCGCCAACGGACAGTTCGGCCACGCCGAGCCGCAGGAGTCGAGCGACCATCGCCGACTCCTCCCGCTTCGACTTCTCTCCGTTGTACTAGGTGCACTTACGATTCTGCTCACCTCTCGGGTCGCTCGACGATTGGGTGCGTCCGATTGGAGCTCGGTCGCGGCTGCCGCGACGGTCGCGTTCGTCCCGCGTTTCGTCTTCTCGTCGTCGTTCGTCAACAACGACACCCTCGCCACCGCGCTCGGCGCGGTGATCACCTTGCTGCTCGTTCGCATCTGGCAGGGCGATCACCAGGGCGAGCGTCGACTGTGGAGGCTTCCGGTGCTGCTCGGTCTCGCGCTCGGCGCCTTGGCGGCCACCAAACTGATCGCGCTTCCGATGATCGCGTTTGCCGGAGCTATCGCGCTGTGGCGGTTGCGGCGGGATCCGCGATTGGCCGGTGCCCTCGTGCTCTCGGCGATGGTGTTGAGCATGCCGGTCTTCGTCTCGAATCAGATCCGCTACGGGGATCCGATCGCCAGCAAAGCTTCCGTGGAGTACTTCCGGTCCTGGATCCCGGCCCTGGTGCTCCAGATCCACACGACCGACTGGCTCGTGAAAGCGGTCGGCAGCGGATTCCTCACGAGCTTCTGGTACACGAGCGGATGGAACCAGTTCCGGTGGCGGGGCATGACCTACGTTCCCCTATGGGGCCTCGCTGCCATCGGCGCGCTCGGCAACCTCCGGCGCCGCCACCACAACCCCGGCACCGTCGTGTGCCTGCTGCTGTTCGGCTCCGCGGTCGCGTCGGTCTGGGTGCTCGCCTGGAACACCACCCAGTTCCAGGCCCGACTCGCCTTCCCGGGCCTCGCCGCGTTCGGATCGGTGATCGCCATGGGATGGCAACGATGGGGTGCCCCCAGGTGGCTGGCCTTCCTCCTTCCGCTCCTCGGCGTGATCGGCACGGTGTACGCCATCAACACCGACATCCTCAACCGCTATTGAACCCGTCGGCGTCGCCGCGAACGGATTGGGCGGGCAACGTGTGGCTGGTTGGCGCCGTGTTGTCCAGTTGGCGACGTCGCTTTCGCGACAACGTGGCGCCAACTCGACAACCGTGAGCTGTGGCGGGCCGCTACCGGTAGGCGCCGGAGCAGAACGATGCGAAGTCGCAGCCGCCGCACCACGCACCGCCGTGGGGTGAGAACTGTCCGGCGCTGATGCGGGCGAGGCGATCGGCGAGCTGACCGCTCGCTCGCTCGACGGCATCGGCGGACCAGTCGGTCGACACCACGACGACGTCGGCTGAGCCGTTCGGCCCGAGGTACACGAACGAGGTGCGCAGGCGCTCAGGGACCACGCCCCATTGCCGGACCGCGACGATCGCGTAGATGTCGAGCTGCACCGACGCCGACCCGTCGCCGTCGTGGGGGAATCGGCCGGTCTTGAAGTCGACGATCTCGACCATTGAGTCGCGTTCGTAGACGGCATCGATACGGCCGCGGACCACGTCGGAGCGCCCAGTGATTCCGGGGACCACGAGAGTGAACGGCGCCTCGACGCGCTGCGGCACCACCCCGGCGTAGGGGGACGACAGAAATGCGGACTGACACCGCTCCCACCGCGTCGGCTCGTCGAGAGCTGCGAAACCTGACGCGTCGGCTTCGTCGGTCGAGCGATCGATGTCGGCATGCCCGGCTTCCATCCCGAGTCCGCTCTCCTGAGGGGCCTGCTCGAGGACCTCGTCATTGTCGAGCCCGAGGACGAGTTGGCCCGACGCTGTGGTCTCGATCCAGCGATGGATCGCGGTGCCGAAGACGGCCGCTGGATTCGGACGCCGGGGCAGCCGCTTGACGAAGGACCATTCGTAGCGACGAGGACACTGTGCGTAGGTCACGACCGAAGTGGTGGCGAGGGCCAACGGACCGGATGCTCGGAGTGGCTCGGCCGAGACCCGCAGGTCGAACAGCGCCGGAGTTTCGGGCACGCGACGCGCCTTCGATCGCGATGGAGGCGGAGTCGGTGAGAGAGGCGTAGCACGTCGCGCGTCGTTCGCAGCCTGCTGCCGACGTCGTTTCGCTTGCATCTCGGGGTTCTCCGTGGCGGCCGGAGCCCGGTCCGTCTCCGTGACCAGGTCGGGCCGGCTCAGCAGGAGCGTGTAGAACTCGCTGACGCCCTGGGGCTTCTGCGGGCCGGAATACCAGTGCGCCGCGCTCACGACGAGACGCTGGCGCGCGCGGGTCACGGCGACGTAGAGCAGTCGGAGCTCCTCGTACGTCTGCTGCTTGTCCACATGGGCCTTCAGCCGGTCTTCTTCGGCCCGGGAGGCCGGTGGCGCCGTGAAGCCGTCGTTGTCGAGGCGGAGCCAATGCGGCAGTGCGGCGGCGACGGTCGCTCCGTTGCCGGTTGCCCGTCGATCGGGAAAGATCCGGCTCGATCCGGAGCCGGCGAGACCGGGGACGAACACCGTGTCGAACTCGAGTCCCTTCGCCTGATGGATCGTCATGAGCTGTACGGCGTCGTTCGCGATTGCGGTCGCTTCGGCCGGGTCGTCCTCGCTCAATTCGATGAGGCCGAGGTAGGCAAGGAACGATTCCACCGTGCGCGGGCCGTCGAGTGGTTCGAAGGAATGGGCGAGATGAAGGAACCTCAGGAGGTTCTCGTGACCGACGGGGTCGACCACGCTCCACAGCCCGGCTTCGACGATGACGGCCTCGATCGTGTCGAGCATCGATCGCCGCTCCATGACCCTGCGCAGCGACGACAACGAGGCGCGCATGTCGCCCAGACGACTCCATGCGTCAGCGGACAGTCCGGCGACGTCGCGTTCGTCGAGCACCCGGCGAAGGTCGAGCCCGGGATCGCTCGGTACGACGACCCGCTCCGAGGAATCGTCGGACGGTACGGCATCGGCGGGGTTCTCCGACGGAGATCGCGCTGCTCGCGCCGCGCGGTCGGCTCGCGCCAGCACGGCGAGATCGCGGAGGCCGATCCGGTAGGACGGACCTTGGGCGATCCGAAGCAGCGCAACGTTCGCTTCTGGCGCTCCCTCGGGGAGCGCCAGAAGCCGAAGCCAGGCAACCGTGTCGACGATCTCGGGTCGAATGAGGAGGCCGCCGAGACCGACGATCTCGACCGGGATGCCCGCGTTGTCGAGTGCCTCGGCGATCGGACCGATGAGCCGACGCTTGCGGCACAGGATGGCGATCTCGGCCCATGGAGCGCCGACCTTCGCAATCCGCATGGCAATGGCCTGGGCTTCGGCGCGGTCATCGGCGGCAACGAACGATTCGATGGGCACGAACGCATCCGCTCCGTCGTCGACGTGGGGGCGCAGCGTCTTCGGGAGGGCTACCGCGATGTTGGCCTGCACGTGGTTCGCGAGGGCCACGATCGGAGGCGTGGACCGGTAGTTCGTTTCGAGGCCGACGGTGGTCGTGCCGGGAACGTGCCGGTCGAAGTGGATCAGGTTGTCCACGTGTGCACCGCGGAAGCCGTAGATCGATTGGAGGTCGTCGCCCACCGCCGTCAGCGGAGCCGCCCCGTCGGGGAATCCATCGACCCACACGAGTTTCAGGAGTTCGCGCTGCGCCACATTGGTGTCCTGGAATTCGTCGAGCAGCACGGCTTTGTATCGCTGCCGCAGCGCGTCGGCGACGGACGGATCGCTGCGCACCGCTTCAACGGCGAGAGCGATCTGATCGCCGAAGTCGAGCACGCCGAGCCGCCGCTTGGCCGTTGCATATGCATCGAGGAGGATGCACAGATCCGCACGGCTCCGAGCCACCCGACGCACCCACGGGGTGAGCGACCGGTTCTCGGCCATGGCCAAACAGTCGTCGCGGAGCACCTCAACGGTGACGAGATGGTCGGCCAGCGATGAGGCGAGGGTCAACGTCTCCTCGACCAGTTGCTGCGGACGGCCGAGCTTGCGGTTCGGAAGGTCGACCCGATGGAACTCTTCGAGCAGCAACTGGAACGAGCGTGCCCGATCGAGCAGACGGGGTTCGCCGGGCAGGCCGAGCGCAATCGCATGTTCACGGATAATCTGCGCGCCGAAGCCGTGATAGGTCGTGACCTGCACGCGGTTTCCGGGACCGAGGCGACGGACGATCCGGTCCCGGAGGTTCGCCGCCGCCTTGTTCGAGAACGTGAGGCCGAGAACCTCGTGGTCGCCGACGGCGCCACGCTCCACGAGGCTGACCACACGCTGGGCCATCACTTCGGTCTTGCCTGAGCCGGCGCCGGCGACGATGCGCAACGGAGCCAGCGGATGGTCGATCGCCCGCTGCTGCTGGGCGTCGGGGGCATACGTTGGCGCCACAGGGGTCGGGGATCGCGTCATCGGACCTGGCGTCCCTGCGGTTTGGTGGGGCAGAGAGTGTGGAACGCGCAGTAGTCACAGTTCGCGTCGGGGTCGGGGGAGTAGTCCTCGCCGAGGACCTCCGCGGCGAGCGCGTTGATGCGGGTGACCGTTTCGCGTTCGAGGTCGTCGGAGACGACACGCGAAAGCACTTTGACGCGCTCCTTCGATGCGTCGTCTTGGAGGTAGTGGAGTTCGAGCCGATCCGGCACGCCGAGCTCGCCTACGGTCGGGTCGTGCGTGGCGGCATAGTGGTAGACGGCCAACTGGAGGTCGTTGTCGACCTCGGCCTGCGATTTCGGGCTGCCGGACTTGTAGTCGACGATTCGGAGGCGAGGTGGCTCGCCGGCGCCTCGGGGGGCGATGACGTCGACCCGATCGATGGAGCCGACCAGGATGTGCCGTGGTGGCTCGTCGCCACCCGATTCGGCGTCGGGCGCCGGTGCCGGGAAGGGCACTTCGAAGCGGTGCTCGGTGAGCCGGACGTCGGGCGAGGTGGCCCGCAAGAACTCCCACCAGTTGCCGAGCCATTGCTCCGCTCGACGGCGGTAGTCGAGCGCCTGCGCCGCGTAGGGGAACTCGTGGTCCTTCCACAACTCGTCGAGGAGCGAAAAGAGCCGCTCGCGTGACCGGTCGGTTGCGGTCCCGAGGAAGTTTTCCAACACTTCGTGGACGAGAGATCCGGCGGTGGCCGCAGCTCCCCCTGCCCCGCGTAATCCAAGCCCATACTCGAAGCCGTAGCGCAGCGAGCAGTCTTCGAAGGTGGTGAGCTGCGTTGCCGACAACCTCAGCGAACCCGAAGGGAACAGCGGGACATCGCAGGTCGTGTCGGAAGCCGGCCGCGGCGGTGGCGTCGTTGGCACACGCAGCAACGAGAGTTCCCTGTGTGGCCAGCCGTCGATGAACGGACTCGGAAGGACGCCGCCGACCGGCGCGGCAATCGCGACGACCGAGCCGTCGACAGAAACTGTTGCGAGAAGGTCGGCGAGCCGGCGGCGGTCGCGGTCGACGAGTCCGTCCTCGGCCATGGGCTCGTCGGTACGAGCGTCGTCTGTGGGTGCCGAATCACGGAACCACGGCCGGCGCACCCGTCGACGAGGGAACCTTCCATCAAGGCAACCCACGATCACGACGCCGAGCCACGGTTGGTCAGAGGGTCGTGCGAGGGCGTCGTCGAGCGAGGCAACAGTCACTCCGGACGTGGCCCGGGGCGGAGCCGGTCGGGCAAGTGCGGCGTCGATCGATTCTCCTTCCATAAGTGCACGGATGAAAGTGCTGACCACCTCCACCGCTTCGCCGTCGCCGATCAGCCGGGCCGCATTGCTTTCCCACCACGAGTACGCGCGCCCGACCAGATCGATCTGCGTTCCGACGTCATCGGCGCACGACAGGGCGTGCACGCAGTCGTCGACGATCCGGTGATCACCGATCCGCTGGCCGGGGACAACCAGGGGAACGTGGCTGCGCGCCGAGGCACCGGCGAGCTCCGAGAGCAGGACGGGATCGGGCTGCGGCAGGATCACCGCAAGTCCTTCGGGATCACGGCCGGCATCGAGCCAGTGCCGGATCACCGAAATCGCGGCGTCGGCCTCCACCGCGGGGTGATGAACCCGCAGCATCGAGCATCGGGCGTCGTGATCCGTGGTGGCAGGCAAAGGCGCTGCGTCGGTCGACAGGGTGAGGTGGGTGCCGCGCCGTCGCGACCGTTCGACGATGACATCGACCAGGGGGGCCGCGCCCGGGCTGAACGCGTTCGCCTGCTCGACGACCAGGCGCCTCGTGGGATCAAGGCCCTCCATGAACGGATCGTCGACCCGGATTCGATCACTCGCTGTGCGAAGGGCACGCGGCGCGTCGACGAGCGACCGCTCCGAGAGCACTGCCTCGTAGCGTCCGATGAACGCGTGGAGCTCCCCACCCCGTCCGGGGGTGGCGTGACGGGATGACCGATCGGCCGTGGAGCCATCGACCCGCAGGGCGAGCTCACGGAGGACCTCGTCGACGAACGCGGGACCGTGGAGGAACGCCCGCTGGGTTGGCCAGAGCGATGCTGTACTCGTGGAGCTGGCCTCGGACGTCAGAAGTTCGGTGACCAGGGATCGGCGTTGCGCGGGGGTGAGGAGGGTCAGGTCCTCCCGATCCCCGCGTAGGACTGCCAGGGCGAATCCGAGCGGGGTGACGACCCGGACGAACCCACTGAGGTGAGGTGATCGGCGGAGCAGTTCGCTCCGCCATGCCCGGGCCGAGGACGACCGGGCGGTGAGCACCAGAACGGACGCTGCCGCATCGGCTTCGGCGAGCGCGACGTGGACGAGGGCCGCCCGGTTTTCGCGGGCAAGGCCGGACAGGACGGTCATCAGGCTGCCTGGCGAGGCGTGGGGATCTGTTGCCTCGTCATGGGCACGACCGTACCGGAGACCCTGTGACAACCAAGCCGCGCCGCCGCCTTCGGAGCTATCGCTCCCCGACAACGAGATACTCGGCGCGGCCCTGCGCATCGACGCGCCGCTCGGCCTGCCCGGCAAGGCGGAAGTGCTCGAGGTGCGCGTAGGTCTCGCTCGACGCCATCGACCCCCAGCGTTCCGGACGGAAGAGCAGATGGCTGTAACCCTCCACGGTCATCCAGCCGTCCGCGGCCGAGCCGGCGGCGAGTCGGGCCAGGCGTTCGCGGTGGTGATCGACGATGTCGCGGCACCGTCCGGCGAGATCGGTGAAGGGATGGCCGTGCGCCGGAAGCACATGGCGAACGCCGTCGAGCCGGGCGACCATCTCGAGGGAGATGAAGAAGCTGCCGAGCGGATCGCTGCCGGTGCCGATGCCGGAGATGTGCGGCGTGATCGTGGGTAGGACGTGATCGCCGGAAAGGAAGGCGCCGCCCTCCGGATCGTGCAGGCACAGGTGGTCGAGCGTGTGCCCGGGAGTGTGGACGGCGAACCAGTCGCGGTCGCCCAGCCGGACCGGCTGCGAGTGCTTCAGCCGAACCGATGGCTCCGCAAGCGGGAACACCCTCCCGAAGACGGACGAGGTGGCAGCGCTCTTGGTGATCCGGTACATCGCGCCGCGACGGATCGACGGCGCATAAGCCTCGCCGCCCCACGGTGGCGTGGAGCCGAAGAACGCGGTCGACGGCGGCAACTGCTCCTGGCCTTCGTCGGCGTGCGCGTGTGTGTCGTCGGAGCAGCCGTCGAGCACGCACACGTGGCCGGGCTTCCAGCCCAGCCGGAACGCTTTGTGGGTCACGAGCTGAGCGCCGGCGGCCTTGGCGAGCTTCCCGGCGTTGCCGAAGTGGTCCGGGTGGCTGTGGGTCACCAGGACCTTGTCGATGCGGCGCATCGGGATGTCGGCGGCGATGAGCCGCCGCTTCAATGCCTTCCAACTCGACGGTCCCGGCATGCCCGGGTCGACGATGGCGACACTCGACTTCCCGACGATCGCGTAGGTGTTGATGTGGGCGAGGCCCGGAAGTGCGATAGGGAGCTGCAGACGGAGCACTCCGGGGGCGACTTCGAGCACCGCGTCGCTGGCCTTCTCGCGCTCTTGACGGATGGGACGGTCGGTCACAGGGGCGCTCACGGTGCACCGAGTGTACGGACCAGGTCCGCTCCGGCACCAAACGCCCCGGGACACTCCCCGGCACCCGTTGGTGCGGACGACCTATGCAGTTCACCGGTCGCGGGTGTCGATGCCATGGCCGTGGACGGAATGGAGGCAGTGGAGACGACGGACGCGCGGCACGCCCGCCGTGATTGCGCTCCTTCTTCGAGACAGTCCCCGGGGGGCCGACCACGGTGAACCCCACCATCGTTCGTCTCGTCGTCGGGTTCGTTGCGCTCGGGTTCGTCACCTGGCGCGCCCACAAAGAGGTACGGGAGCAGGCCGACGGTCGTCACGGTTGGGTCCTCTGCTCGGCTTCGCTCGGAACTTTTTTTCTGCGTGACGCGACGGAACTCGGTTCGGCATTCCTCTGGCGTTCGGCCAGCGCTGCGCTCGCTGCGGTCGCCGGCGGTGCCGCCTTCGCCGCGCTCTTCCTCCTCACCGAGCGGGGCGCCCCCATGTTCCAACGAGTCCGCGAGGCAATCGAAGCAATCCTGATCGCAGGTGGGGTGGGTGTCACCGCATGGGTCGTGTTCCTGGGCGATCTCGTCGCGACCTCACCGCTCGGCATCGTCGACAAGTTGCTTCTCGTGGCATCACCGGTTGGCGCTGCGGCGATCGCGGCGTACGCACTGCAGGTCGTCATGCGGACTCCTCCCGGCGCGCGCTCGAGTCTGACGAGCTACGCCGTCGGTACAGCGGCGATCTTCGTCGCCGAAGCGTTGGTCGCCGTCGACCGGTTGCAGTCCGGCGCCCCCAACGATCGCAAGCCGGTCACCCTGGCATTCTCGATGTTCGCCTATGCGCTCTTCGCCCTGGGCGCCACGCAACCGACAACCGTTCCCCAAACCCGCCTTCCGACCGGTAGCGGGAGTCGGCTCCGTTGGACACTCTGGCTTCTCCCGTCGTCGTCGGCGCTGGCCTTCGCCCTTCCCCGCCTGCGGCCCGGGATCGCTGACCCGACGCTGTTGACGATCGCGGGAGTGCTCATCGCCGTGCATCTCGCGCACCAATGGTTCATGGTGGTGGAGAACCACCGACTGGTGGCCGACCTCGACCTCCGCGTGGCGGAGCGGACAAGCGAGCTCGCAGCTCGAGAGATCTACTACCGGGGTCTGTTCGAGCATTCCACCGACGTCGTGGCCGTGGTCGGACCGGACTACCGATTCCGTGACCACACCCCGTCCCTCACCACGGTGCTCGGCTGGCGGCCGGAGGATCTCCAGAACATCCGGGTCGACGATCTGCTGACCGGACTCGGGGCGTTCGACGCACTGGATGCCTACAAGCGCGTCTTCGAGGACAACAGTCGATTCGAAGCGGTGTATGACCGGCTCCTCCACACCGATGGCACCTGGCGGGATGTCGAGATCCACCTCGCCAACCACCTCGACGACCCGGTCGTCCAGGGAGTGATCGCCACGACGCGCGACATCACCGTCCGGCGCCGTCTCGAGACCGAGCTACTCCACCAGGCGTTCCACGATCCGTTGACCGGCCTGGCCAATCGGGCTCTGTTCCGCACGACGCTCGAGCGGTCCGTCGAGATCGCCGCCGCCCATCGCCACATCGTGGCCGTGCTGCTCCTCGATCTCGACGGGTTCAAGGCCGTGAACGACACCCTCGGTCACTCTGCCGGCGACCAGGTCCTGCGCATCTTCGCCGAGCGTATGCGCGGCCTTGTCCGGGTCGAGGACACGCTGGCACGCCTCGGTGGTGACGAGTTCGCCATTCTCGTGGAACCGGGCGCCGATCCGGGGCTGGTCGCGAAACGTGTGGTGGCCGAACTGAGCAAACCGGTGGTGCTCGACGGCAACCTCCTCGAACTCTCCGCGAGCGTCGGTATCGCGGACACCCGTCATGCGTTGACCGTCGACGACCTCCTTCGAAACGCCGACGTCGCCATGTACGCGGCGAAGCAGGACCCGAAGATCGCCTCGGTGCGGTTCGATCCATCGATGCACGAACGGTCGGCCCGTCGCCTCCAGCTGCTGGCCGACCTCCGGGGTGCGATCGAACGAAAGGAGTTCGAGGTCTGGCTGCAGCCCATCGTCAATCTCGCCGATGGCGTGGCACGTGGTTTCGAGGCGCTCGTGCGGTGGGCCCATCCGACGGAGGGGATCCTCTATCCCGGGGACTTCGTGCCGATCGCCGAAGAGAGCGGTCTCATCGACGTGATCGGCGACATGGTGCTGCGCCGGGCCGTCACCGAGGCCGCGCCACTGTTGAAGGCCAACGGCTGGTACGTGTCGGTGAACGTCTCGACCCGCCAGCTGGACTCGACCCAGCTACTCGTCACGACCCAGGAACTCCTCCGGAACACCGGACTCCCACCGGACCAGTTGGTCCTGGAGATCACGGAAAGCGCGGTGATGAGCGATCCCGAGACGGCCCTCATCCGGCTGGAGCGACTCTCGCGTCTCGGCGTTCGGATCGCGCTCGATGACTTCGGGACCGGCTACTCGTCGCTCGGCGTGCTGTCGAAGTTCCCCTTCAAATTGCTCAAGGTGGACCGGACGTTCGTGCGAGCCCTCCAGGAGGATGCCGCCTCGGCGACGGCGTTGCTCTCGGCGATCGATGAGATCGGCCGAGCGCTCGATTTGACGATCGTGGCCGAAGGGATCGAGACCGACGAGGAGCGGTCATCGCTCCTCGCTCTCGGGTACGCGTTCGGGCAGGGCTTCCTGTTCAGCCGGGCGATCCCCGCGGCCGACGCGCTCCGAGCGGGGTCGGCGTCGTTCATGGCGGCACCGGCTCCCGTTTAGGCCGTCGGGTTCTTTCGAGGCGAACTGGCTCTCGGCCGTCGAAAGCCGTACCGTCTCCGGGCCGGGACCGACGACCCGACGGCGAAAATGGGCGCGCACGCGCCGGCGGACCTAGCGTCTCGCTCCTCCACCTCCGAAAGGGACGTTCATGAAGCTCAGCGTGATGCTCAACTACGCCGGCGACATCAAGGGGACGGCCGACGAAGTCTCGGCTCTCGAGAAGGCCGGCCTCGACTGCGTCTGGGTCGCCGAGGCGTACAGCTTCGACGCCATCTCGATGATGGGATACCTCGCCGCCCGCACGGAGCGAGTCGAGATCGGTTCCGCGATCGTCAACGTGTATTCGCGCACTGCCACCCTCATGGCCATGACCTTCGCCGGCCTCGACTACGTGTCGAACGGCCGCATCAACTGCGGCCTCGGTGCGTCCGGTCCGCAGGTGATCGAGGGCTTCCATGGTGTGGCGTACGAGAAGCCGATGCAGCGCATCAAGGAATACATGGAGGTGTGCCGCGCCACCTGGCGGCGCGAGGTCATCAACTACCACGGTCAGACCGTCGACATCCCCCTGCCGGACGGCAAAGGCACCGGTCTGGGCAAGCCGCTCAAGCTCATCAACCATCCCCAGCGCGCCGACATCCCGCTGTGGTGGGCGTCGCTCAAGGGCAAGAGCGTCGAGGCCACGGCCGAGTTGGCCAACGGCTGGATCCCGATCTTCTACATCCCGGAGAAGGCCGACCTCGTGTGGGGCGATGCGCTGCAGCTGGGCATGGCCAAGCGCGCACCGGAGCTCGGACCACTGCAGATCCTGGCCGGCGGCTCGGTGCTCATCACCGAGGACGAGGACCGCATCACCAAGATGCTCGACGCCGCCCGCCCGACCACGGCGCTCTACGTCGGCGGCATGGGGGCTCGGGGTAAGAACTTCTACAACGACATCATGAGCTCCTACGGCTGGGAAGGCGCGGCCAAGAGCATCCAGGACCTGTACCTCGACGGCAAGAAGGCGGAGGCTGCCGCCGAAGTGCCGCGTGAATACTTGGAGGCCGGTTCGCTGGTCGGCCCGGAGGGCTACGTGAAGGAGAAGCTGGCGGCCTACAAGCAGGCCGGCGTGACGCATCTCCAGATGGGCCTGTCGGGCTCCCTCGAGACGAAGCTGGCCACCGTCGAGCGGATGCGCACGCTCGTCGACCAGATCTGAGCCGACGCCAGGTCATTCGACGCCGACACGGGAGTATCTCGGTCAGGCCGAGTGCCCCTTAGGGATCATTCAGCGGCCCACGACCGAATTCGGTTAGTTCCATTTAGTCCTAGGAAGTCCACTTCCGTGATTGACGTCACTCTCAAACGGGCACTACGGTGCGTTGCAGAGAGGTGTCCGTCGTCACAGTG
>JANMYF010000444.1:0-2355 GCA_031381685.1 Acidimicrobiia bacterium
GGGGTGTTTGCCGGCGATCACCACGTTCACGTAGTGCCGGCTGCGCAGGCAATGATCCATGACCGACAGCAGGCAGTTGCCATCGGGCGGTAGATAGACACGCACCACATCGGCCTTCTTGTTGACCACGTGGTCGATGAAACCCGGGTCCTGATGGCTGAAGCCGTTGTGGTCCTGGCGCCACACGTGCGAAGTGAGAAGGTAGTTGAGCGACGCGATCTTCGGCCGCCATTCCAGTTCGCTGGACACCTTGAGCCACTTGGCGTGCTGGTTGAACATCGAGTCAATGATGTGGATGAACGCCTCGTAGCAGGAAAACAGGCCGTGCCGCCCGGTGAGCAGGTAACCCTCGAGCCAGCCCTGGCACGTGTGCTCCGACAAGATCTCCATCACCCGCCCGCCGGGCGATAGATGCAGCTCAACATCCTGGTCCGAACGTTCGCCCATCCATGTCCGGCCGGTCGCCTCGAACACGTCACCGAGCCGGTTCGACGCCGTCTCGTCGGGCCCGAAGATGCGGAAGTTCCGCTGGTCAGCGTTGGCCGACAACACATCGCGCAGCAACGTCCCGAGCGGCCTGGTCGACTCGGCCACCACGACACCCGGATGCTCCAGCACCACGGCGTACTCGCGGAAGTCCGGCAGCCGCAACGGCCGCAGCAGACGGCCCCCATTGGCATGCGGGTTGGCGCCCATCCGCCGATCGCCCACCGGGGCCAGGGCGGCGACCGCGTCGACGACCCGGCCGTCGGCGTCGAACAACTCCTCGGGCCGATAGCTGCGCATCCAGGTCTCAAGCATCGCCAAGTGCTCGGGATGTTGTGCGTCGACGCTCAGCGGGAGCTGATGCGCCCGCCAGGTGCCCTCGACCGCAACCCCGTCAACGACTTCTGGCCCGGTCCACCCCTTCGGGGTGCGCAGCACGATGCACGGCCACAACGGCCGGCTACTGGACGTGCCCACGAACGAGGTGCGGGCCGCGGCATGGATGGCGGCAATCGAGTCACACACCGTGTCCAAGGTGCCGGCCAGCTGCTGATGCACCTCATCGGGGTCGTCGCCCGAAACCTCGTACGGCTCCCACCCGTACCCGCGCAGCAGGCTGGTCAGCTCGCCCGGAGCGAGGCGCGACAGCACCGTCGGGTTGGCGATCTTGTAGCCATTCAAATGCAGGATGGGCAGCACGGCGCCGTCGGTCGCCGGGTCGAGAAACTTGTTCGAATGCCAACTCGCCGCGAGCGGCCCGGTTTCCGCCTCGCCATCGCCGATCACACACGCAACGAGCAGGTCGGGGTTGTCGAACGCCGCCCCGAACGCGTGGGAGAGCGAATAACCGAGCTCGCCGCCTTCGTGAATCGAGCCGGGCGTCTCCGGGGCGGCATGGCTCGGGACGCCACCAGGGAACGAGAACTGCTTGCACAGACGCGCAAGACCCTCTGTGTCGCGGCCGATGTCGGGGTACACCTCGCTGTAGGTGCCTTCGAGGTACGTGCTCGCCACGAGCCCCGGGCCGCCGTGGCCCGGACCCGCGATGAACACCACATTCAGATCCCGGGCCCGGATGACGCGATTCAGGTGCGCATAGAGGAGGTTCAGCCCCGGTGTCGTGCCCCAGTGACCGAGCAGGCGGGGTTTGACGTGGTCGAGGCTCAGAGGATCACGCAGCAACGGGTTGGCCAGCAGGTAGATCTGACCGACCGACAGGTAGTTCGCGGCCCGCCACCAAGCATCGATCGCGGCCAGCTCATCACCATCGAGGGGATCGCGTCGTGCATCGAGTGTTGCGGTCACTTCGGGCGCAACGCCGCGCCCAATTCCAGGCTCGCACTCCGACGCGTCCGTCACGGTCTCTCGAACCTTGCGATGGTCCTTCTCCAGCATGTTCGGCGGGTCGTGCATTCTTCTCCTCGATGTTCCGTATCGGCTGGCGTTGGCGGTCAGTGGTGGTGCTGGGAGGCTTCGTGTTGCCGACAAGCACACGGTTCGTGTTCCCCTACTCCTCGATGATGTCGGGGAACGTGGCGAGCGACGGGCCTGCAGAGGCTGTACCGATAGCGGTCTGAAGCATGTGGGTGCCAGCGACGATCCCACCGGCGATGTCTGACCTCGAGAAGAAACGGGTCATTTCGGCGATGGCGTTGGCACAGGTCTGGTCGCTCACCCGTTCTCGTATTTCAGGGGAGGTCACGAGCTCGACACGTCGTGCTTCCGGCGCGACGAGCAGAAGGATGGCCGGACGGGTGTGCAACCCGGCCGTCTCGAACAGGGCTTCGGCGTGGGCGCGAGAGTTGTCGTTGGTCGGTCCCAAGTACACGCAGAACTGCAGACCAGTGGATCGCTCGGCGTCCTCGACTG
>JANMYF010000469.1:0-3735 GCA_031381685.1 Acidimicrobiia bacterium
CGCCACCTCGGCCACGTCCTTGCCCTCCGCGAGGAGCGCATCCGCGACCCGCAGTTTGCGGACCACCTGCTCGGGTGTATGCCGTCGTCGCTTCATCGTGAAGTCCATTCTGCCCATCATGGGCATCGGGACTCTCACAACACGTGGACCACCCCAGAGGGGTCACGCCAATGCCGTTTGTACACATATAGATATCCGCCTTGCGCAGGCTCGCGGCGAACGGTTTCGTGGAAGGTTTTCGAAGGTTGCAGCCGAACGGAACGGCCGCAATGATTCGCAGCCAGGCACCGGTAGGTTGCTGCTCGGGTAGCCAACGGCTACCCGGAGGTCTGTCTCGTTTCGCTATTGGTTGCTGCCGTCGATTGAGGCGCTTCGCAGGACTTCGACGGTGTGCTCGTGTCAGAAGGCGCAGTCAAGGTTGCGCGAAGCGCACCTCGAAGAGGCTCGACCTTTACGGCGTCGGTGTCATCACAATCGAGAAAGGTCTGGCGTTCAGCCGGACCTTGGTCAGCAACTCCTCTTCTGATTCGTGACCGCTCTGGGTTGATGGGAAGGCGTTTGCTCTCGACTTGCTTGGGCCTCGGCCGGAGAATTACGAGCCTCTCGCGCTATCGTCGGGCCGTGCCGAGTGGCGGCACGGAGATCGGCGGACGGTGTGACCGAAACGAATTGGCAGCCAGCGCGGTTGATACCGACCTCTGGTATCAACGGAACAGACGAGCAGGAGACTCGGGCGACTTCGTCGCTGCTCGCCGTATTACCTGTTGTCCGGGAGTTCTCCGCTGCGTTGCTCCGGCCGCTTGGCGCTCCGGCAGGCAGCATCGAGACCTTTATCGAGGTCCCGCTGGCGACTTCTGACGGTCGCACGGTTCGTCCGGATGGACTGATCAGGATCACCCGTGGTCAGAAGAGTTGGACGACCCTGGTCGAGGTCAAGACCGGAAACAACGATCTCGGACGCGAGCAGGTCGAGACCTATCTTGACATCGCACGGGACAACGCTTTTGACGCTGTGCTCACCATCTCCAATCAGATCGCGCCGGCTGCGGGTATCCATCCGGTCGACGTCGACAAGCGCAAGGTCCGTAGGGTTGCGCTCCATCACATCTCTTGGGCCGAAATCGTCTCGGCTGCTGTCACACAGCGGGTCCACCGTGGACTCGCTGACCCTGAACAGGCTTGGATCCTGGCCGAACTCATTCGCTACCTCGAACATCCTCGGTCGGGGGCGCTGGATTTCACAGACATGGGTGGAGCGTTCGTCGAAGTTCGGGAGGCGGTGCTGGCTGGAACCCTCAGGGCGTCTGATAGTGGGACGGCGGAGGTTGTGTCACGTTGGGATCAGTTGCTCCGTTTCGCTGCACTTCGTCTCGAACGTGACTTGGGTTCTGGGGTGCAGGTTGCCCTTTCTCGGCGTGAACAAGCGGACTCGACCCTCCGGCCGGCTGCCCTTGCGGCCGAGCTGGTAAGCCAGGGGACCCTTTCCGGATCGCTCCGCGTGCCGAACACGGTCGGTGATCTGACGATCGTTGCGGATCTCCGAACCGGTCGATGCACCATTGAGGTGGACGTGCCCGGTCCAGTGGAGGGGAGACCTGCCACCCGGGTGAATTGGCTTGTTCGACAGCTGCCAGACGCACAGGACGCCGTTCGTATCGATGCCTTCGCTCACATGGCTCGAACCAGCACGAGCGAACTTCTCAAGGCGGTGCGAGTTGACCCGTCCATCCTTTTGTCGGATCCGAAAGTTGACCTGCGGCGCTTCCGGATCGCCGCTACGTCGCAGCTCGGTACGAAACGAGGCATCGGTCGGGGTGCGTTCATCGACTCCGTGCTCGGGGCTATTGACGGCTTCTACAAGACGGTTCTGCAGAGCATTCGCCCTTGGACGGCCAAGGCCCCGCAGCTGGCGAAGCCTGGAGCTGCGCTCGCTGAAGCCGGTATCGACACGTCCGTGCTGCCAAGTGAGCAGCTTTCAGTCGACGACCTCGTTGGCATTAACGAGGGGACCGGAGACGGACCCGAGATCGCCATCGAGGCGAGCGCGGCCGGTGACGTGTCGACGCCGCTAGTGGACTGGGCCGAGCAACAAGAAGACATCGAGGAGGAACGCCTCGCCAGCCTTGCCGTGGCGGTTCCCTCGGATTCTGGGCAGCGATCTCAGCGGCCCCGTTGCCGGATCTGTGGAGAACCCGTCGAACTATCTGGCAGCGCCGACCCGGACAGCTGGGCTCACACCGAGGATGCACGCCCCTTGGGCGATCACGTGGCTGCAGTTGACGGGTAGGCCGGAGTTGTCGGAGTGCCACGTCTGGCGAGAGATCACTTGACCAGCCCAGAGTGCTCAGGAGGCTCCCGGTGGCTCCCATTTGACCGACCGAGGTGGGCCAGCGTCGTCGGAACTTGCACGGCTTTCTCATGTTCGATCGACAGGATGTCGAACTAGGTACGTGAAATGGTTAGAGTTTCGGTTATAGGGGTGATGTATGAGTTCAACTAGCAAGGGCGTCTATCCAAACGCTCCTCTCGCTCTGGTGGCGCTCGAGATCAGGTTTCCGTCGGAGGCGTCGGCCGCGCCGGTGACGGTTCCGATCCAGCGGGCAATGCGGGAGAGGTTGGCAGGTCACGGCGAATGGGTGATCGAGGCGCAACAGGCTCATGAGATCGAGCTTGCGTTCGGTCCGACGCCGAGCCAAAACATCCACACCAGGGCGATACCACGCCTCCTCACGAGGGATCGGACGGTGGCGGTAACAATGCCCGCCGGAGCGATCACGGTCGAAACCACCCGGTACGACGGGTACGACTCGTTTCGAAAACTCGTCGTGTCGGTGGTCGAGGCAGTTGAGGATCTGCTCGCCCCGGACGGTGTAGTGCGCTTCGGGCTTCGATACATCGATGAGATTCGCGTCCCGGATCTCATCGAGGGCGACATGTCGGTCTGGTCGAAGTGGCTTGCGCCTGATCTCTTACCTCCCCGCCTTCCGTCGAGTGGTGTGGATGCGGCTCTGCAAACCTGGGCATCTGCTGCGCAGTATCGAATCGACAAAGATCGTTTTCTCGTCGTTCGATACGGTCCGCAACCTCTGCCTGTTGTCAATCCGACGACGCCGCTTCGCCGCTTGAGCCCACCACCCCAAGCTCCTGTTTTCGTTCTTGACTTTGACAGCCATTGGCAGCCAGAGACCGTTCCAGGTTTCGTCGCATCTGAACTTATGGACCTATGCGACCTTCTTCACGCCCCAGCGAGCGATAGCTTCGAAGCGTTCATAACAGAGCCGCTACGGAAGGTCTTCAGAGGAGATGCCTAATCATGGCAACTGAGATGTCCACAACGTCGACCGAAGGCAGTCGGTTTGTCCCGAGCCCGTTCGACTCGAGCGTCTTTTCTAAGACGCTTACAACTCAAGACCGTTTGGAGATAAGCAATAGTCTCCAGGGCTCATTGATTCCAAGAATCAGTGAGATCGCCGCCTACTTCCACCAAGATGCGTTCGATGCTGTGCTCGACTCTTCAACCTCGGATGCTGCAATACGAGATACAAGAGCACTCTTAGAAGAGCTTGCCGATCGTGGATTTGCGTGGAGTGATATCGCGAAGTTGCTGGGTGTTTCGGTTCCAGCGATTCGCAAGTGGCGCACGGGCGAGGCTGAACCCACGGGTCAGAATCGGCGAATCATCGCACGTCTAGTCGCGTTTGCTGTGATTCTGGAGAATCAATGCGGTGTCGAGAA
>JANMYF010000473.1:0-7382 GCA_031381685.1 Acidimicrobiia bacterium
CACCGCCACCGCCCGACCCGGCCGGTCCAGGTCCGGCGAGCGTGATCAGCCCCCGGCGTCGACGGGCCGCCGCACCGCGACCATCCGTTTCCACTTCGACGCTCCAGTTGTGGAGGTGGCCATGGCCCTGCCCGATTCCCCCGAAGTGTCGGTTGACCACGGTGAGGCGCAGGTCGACCGCCTCGGGCCAGCGACCATGCACGAGCAGCACCGACTCGCGCTCCCGGGCACGAGCGGTGAGACGACGGGCATCAGCGGCCCTACCCACCACACCGGGGCCGAGCACCACGAGGTCGAGGGCGTCGACGAGTGCCGCCACCACCGTGGCCGCGAGATCGACCGGCGGGGCCGCCACCACGGCGAGCCGTTCGAAGGTGATGCCGTGATCACGAGCAGCGGCGAGACCGAGGGTGGGGAGCCCGACCAGCGCAGCCCACGAACCGACCCGTAGGGCCTCGGCCATGGCGACGAACAGCAGCGACGGTGCGGCGATCTCCACCACACTCCCCCGCCGCAACCCGCCGCCGGGAAGCAGCGACGCCAGGTCGTCTCGCACCGGGAGGAGACGTTCGCCGGAGAGGTTGACCGGCCGGGTGCGCTCCCGGAGGACCTCGAGCACCGCCGAAGCGGAGCCGGGGGCCGGAACAGGGGCGGGGGGTTGAGCAAGAGCGGCGGCACCCACTCCGACAGACTAAGGAACAGACGTTCGCTCTGTCCAGTCAGACGTTCGCCGACAGGAACTCCGACAGTGGCTACAGCGAAGGAACGACACCCGGCTTGTAGTGGATGAAGAGATCGGAGATCAGTTCGGCCATGCCATCGGTCGTACCGCCGGCGGCGAGTTCGACGAGCACCTGATTGCCGTGGACGGTCACCGCCGACACGCCACCGCGTGCGAAGAGCAGCCGGGCGAGCAGGTCTGGGGGACGTGGTCCCTCGGCCGATTCGAGTGACGTATAACGCTCGTGACCCATGCCGGTGAGGGCACGGTTCGTCTCGAAGCGGACGATGTCGCGGCGTGCGCTCGACTTCTCGGTGACGGTGATCAGCTGGCCCATGAGGTGGTCAGTCTACGTCCGACGTCCGTGAGCCGTGAGAGCGCTCTGGTGTTCGGAGCGGCGCGGCGAAGCAGCGCACCGACAGGGGACGGAGTCTACGCTCGACGGCGGTGAGTGATCACGTGAGCGACCCGGACCCGACGCCGCCGAAGGCGGAACGCGAGGAGACCTCGGACGAGCCGATCCTCACTGTTGCCCTGACAGAGAGCGGCACGCTCACGGTGACCGACACCTCCGACGAGATCCACGGGTGGCGGGTCAGCCGCCTCACCGAAAACGTCCCCATCGCCACGATCATCACGACGATCGGCCTCGTGCTGGCAACCGCCGCGATGATCACGGTGCTGTCGCGTACCTCGCGCATCATCACCTGGATCCTTGTCGCGGCGTTCTTCGCCGTGGTGCTCACCCCGCCGGTGAACTTCCTCAGGCGTCGGTTCCGCATGCGCCCGGCCCTGGCGGTGTCGGTGGTCTTCCTTCTCGGACTCGCGGCGATCAGCGGGCTCGCGTACCTCTTCATCCGCCCGCTGGCCGAGCAGGGAACCGAGTTCGCCAACAAGCTGCCGCAGTACGTCCGTGACGCAGAGGCCGGCAAGGGTCCTGCCGGCAAGCTGGTGAAGCGGTACAAGCTCGACGACTGGCTCGACAAGAACAGCGACGAGATCCAGGCCCGGGCGCAGAAGATCTTCGAACCCAACAAGGTCCTCGGTGTCGCCGCCGGAACGGTCGGAACCGTGTTCTCCACCGTGGCCGCAGTCCTCACCATCGCCGTGCTCACCTTTCTCATGCTCCTCCAGGGCCATCACATGCTGATGACGATGACCCGGGTGCTCCACCCCGACGCGCAGCTTCGATTACAACGAGTCGGCCGCCTCTGCGCCCGGGCCATCAACGGCTATGTGAACGGCAATCTCGCCATCAGCGCGATCGCCGGCCTGACCACGTGGATCTTCCTTCTCAGCGTGCAGGTGCCGTTCGCCGGCGTGCTCGCGCTCTGGGTAGCGTTCGCTGACCTGATCCCGCTCGTCGGCGCGACCCTGGGAGCCATTCCGACGATCGCCGTGGCATTCCTCCACTCGACCACGGCGGGCATCGCGACGACCATCTTCTACGTGATCTACCAGCAGATCGAGAACCAGGTCCTCCAGCCGACGATCATGGCGCGCACCGTCGCCATGGAGCCGCTGGTCATCTTGATAAGCGTGCTTATCGGCGTGGAGCTGTTCGGACTTCTCGGTGCGCTGTTGGCCATCCCGTTGGCGGGCATCATCAAGGTGATCGGGGCGGACATCCTCGCCCACCGACGGCCGGACCTGCTCCCCATCGAACGTCGGGCCAAACGGCGAAGAACACGCCGGCGCAAAGCCACCCCTAGGCGGTAGTTCCGGCGCGCGCCTCAGCCTGCTTCGTTGGGAGATTCGTCGGTGAGCTTCGGGGCGTTGCGGCCGCGGTTCTGGGTGACGACACGCCAGGTACCCAACGCGAACGCCACGGAGACCAGGGCGAGCGCCACGTGAACGGCGATGAACCCCCATCCACGGTCGCCGTCGAAGACGTTCTTGATGCGGGTGCCCCAGACGAACACGGTCCAGACCGCGAACGCCCGGAGGAAGTTGGCTTGACCCTTCGTCATGTCAGGACGGGCGCCACGTACGACGACCGTTCGCGCCGTACATCGCGAGATACGTGGCCCGGGTGGGACGGACAGCCAGGAATCCCGTGCCCGGAGAATCGTCCGGTCCACCCGGCGCGAAGGCGTTGAGGTCGTAATCGAACACACCGGTCCACAGCCGACGCTTCGTCTCGAGATCGTCGTGGTAGCTCGCCACGCCCCACACGAGGAGGCCGTCGCCGCTCGCCGTGACCTGCCAGTGATACGCCACCTTCGGGTTCGACCGGATGTTGCGGGCCTTCACCGAGTCGCCGCCGCACATCGTCCACAGCACCTCACCCTCCCAGCACGGGTGGACGGGCACCACGTCGGGCTCGCCGTCGGCACCGACCGTGGCGAGGTGGGCCCACGGACTGAGCGCCGTGCCGTAGGCCTTGACTTCGTCGAGGGTCATCGTCGGGTTGAGAGGTTCCATGCTCGTAGTCTGCCGCGCGGGCGCTGCCTTCCGGTTCGTGATCCGGAGGTCCCGTTTCGGCGTTCGGACGTCCGACACCGTAAGTTGGTCCCGCCCATCGTCGGGCCCGTCGCATTCCACCGGAGGACCCCGAATGTCCAACAGCCTTCCCACCGAAGAAGCCTTCCGCGCCGAGGCACGCGAGTTCCTCGCCGTCCACTGCAAGCCACGGGAGAAGGAATCCACCCGGAAGTGGGGCGAAGGCAGCGACAAAGTCTCGGTGTTCGAGGAGAAGTCGGCCGAGGCCGAGCGCCGCGACATCGCCAACGCCAAGGCGTGGCGCGCGTCGATGTTCGACGCCGGTTTCGGATGGATCACCGGACCGACGCAACTCGGCGGCCGCGGCCTTCCCGGCACGTACCAGAAGATGTACGACGACGAGGCGTCGCGGTTCTCGACCCCCAACCTCGGTATGTTCCAGATCGGCCTCGGCATGGTCGCGCCGACGATCCTCGCCCATGCAACGGAGTCGGCGAAGGAGGCGTACCTTGCCAGGATGTGGCGCGGCGACATCGTCGGTTGCCAGCTGTTCTCGGAGCCGGGCGCCGGGTCGGACCTGGCGAGCCTGCAGACGAAGGCCGAACGTGACGGAGACGAGTGGGTCATCTCCGGTCAGAAGGTGTGGACCACCGGTGCCCAGTTCTCCGACCTCGGTGAGGTCATCTGCCGCACCGATCCGAACCTACCCAAGCACAAGGGACTCACCGGGTTCATCGTCGACATGCATGCTCCCGGCGTGGAGGTCCGCCCGCTGCGCCAGATGACCGGCGGGGCGTCGTTCAACGAGGTGTTCTTCAGCGAGGTGCGCGTGCCCGACGATCAGCGCCTCGGCGATGTCAACCAGGGATGGACGGTTGCGCTGACCACGCTCATGAACGAGCGGGCGTCGATCGGAGGCGGCGGTGGCGGCGGGCGCTCCGGCAACATGGGTCTCGACTTCCTCGCGGCGATGACCGCAGCCATGGGCAAGCTCGACGATCCGATCGTCCGCCAGAAGCTCATCGACATCCACATCAACAGCGAGGTGAGCCGTTTCACCGGCATGCGGGCGATGTCGAAGATCAAGGCCGGACAGCTTCCCGGACCAGAGATGTCGATCGGCAAGCTCGCCCTGACGATGAACATGATGCGCGTCTCGGAGTTCGTCTCGACGGTGCTGGGCGCAAAGGTCACCGCGGATTCCGGCGAATGGGGCACCTACGCCTGGGCCGACTTCATCCTCGGCGCCCCGGGCATGCGGATCGCCGGAGGTTCGGACGAAGTGATGCGTAACATCGTCGGCGAACGGGTCCTCGGTCTGCCGAAGGACACCGGCATCGATTCGAACTCCGCATTCAAGGACCTGAAGGTCGGCACGCAGAAATGACCATCAGCTGATGCTGACCGTGGTCGCATCCAGGTCGGCCGAGAGAGCATTCACCGGCCGCGCATGCTGATCGTCGCCGCAGCACTCGTCATCGGAGGCATCGTGCAGCTCGTCGTCACGTCGAGAGCCTCCAGCGGACGGCTCGGCCGAAACAAGTTCGCCGGAATCCGCACGCGTGCGACCATGCTCACCGACGACAATTGGCTCGAAGCCCATAAAGCGGCGAGACCGTTCGGCATGCGGTCGGGTCAGGCGTTTCTCGCCAGCGGACTCGTCGTCCCGGTCGCCAGGGTCGGACAACTCCTTGCGCTGGCCGGTGTCGGCTTCGGCATCGTGTGCCTGTATCTCTCCACCCGAGCCGCCGTGCGCGCCGTCACGCCGCTGCAGGGTCGCGGGCCCCGCTCGGGAGGCGAGTAGGAGCTTCAGCTCGGCGTCGTGGGGGCTTCGGTCTGCTCCACGATGGTCTCGGTGACGTTCTGCTTCGTGTTCGCCGGCACGGGCGCGATCGTGGTGGGCAAGGGGACGCCACATTTGGTGACGAGATCGACGGTGAGTGGTTTGGCACGCTGACCCATGGCGTCGGACCCCTCGATCGTCGCCTTCACGATGGCGCTGGTGCCGTCGGCGGCGATGTCGATCGTGCCGGCGTCGGTGCCGGACTCGCCCGACCACGAACCGTCGCCGTTGACCACGACGGTGGCTTTCTTGCCGAACACGAAGTAGCCGATGGTGTTCTTGCCGATCTTCGTGGCGTAGTACGCGTCGGGAGCGTTCTCACCCACGTTGCGCGTATTGACCTCGGTGAGCACGTCCACCGCCTTTTCCTCGAACGCGCCGCTGAGCGATCCGTTCGTGAGACAGCCGACGACCGCCGAACCCGCTACCGGAACGGTGATGAGAGGCGTCTCGGCAATGGTCGTCGACGGCTGCGGTTCGGTCACGACTGCAGTTGATTCGGCCGAGGACGGCGGTACGGTCGAGTCAGGCGAGTCGGACGAGTCGGAACACCCGGCAACGAGCAACGCGACCATGAGGCCAAGACCGACCGAACGCCATGGCAGTGGTCGTTTGAGGCGGCCGGCACAAGACATCGGGAGCAGGTTAGTTGCCCATCCGCGCGTCGGCGGCACGCCGACGCGCCGCCTCGCCCACGTCAGGTCCGCCGCGTCCGGGCGAGGAACGACCGCGTGCGCTCGTGCGTCGGACGTTCGAGGACGTCGGCCGGCGTCCCTTCCTCAACGATCACGCCCCCGTCCATGAAGACGACGCGGTCCGCGACCTCTCGGGCGAAGCCCATCTCGTGGGTGACCACCATCATCGTCATGCCTTCGCCGGCAAGATCACGCATCACCTGAAGCACCTCGCCGACCAGTTCGGGATCGAGCGCCGAAGTTGCCTCGTCGAAGAGCATGACCTTGGGTTCCATCGCCAGCGCACGTGCGATAGCGACCCGCTGCTGTTGGCCACCGGACAGTTCGTTCGGCATGGCGTCGGCCTTGTTCGAGAGACCAACGCGCGCAAGCAGCTCGCGTCCCTTCGCCTCGGCGACCGCTCGTTCCTGCTTGTGGACCGTGAGCGGGGCCAGCGTGATGTTTCCGAGCGCGGTCTTGTGGGGAAAGAGGTTGAACTGCTGGAACACCATGCCCATCGATGTGCGGACGACATCGAGGTCGCACGTCGGATCGCACACCTCCACACCGTCCACCACGATCGAGCCGCTCGTCGGCTCCTCGAGGCGATTGACGCACCGCAACAGGGTTGACTTTCCCGAACCAGACGGTCCGATGATGCACACGACTTCACGTTGCTCGACAGTGAGGTCGATTCCTTGCAGCACGCGATTCTCACCGAACGACTTCGTCAGTGACCTGATGGTGATCAACGTCGGCCTCCCTTCGCCCGCTGTTCGAGCACGGCAACGAGCCGCAAGAGCGGAATCGTGATGACGAGATAGGCGATCCCGGCGACGATCAACGGGGTCGTGTTCGCTCGCGCGTTCGTCAACGTACGCGCGTAGGTGAGGATCTCGCGACCGCCGACCTGCACGCCGAGAATGGCGATAAGCGAGGTGTCCTTGAGCAGGGCCGTGAGCTCGTTGGTGAGCGGCGGGATGATGATGCGAAAAGCCTGCGGCAGTATCACCTTGCGCATTGCCACACCGTGCGACATGCCGAGCGAGCGGGCTGCCTCCATCTGCCCCTTCGGGATGGCCTCGATCCCGGCCCGGATACTCTCGGCCAGGTAGGCGCCGGCCACGATCGAGAGCGCCAGACAACCGGGGATGAACCGTGAGCCGAGCGTGCCGAAGGGCCATCGCCAGAGGTTGCCGGTCAGGCTCTTGTAGGCGATCGGGAGCCCGAAGCCGATCAGGATGATCGTGAGCAGGGCCGGGAGGCCACGCACCACGTCGACCACCGCCGCGGCAGCCCAGCGGACCGGCCGACGACGGCTGATGCGGGCCAGCGCCAGCACCAGACCGATGAGCAGGCCGCCGACGAAGGCGATGCTCGTGTACACGAGCGTGTTGCGCATCCCCTCGGTGATGATCCGCGGGAGCATCTCGCGGACGATGTCGGTCTTGAAGAATTCACCGAGGCCGGCGTCGGCGGCGAGAACTTCGGCGGCGCTCATGCGCCGCCCACGGTAGCGCCGTCAGCCCTGACCTGCACCCGAGAGCTCCCCGATGCAGTCAGGACGACGACGTCCGACAGCGCGTTCGTGTCAGCCGGCCGCAGCACCGAGGTACTTAGCGACGATCTCCTTGTACTTCCCGGAATCGCGCAGCTCCTTGAGCGACGCGTTCATCGCGTCGCGAAGCGCGGGGTTCGACTT
>JANMYF010000073.1:0-2925 GCA_031381685.1 Acidimicrobiia bacterium
GAAAGAGACCCGCGGCCACGCCCGCCACGAAGCCGCCAACCACACCCCGACCAGCGGCGCCCACCACGATGCCCTCAGCACCGGTGAGATCTTCAAGCTCACCTCATTCCGCGACAAAGCGTTGTCGTCGTGCTCGCAAGCCGGGCTCGTCAACAACCTCAACGACGGCCTGGCCTGGGGCCTGTTCCCGATCTTCTTCGCCAATGCGGGACTTTCCATTGGACGCATCGGCATCCTCGCCGCCCTCTACCCCGCCGTGTGGGGACTCGGCCAGCTCTACACCGGCGGACTCTCCGACCGCATCGGCCGCAAACCCCTCATCGTCGGCGGCATGATCACCCAGGGCATCGCCCTCGCCGCGATCGCCAGCACACATAGCTTCGCGGCATGGGCCATCGGTGCCATGGTTCTCGGCGCAGGAACGGCCATGGTCTACCCCACCCTGCTCGCCGCCATCGGCGATGTGGCCCACCCCGCATGGCGGGCCCGGTCCGTCGGGATCTACCGGCTCTGGCGAGACGGAGGCTTCGCCGTTGGCGCCCTCCTCGCCGGCATCCTGGCCGACCTCATCTCCATCCCCGCAGCGATCTACTCCGTTGCCGCACTCACTGCCGCCTCCGGCCTGCTCGCCGCCGCCCGCATGTACGAGACCCACGCTGCGCCATCACGGGAAGGCAACAACGTCGCACGCTCGCCAGTGTGACCTTCACCGATCGTTGCGGGAACCCGTCTGCGCATCCAGCCGCGGTTCCGGCGGCCCGTCGCCATCGCGGAGACCTGGAGCGAGGGGGGCAGGGGCCGCCAGCGGGAGCCCGGCGCGCTCCCAACCGCGAATGCCGTCGACGATATCGGTGGCATTCACGAACCCGATCTCGTGCAACGCAACCGCGGCCAGGCTCGACGAGTAGCCCTCATTGCACACCAGCACCAGAAGCCGCTCGAAGCCTCCGACCGCCGGATGGGCACGCGAGCTGGCGGGATCGACCCGCCACTCCAACACGGTGCGCGGCAAATGCAAAGACCCGGGAATGGCCCCATCACGCGACCGATCCGTCGGAGTCCGGATGTCGATGATCAACGCCGCCCCACGTCGCGCACCCATCCATGCGTCGTCGGGCGTGAGCCGCTGCAATCGGGCACGGGCCTCAGCCAGGACCGTATCGATGCTGCGTCGAGGTCTCGCGCACTGCTGCACGTCCATTCGTCCCCCTCGGCCCCACGAGACGCACGACGCGGCGTGTGACCAATTCCGATCATCCTCACTTACGCCGGGCAATGCAACCGAGCACGCCAAGATCCCACTCTGCGTGGCGATGCAAGAACGACCTACCCGAAGAACTATGAGGGCGCGAGGGCGCGCGAAGGGCGCGTGTTTCCGGCCAACAACGGTCGCGAAACGCGAACAACGGCCCACCGAAAAATCGCCCCTGAGCTGGTCAGACCCTGGGCCGAGGGGTCCTCATCCGGCTCTGACTCGACGTTCGACATTGACCGCTCCGACCACGACGTCGGAGCCCTCCGACGCGCTCGCACAACGGGTATCGCAACCCTCCAGCCTCCTCCGAATCGCAGCATCGTTCCCCGCCGCCGAACGGCCCATCCGAGAAGCACCCGACATCCTCCTATGACACCACCCAACAGACAGACGACCGCCGGGCGCATGTTCCTCGACCTTCGCCGCCTCGGTCAGACAACCCGTCGTCCTCACGGGGCGCCGACCGTCTTACGGTGATTGGCCGTCCTCTTGGCAGCTCACCGCAAGGCAGGGGTTGAATGTCCCTCCCATCGCGCCAAGGAACCGTTTGAACCGGTGTTTTGAATTCGGACTTCAGAGTTTGAACGCACCAGGGCGTGTCGGAGGTGTCCTGTCAACGGGGGACGCTGAGGTACGGGTTCAGGGTGCGGGGGCTTCCACGACGGCGATGCTGTTGCCGTCGGGGTCGCGCATCATGAACATCAGTGGAGCCCCGGGGGTCCGCATCGGCTCGGGATCCACGTCCACGCCGAGGGCGCCGAGGCGCTTGTGCTCGGCAAGGACGTCGGTGGTCTCGACGCCGATCCCTCCCCCGCCGGGCTGACCGCCCATCGGAGGGTTGAGTGCTAATCGTGCGGTCGATCCTGGGGGCGCCACCTCGAGCCAACGCATCTCGTTCTTCTCGCCGAAGCGCATGTCGGCCCGCACCTCGTAGCCCAGCTTCTCTGTGTAGAACTTCAGGGCGGCGTCCTGGTTGGCGACGCTGAACATGGCGACGCCAATGTTTGCAACCGTGGTCTGGGATTTGGTGGTGTCTGTCATGAGCAGCGCGTGCCCGATCTTTTCGGAGCGCAAACACCACCACGAGAATCTTTGAGCTTGGCGGACACCGTACGAATGTTGCTTGCCGTCTTAACCGCGAGTGCGGTGGTCGGCGTACGGTCGTTGGATCCGTCGTCTGGTTTCAACCTGCAGACGACCTGGGGCCCGCTGCGGCAATGGGTGGACCTTCGAGACTCGTGGCGCGTATTCGAGGAGCTGGATGCGGTCGTCGAACGTCCGGCTACTGATCATGTGCAACGCACATCGGGATAGCCGTCGTAGATGCGCTGTCGACCGGTGCTGCCGGTGATGACCGGGAACACGGTCACTCGAAAGCGGTCGACCAGCCCGGCGCGCAACAGTGAGCGGCACAAGGTCAGGCTGCCTATGGTGCGCATCGACAGCGTGCCGTGAGACTGCATCTCCCGCACGACGGCGACGGCGTCGCCGGACTCGAGCTTCGTGTTCGGCCAAGACAGCGGCTCCTTGAGGGAGCTCGAGAACACGATCTTCGATAAGCCGGCGAGCCCGTCGGTTCCCGGCTCACCGTCAGCCGCCAAACCCGACATCAACCGGTACGTGTTTGCACCCATCAGAACCAGGTCGCCGGCCGACGGATCTGCCTCCAG
>JANMYF010000088.1:0-10394 GCA_031381685.1 Acidimicrobiia bacterium
GTGGGCTTGGGACCGCGCTTTGGTGCACCGCGGTCGCGGTCGTTGTTGCGTGCCATTAGAAGGGCTCCTCGTCGTAGTCGTAACCGCCGCCGCCAGAGGCAGCCGGGGGCGGAGTGGAAGGTTGCTGACGGCTCGGGCCGCCACTGCTGGAACTCGGAGCGTCGCCGCCGTCACCGGGGCGCCGCTCATTGCGCACAACTTGGGCAGTCGCCCATCGAAGGCTGGGGCCGATCTCATCGGCCACGATGTCGACGACGGAGCGCTTGTCACCGTCGGGTGTTTCCCACGAACGCTGCTCGAGACGGCCGGTCACGATGACCCGCGATCCCTTGTGCAGCGACTCGGCAACGTTCTCGGCCATTTCGCGCCACGTGACGACGTTGAAGAACGACACTTGCTCTTCCCAGTCGTTCGTCTGCCGATTCTGCCAACGACGATTCACCGCGATACCGAACGACGCGGTCGCCTGGCCCGATGCGGTGAACCGCAGTTCGGGATCCTTGGTGACGTTGCCAATGATGGTGATGGTGTTTCCGCTCATGATGATCTCGCTCTCTGGTGTCTACGTGTGCCGGTCTCGGGGATCTGTGACGACCCAGTGTGCCGGAACCCGTATGACAGAACCAGGGCTTGGTCAGTCGTTGCCGCGATCACGGCCACCGGACGGAATCTCGTCCAGAGGTGCCGGGGCGGTGAGAGAACGGCCTGTGCCCGCAGCGGGGACCAGGATGATCTTGTGGCGGAGCACATCGTCGGAGAGCTGCAGCCCACGATCGAGCTCGGAGATGCTTGTCGGCGCCGCCGTGATCTCGATGATCACGTAGTAGCCGTCGGCCTTCTTCTCGATCTCGTAGGCGAGCTTGCGCCGACCCCAGCGCTCGATGCGCCCGATCGAACCGCCGCCGGCCTTGACGGCATCGGTCGTGCGGGTGACGATGCCCTGGATCTGCTGATCCTCAAGCGACGAATTGATGATGATGACGACCTCATACGGTCGCATTGGTACCTCCCTGTGGACCCGCAGTGCGGGGCTCCGGACGGTCCGAAGCAGGGTGCTCGTTTTCTTGAGCGGGGTACAACTCTACTCCCCGAGTGGGACCGTCCCGACCGGGCTGCTCCGAACACCGGGGTCAGGCAGGCGAAGGCGACTTCGTGCACCGACCTCCGTAGGCCAGCACCGAACCGTTGCCGACCTGGTCGAGTCCGAGACGGCCAAGTCCACGGGCCGGCACCTCGATGGCGGTTCGGTAGGTGGCGTTGGGAGCGTAGATCGGGCAGTTGTCGCAAATCCCCTCACGCTTCATGAACGACGTCCCGACCACCAGGCCCTTCTCGTCGGTCCAGGCGATGGACAGGTCCATCGGCACCGTCTTCATCCAGAACCCGTCCTTCGACGGGGCTCCGTAGTGGAAGATCATCGCGTCATACCCGGCGAAGTTCGTCCGTCGCATCATGCCCTGGGCGTGCTCGGCCACCTTCAGGGCCAACATCGCGCAGCCTTCGAACACTTTCTTCGGCTTGCCCCGCCCGACGGGCTTTGGCGGGGTGACGGTGAAGCGCACCTCGCGGTACGCGCCCGAGCCGTCGAACAGCTTCACCGGTGAGGCTTTCAAGCCGTGGAAGGCCCCCGGTGCACTCGCGAGCACGGAGGTCATCGGGTTCGTCGTGTCGGCCCGTGCGCCGGAACATCCGAACGAGAAGAGCGCGATGACGGCCGCGGTCATCGCAACGAACGCGGTCCGCCGCGTTCGCGGTTGACCAATCGACGGCGCGTTCATGACACCCAATCTACGGGGGTCCGAGAAACTCGGACGCGCCGACGTGCTCAGCGGCTGCCGTAGAGCCCGGCGAGGAACTCCTCGGCCTGGTCACCGAGACCGGCAACGCAGGTCAGTTCGGCCAGATCGGCACCGTCGTCGGGTCCACCGACCGCGAACACGTGATGTCGGGCTTCCAGCGCGGCCACAAGTGCCGGGGAAGCCGGATACGACTCCGCAACGGACGGGAACGAGCCGGATCGCACATCTTCCACATACGCCGCGACCGCTTCCTGAGCGGAGCGCCCGAGTTCGGCGTAGCGCCGCACGAACTTTGGCGCGAGGCGGTCTTCGAAGCCCAGAAGGTCGTGCCACACCAGGACCTGGCCGTCGCAGGCCGGTCCGGCGCCGATGCCGATGGTCGGGATCGTCAGCGCCGCCGACACCTCCGCGGCGAGGGCGTCGGGAACGGCTTCCAGCACGATCGCGAAGCACCCGGCGGCCTGGAGGGCGAGGGCATCGGCGATCAGCGCGGAGGCATCGTCCGGGGCCTTGCCCTGCACCTTGAACCCGCCGAACGCGTTGACGGACTGCGGGGTGAGGCCGAGGTGACCCATCACCGGGATCTCGGCGTCGAGGATCGCCCGGATCATGGGCAGACGCTTCGTTCCTCCCTCGAGCTTCACCGAACCGGCTCCGGCGCGGATCAGGGCCGCTGCGTTGCGGACCGTCTCGTCGGTGGACACGTGGTAGCTCATCCACGGGAGATCACCGACGACGAGCGGCCGGGGGTGCTCACAACCGGCGGCCTCGGACTGCGCCAGACCGCGGGCGACGGCGGCAGTGTGATGGGCGATGTCGTCGACGGTCACGGAAAGCGTGTCGTCGTAGCCGAGCATCACCATCGCCAGCGAGTCGCCGACGAGGATGAGGTCGGCGCCCGCCCGATGGGCAATGCGCGCCGACGGCGCGTCGTAGGCCGTGATCATGGCAAGACGGGCAACCTTCGGGGAATCCATGCCGGACGCCGGACGAGGCTGCTTACGGGCCTGCACGCTGGGGGCAGTCGTGCGACGGAGCGGGGTCGACATGTTGGTTCTCCTCACGTCCAGGGCACGTACGGCTCCCGGCGTCTACTCACCATAACGATTTCCACGGGCCGTGTCATTCCCGCCGGGCCCGATGACGCGTCGCGGGCCTCACTGGGTAGCGTGAGGGGGTGGCCCTGAACCGTTGCGACAGCTGTGGATCAGATGGTGGCGGCGACGGCGATCTCGTCAGCGTGCAGCGGGTGTACCTCGTCGCCCCTCCGGAGGGGACGGTCGGCACCGATCAGATACGCGTCCTCGACGACATCGAGCTGTGGTGCTTCGTCTGCCGTTCCATGTACCCGCATGCGAGCGTCGAGACCGAGTAGCGCTGTGTCGGCGCACAGTAGGTGGCTGGCCCCACCTCGGTGTCAGGGACGGAGGGCGGCGTCGAGCGTCCGGGAGAAGATCTTCGCCGGGAGGCCGCCCCCGGTGACGGGGCCGTCGCCGCCCACGTCCTCCATCGCCCGCTGACCTTCCGGAAAGCCCACCCACACGCTGATGACGCAGCACTCACCCGGGGTGTAGCCGACGAACCACGCGTCGCGGAAGTTGCTCGTCGTTCCGGTTTTTCCGGCAACGGCGACGTTCGGGCGTGCCGCGGCCGATCCGGTGCCGCTCGAGACGACGGCCCGCAGGGCCACGTCCACCGCCGCGACGACGGCTGGAGCGAACGCCCGACGACGTTTAGGCGGTTTCACCGTGAGCGAACGGCCTGACGCTTCGACGACCGAGATGATGGCCGACGTCGATCGGCGCTCGCCCCCGGCGGCGAAGGTGAGATACGCGTCCGCCATTTCGAGGGGGCTCACCTCCGCCGTACCGAGGACCATGGACGGATATCCCGGGATCTCCGAGACCACCCCGGCGCGCGAGGCGGCGTCGGCCACGCGGTCCGGGCCGACGGCCGCGTCGAGGACCACGGCCGCGAACGCCGTGTTCGCCGACAGCGCAAGGGCGTCTCGAAGCGTGAGCATCCCGTACGACTTCCCGCCGTAGTTGCGCACATTCCACGGCCCGCCTCCGGCACCCGCCTCGGGAAACACCGCGGTGGCGGGGGCGGGGTACACGTCGTCGAGGGTCTTCCCGGCCTCGAGCGCGGCGGCGAGGGCGAACGGCTTGAACGACGACCCGGCCGGCCGGCCGCGGCCACCGAACCCGCGGCCAACGGCGAGGTTCACCTGCGACGCCGACCAGGAACGGCCACCGACCATCGCCCGCACTCGTCCGTCGCGGTCGAGGACGACCACGGCAGCCGACGGGGCCTCCGGCGAAGCGAGCACACCGGCGTAAGCCGCCTCCTGCGCGGCGCGCTGTGTGCGGAGGTCAAGCGTGGTTCGGACGCGCAGGCCGCGGCGGCCGACCACATCGGCGCCGTAGGAGTTGACCAGTTCGCGCCGCACGTAGTCGACGAAGAACTCGGAACCGGCCGCACTCGACGAGTACCGCACCCCTCCTTTCGGGGTCGTGCGCACCAAGACGCCGCCGGGGCCGGTGAGCGGGACTGCCTCGGCGCGACGCCTCTCCTGTTCGCTGATCACGCCGGTCTCGCGCAGGGCCACGAGAACCGACGAACGACGGCGCCTCGCGGTGTCCGGGTCGCGGGTCGCGTCCGTCGACTCCGGACCTCGGATGAGCGCGGCCAGGTACGCGGCCTCCGCAGTGGTGAGCTCCGACGCCGACTTCCCGAAGTAGGCGTCCGACGCCGGACCGATCCCGTACGCGCCCCGGCCGAAGTACACGGTGTTCAAATAGCGCTCGAGGATCTCGTCTTTCGACAGGCGCTGTTCGAGCTTCACCGACAACGCCGCCTCCCGAAGCTTTCGCTTCAGGGTCGCCTGGTTCCCGACGTAGACGTTCTTGACGTACTGCTGGGTGATCGTCGACCCACCCTGGCGAACCGAACCGGACCGAAGTGCCTGCCACAGCGCGCGACCGATGCCCACCGGATCGACGCCCGAGTGCTCATAGAAGCGGCGGTCCTCGGCCGCAACCACGGCATCGCGGGCGATCGGGGCGATCTCCTCCAGTGCCAGCCGCTCCTCGGGGCGCCCCGTGACCACCGTGGCCAGACGGACCCCGCGAACATCTTCGATGATCAACTGCTGCAGCGGGACGCGGGCCGCCGGAATGCCTGTCGAAAGCAGGAGCGCGACGAAACCGAGCACCGCCAGCAGAACCACGACTACCCCGATCAACACCAAACGAAGCAGGAAGCGGCGCGTCCGACGGACTCGACGAGGCAACCGGGGCGGATCCCCGCCGTCCTCGCCACGTCGTCGGCCGACGACCTCAGCCGACGCCGGATGTTTCGCCCGACGACCTCGGGGGGACCCGGGGAGGGTCGAGGTGGAGGCCAGTGCCTTCAGCCCGTCGCCGTGGACGATGAACCGCGGCCGAGACGGAACATCCGGATCAGATGGTTCCAGCGGCACTGGGTGCACACCTCGACGACGTAGCACGCGTAGTCCCCACGCTGCTTGGCGAACTGCTCGAGCTCCTTCACCTTCGTGATGCACCGGCCGAACGACGGGAGCCGCCCACCGAACACGTATGAGACCGACACGAGCGCGGCTCCCTCGCAGATCGGGCACGCGTCCGGCATCACCGCACCGACCGAGACCGCGGCGCGGATGAGCTCCGGGTGGGCGTCGCACACATCACGCTTGCCGAGACGGCCGCGTCGGAACTCGTTGACGAGGTGACGCCGTGCCAGCTTGTACTCGATCGTGCCCGATCGTGGGTCGTCGGCACCTCGGAGGGCATTGGCGCGGAACGACACGTCGCAAAGGCTAGTGGTGTGTCTGCCAATTGAGTGCCTCGCTTTGCGAGCCACGGTTCGGCGAGTGCAAGGACGCAGGAATGCCCACTAGCCGTGCCCTACTGGGCATTTCCGAGGGACGCCGCAGTCGCCGAAGCTGGCCGCAAGGCGAGGCAGCGATATGGCAGACAGACCACTAGCAGGGTGCGTCACCCGCACAACCCGGGCACACCTCGGCGAGGCGGCGCACACACAGGTCAGGACCGGCAAGACTCGTCAGATGTGGAATCTCGCTCTCGTCACCGGTGCATCCTCGGGCATCGGGGAGTCGTTCGTCCGCCAACTCGCCAAGGCCGGAACTGCGGTGATCGTGGTTGCCCGACGCCGCGATCGCCTGGACACGCTGGCCCGCGAACTCGGCAACATCGAGGTCCTGCCTGCTGACCTGGCCACCGAGGACGGCGTCGCAGCCGTTATCGCTCGGCTCCAGAAGGGCGACGTCGATCTACTCATCAACAACGCCGGATTCGGCAACAACGGTCCCTTCCATGAGCTGACAGACGTCAAGGCGGCCGACGAGATCCGGGTGAACGTGCTCGCCCTGGCCCGACTCACGCGCGCCGCCGCCGGTCCGATGGTGGCAAAGGGTCGCGGTGGCATCCTCAATGTCTCGTCGATCGCGTCGTTCCAGGCAGGGCCCGGGTTCGGGAGCTACGCCGCGACCAAAGCGTTCGTCACCAACTTCACGGAGACCGTCCACGAGGACCTGCGGTCCACAGGTGTCAAGGTGACCGCGCTCTGCCCCGGACTCACGCGCAGCGAGTTCCACGCCACCGCAGACGTCGACGGGTTCGACAGCTTCCCGGCGTTCGTGTGGCAGACCGCCGACGAGGTCGCGGCCTTCGGCCTCAAAGCGCTCGAGCGCAACACCTGCATCGCGGTGCCCGGTGCACCGAACAAGGCGCTCACCGGCATGACGAGCATGCTCCCCCGCGCCGTCACCCGTCGGCTCGCCGGCCTCTCCAAGCGCTGACCCGGGTCCGCTCGCGCCATCGGGAGAGGTCCTACTTCTGGGCGAACGCCGCGCCCACGCGACCCAGGAACGCGCGACGATCCGAGTCCGTGGCCCGGTCGTTGCCGTAGAACGCGATCCACGATGTCCGGCACCGGAGCCCGCACATCGAGCGCATGCCGCGCAGAATCACCCGCTTGCCCGGCTCCCCTTGGACGGAGTTCATGAACTTCCCCGAGCCGTGGGTCGTCACGACGTCGATGGAGGCGATGTTCGTGAGCCGTCCCCGAACCCGGCTGCCATCGGTCGGGACGTCATAGGCGATCCCCTCCCCCCAGACCCGATCGAACCAACCCTTGAGAATCGCCGGCTGCCCCCCGAACCAGGTCGGGTAGACGAACACGAGGCCATCGGCCCACCGCAACGCGTCGACGTGCGGTGCCAAGTGGGTCCACGACGACGAAGCCTCACGGGTTCGCCACTCCTCCCGCGACAAGCGTGCGTCGAAGTCGTCGACGTAGAGATCGAGCACCCGCACCTCGTGCCCGGACGACTGCAAAGCCGCCACGACACGCTCGGCCACCGCGGCGGCGAAGCTCTCCGGAACCGGATGGGCGAAGACGATGAGCATCCGCCGCGGAAGGCGGCCTGCGTGCACGAGTCGCCGGGTACCCAGGGCCGACACCGAACGTCCGCCACTCACCGCGCACCGACCATCTCGGCCTTGACCCCGGCGAGGAAAGCCTCGCGTTGCGCGGCCGTGGACCGATCGAGCGAGTACATCCCGAGCCAGGTCGTCCGACATCGCACCGGTGGTGCCAGCACCCGCACGCAGCGAAGCACGCTGCGGCGGCCGGCGTCGTTGAACAGCCACATCGAGGTGCGCGACGACCCGTAGGTCGAGATGCCCACGACGTGACGCAGCTGACCGAGTCCCGGCTTCACCTTGTTCGTCCTCGGGTCGAGGACGAACGAGACCCCGGGGACGAGCACGCGCTCGAGCCACCCCTTCATGATCGCCGGCAGACCCCACCACCAGGTTGGGTATACGAAGACAAGCCCCTGAGCGTTGCGGACCAGTTCGGCATAGCGCTCGACCTGCGCGCTGAGGATCGGGGTCGGCGACTCGTACGCCTGGCGCTCCGCCATAGACATCCGCGGATCGAAATCCTCTGCGTACAGATCGATCAGATCGACATGATGACCGGCCTCCCGAAGACCGTCAACGACATTGCGACAAAGAGCCGCCGAGAAGCTCTCGCTGTCCGGATGGGCGAACACCACGAGGTATCGCATGCAGCGGCTGGGCGAACCGTCAGTCGCGAAACCGACCTCCGAACCTCGTCGCAACGACGTGATCGACCGAAGCCTTCCTCCAGCACGAGCCATTCAGGCGTTGACAGTCCTTTCGTTCGACGGTGTCGTGCGAACCCGTCCTGCGGTCCTGTTGTCACCGACCGTTTGCGCAACAGTCGACCCGCACGCACGAACGTCGGGGTCACCATCGTGACCGGAGACGCAGCAAGGCGCAAGGACTGCACGACTCACGTCCCGGATTGCCGCTCCGCCCACCACCGGTCGAGCCGTCGTCGTTCCTCATCCGGTCCCACCGGGCCTTCGACCAAACGAACCTCGGCAAGCATCTTCAATGCGTCACCGATCTCGCGGCCCGGACCCACACCGAGCTGATCCATCACGTCCGCACCACGGAGCGACGGCGACATGTCCAGCCCCTCGGTTTCCTCGAGACGGTCGATCGCTTCGCGAACCACCGAAGAACGGCCGTCCCCATCGTCGATCAGGGAGACAAGCATCTGAACGTGCTCGAGAAACGGCCCGGCGTTCCGGACAAAACCACGGATCGTTCGGGGCGCAGCATCAGTCGGGAACTCCGCTCGTAAACGGAGCAGCGCGCGAATCCTCGAGCACTCATCCACGGGATATCGGAGCCCGAGCGTCCAAGCGTGTGCGATCTCATCAGTGCGCATAACATCATTGACCGCCAACGCGAAGAGCGCGGCAAGACGAATCGCGAGATCGACCGGACAACTCGCCAGGACGCCGCCTACCCGCTGGAGAAGCGCTTCATCCTCCATCAGCCCGACGAGGGGCGACGCGAACACTTCGAGCAGCGAGGTCTTCGCGAGAAGTGCCAACCCCGCCGCCGGTCGTTCCGACAGCACCAACTTGGAGAACTCGTCGCGGATGCGCTCCGCCGAAACGATGCGCAACCGATCACGCAGCCGTCGGATCGCTTCCACCACCGATGGATCCGCGACAAGGCCGTGACCGGAGACGAAACGCGCGGCGCGAAGCATCCGGAGAGGATCGTCGGTGAAGCTCACATCCGGACTTTGGGGCGTTCGCAACCGACCGGCCCGGAGATCGGCAAGACCGGAGAACGGGTCGACCAGCACCGCGGCGCCCGGTGGTGACATCGCGTCGACGGCCATGGCGTTGACGGTGAAGTCGCGCCTCGACAGGTCGGCCACGATGTCCGCGGAGTACTCGACCTCCGGCTTGCGCGACCCGCTCTCGTAGGCCTCGCTGCGATGCGTGGTGACCTCGTACGCGCGATCGCGGCCGTCCTGTCCCGGAAAGCGAGCACCGATCGTTCCGAAGCGCTTGCCCTGCAGCCACAACGCGGTCGGACGCTGCGATCGGATGATCGCTTCCACCTCGTCGGGCAACGCGTCGGTCGTGAGGTCGATGTCGAGCCCGACACGCTCGAGGCCGCGCAGACCGTCTCGCACGATCCCACCGACGAGGTACAGACGATGACCGGCCTGCCCGAACGCCTCCGCCAGCGGTCGGATCTCCCCCAGGAGCGCGTCGAAGGCCGACCCATGCTGCTCGACCACCTCCATGGAAGCGAAGGCTACGCCGCTCCGCTGGACTCCACTGCTCGCAAACCCCTCACACACCACCCACGGCCAGCAACGCCGTAACCTGACCGGATGCGAATCGGTGGAACCGGAGCCGGGCACGTTGCTCGCAGGGCCGGTCGACGCCGGGACCGCAACACCGGCGGATCACTTGGTGATGAGGCCGGAACACGACTCGTTCGCCGTCTGCGGTCGGGACCCGAGTACGTCCGTCTCGACGAACGGCGACGCAACACCGCGATCACGTCCGTGACCATCGCATCGGACACCACCGAGGCACTCTCCTCACGTGCCATCCGGCAGATGCTCGAGCTGTACGCGCCCGATCCGCCCGACGTCTTCCGGACGCCGGCGATCACCCACGCCGAAGCGACCGGCTATGCCGAGTGCGGATTCGAGATCATCTCCGTGCTGCGTCTTCTCACCCATGATCTCGAACGGCTCCGCGAGCTGCCCCGGGCCAGGGGCGCCACCGAACGAACCCGGTTGTCACGAATCGGTTCGTGCGTCGACGTCGATCGACGCGCCTTCGGTGCCGAGCAGTCCTTCGACCGACTCGACCTTCTCGCGGCTCTCGACGCGACCTCGCGATCGAGGCTCCGCGTCGTGCGGATGCCCGGTCACGCCGCGACACGAGCCGACCTGGCGGGGTTCGCGATCACCGGCCGCGCCGGACCACGCGGCTATCTCCAGCGAGTTGCGGTCGACCCGGCGCTCGCGGGACGGGGACTCGGCACGGCGTTGGTCGTGGACGCCCTTCGGTGGTGTCGTGCCCGTGGTGTCTCGAAGGTCGTCGTCAACACCGGGACCGACAACCAACGCGCGCTGGCCCTCTACCGTCGCCTCGGGTTCATCGACACACCACTTGACCTCCTCCTGATGGAGCGCGGC
>JANMYF010000145.1:0-6264 GCA_031381685.1 Acidimicrobiia bacterium
CGCTGCCGATCATGGTGGAGGGTGCATTGACGTACGTGTCGCGGGGCACCGAGGGTTCCGTCGGCCACAAGCTGTTCTGCCTCAGCGGCGCCGTCAGGAAGCCGGGCGTCTACGAAGTCATCTACGGCATCACGCTCCGCCAGCTCATCGATCTTGCCGGTGGCCTTCCGGACGGACGATCCGTCCAGGCGGTGCTGCTCGGCGGTGCCGCCGGTTCGTTCATCGGTCCGGCCGATCTCGACATCCCGCTGACCCTGGAAGCCACCCGGGCCATCGGCGCGTCGCTCGGCTCCGGAGTGGTATGCGTGTTCGACGACACCGTCGATCTCATCGATCAGGTCCGCCGGATTGCCGCCTTCTTCCGCAACGAATCGTGCGGTCAGTGCGTGCCCTGCCGCGTCGGGACGGTCCGTCAACAGGAATCGCTGACCCGTCTCACCATCGGCTCCCGCCCAGACCGTACGCGCGCTGAGGAGTTGGCGCTGCTGAAAGACCTCGGCCACGTGCTGCGCGATGCCAGCATTTGCGGTCTCGGGCAGACGGCCCACAACGCCATCGATTCCGCCATCAAGCTCGGGGTGTTCGCATGACCGCCGTTTCGCTGGGCATGCCGCGCCGAATGGTCGACGCAACGATCGACGGGGCCGCGGTCCGGGTGCCCGAAGGCACGACGATCTTCGAAGCCTGTCGCACCGCCGGCACCGAGATCCCCGTGCTCTGCCGGGGCGAGACGATCACGCCGAAGAACGCGTGCCGGGTCTGCATGGTCGAGGTCGAGGGCTCTCGCACGCTGGTGCCGTCGTGCTCGCGTCCGGTCGAAGCAGGCATGGTCGTCCACACCCGCAACGAGCGTGTCGACACCTCGCGCCGCATGGTGCTCGAACTCCTCGGCAGCTCCGTCGACCTCTCGATCACGCCGAACGTCGATCGCTGGAACACCGAGTACGGCGTTGACACGGCCCGTCACGGCGATGTGTCGTTCGCTCCCGACCGTGATTCGCGCGTGACCGGCCACCACCATCCGACCGACGGTTCGCTGGCCGAATCCGTCCGTCAGGCAGTGAAGGACGACAACGACCTCTACGTCCGCGACTATTCGAAGTGCATCCTCTGCTACCAGTGCGTCGACGCGTGCGGTGAGCAGTGGCAGAACACCTTCGCCATCGGCGTCGCCGGTCGCGGCTTCGACATCCGCATCTCCACGGAGTTCAACGCCGCACTGACCGATTCCGCGTGCGTCTACTGCGGCAACTGCGTGCAGGTCTGCCCGACCGGCGCGCTCATGTTCCGCAGCGAGCACGAGATGCGGGCCGCCGGTACCTGGGACGAACCGGCTCAGACGCAGACCGACACCATCTGTCCCTATTGCGGCGTCGGCTGCCAGCTGACCCTCCACGTGCAGGACGACCGTATCGTCAAGGTCACCTCCCCCGCCGAGCACTCCGTGACCCACGGGAACCTCTGCATCAAAGGCCGCTTCGGCTTCGAGTTCGTGCAGAACAGCTGAACAGGGCGGGCCGAGGTCGGCAAGACTGTCCGACTCGTGAACGCCGAGACCTCGACCACTGACCCAACCACGAAGGCGTCGGGTCTGGCTGTGGCCGGTTTGTTCTTCGTGAACGGACTGGTCTTCTCCAACTGGATACCCCGGATTCCCGACGTGCGCGACCGCTTGGGGATGGACAACGGCGGACTCGGGGCGACGCTCATCGGTGGCGGACTCGGCGGCATCATCGGCTCAGTTCTCGTGGCCCGCTTCCTCCGTCAGTTCGGCAGCCGTCGGCTGGTCCTCATGGCCGCCACTGCGCTCGCGCTGCTGCTCCCCCTCGTCGCGCTGGCGCCGTCACCGATCGTGCTGGTCGCCGTGCTCACCTCGCTCGGGTTCTGCGACGTGTTCAACGACATGGCGATGAACACCCAGGGCACCATCGTGCAAGGCCGGCTCAGCCGGTCGATCATGCAGCGGCTCCACGCCGCGTGGAGCTGCGGAGCCGCGTGCGGCGCCGCGACGGGCGCCCTTGCTTCGGCCTACGACGTCGGTGTCGGCATCCATCTCGGCCTCGTGGCCGTTCTGCTCCTGAGCGTCATCGCGTTCGTCCGACCACATCTCGTGCGAAGCGATCCGATGGTGACCGCCGCGGCTCCCGTCACGAACGCGAAGCGACCGAGACGGTTCTCGCCGGTCGTCGCCGCAATGGTGGTGATGGCGGTCGGCGTGGCCTTCGCCGAAGCCACGCCGTCAGACTGGAGCGCGGTCACCCTGCGCGACGTGTTCTCGTTCAACGCCGCCGGCGTGGCGACCGTCGTGTTCGCAGGGTCGATGCTGTTCGCTCGACTCTTTGGCGACCACCTCGTCGACCGCCTCGGTCCTCAGCGCATGCTCGACGCCGCACTCGCCGTCACCGTCGCCGGCTTTGCGTTGATCGTCATCGCCCCGGTTGCGCCCATTGCCCTGGTCGGGTTCAGCGTGTGCGGCCTGGGCGTGTCCGTCATGTTCCCGCAGCTCTATGCCATGGCCGCCACGCTGCCCGGTGCGGCGACGGGTTCAGGTCTCGGCGCAATGGGGATGGGCCAGCGGGTCGGTTTTCTCGCCGCGCCCCTGCTCGTTGGCACAATCTCCGATTGGCTCTCGCTCCGTTGGTCCTTCGCCGTTGTCGCCGCGATTGTGGTCGCCGCGATCCTCAGTGCACGTACGGTGCTCGTTGGCAGCATCGGGCGTGCAGCTGCTTGACGGCTTCCTGCGGCAAACCCTCAGCCGGAGACGCTGCGGATCTCGTCGTGAAACGTCTTGACGTGATCGGCCATGAGCTTCTCGCATCGGTCACCGTCGCCCTCGCGGAGCGCGTCGAGCATGTCGGCATGCTCGGCGAGCACATCGTGCATTTCGAACGTCTCGCGGAGATAGAGATACCAGACCCGCTCGCTCTGGGCGTAGAGCATGTCGAGCGTGTCGGTGAGGAACCGGTTACGGGCCGCGGCCCACATCAGCTCATGGCAGCGCCGGTCCACGGCAAGGGTCTCGACGGGGGCGGCCGTCGGTCGGACGCCGGCGAGCACGCGACCGAGCACGTCCCACTCGCCGGGAGCGCCGCGCTCCGCGGCGAGGCGGGCGGCGTAGGGCTCGATCACACGGCGCGTCTCGAACAGCGTCGCCAACTCGCTCACTTCGATGGACGTGACAAACACGCCACGGCGCGGCACGACGCGCACGAACTGGTCGCGCTCCAACCGCTGAATCGCCTCGCGGATCGGCGTACGGCTAACCCCGAGGCGTTCCTGGAGAACCACCTCGTCGACCACCGCTTCGGGGGGCAGTTCGAGCGTCACGATGAGCCGCTTGATGGCGGCATACGCCTGATCGCTCAGCGACGTGGGCCGGCTCACGAGCTCGGGCCGGGAGAGGTGGACGGGATCGATGTGAGCCGGCCCGAGCGAGCCCGCCGGCCGACATCACCGGGAAACAGGACCGCCGGAGCCCACAGCATCGCCATGGCCAGAATGCTAGCATCGTGATATATCAGACTGGCGTTGTCGTCCGGTCGTCGGAACGAACGAGCCGGCTCCACGAGTCGGGGCAAGGACATCATGAGCGAGTTCCCCACCAAGGCGAAATGCGTTGTCATCGGAGCCGGCATCGTCGGAAACTGCCTCGTCGGGCACCTCGCCCGACTCGGATGGACGGACATCGTACAGATCGACAAGGGGCCACTCCCCAACCCGGGCGGCTCTACGGGCCATGCGTCGAACTTCATCTTCCCGACGGACCACAACAAGGAGATGGCATTCCTCACCCTCGACAGCCAGCAGCAGTACGTCGACATGGGTGTGAACAACGAGTGCGGCGGCATCGAAGTTGCCAGAGAACCGCAGCGTCTCGAGGAATTCAATCGCCGGATGACCTCGGCCAAGGCCTGGGGCATCGATTCGAAGCTCATCACCACGTCCGAGGTGAAGGAGCTCGTCCCGTTCATCAACGAAGACGTGATCCTGGGCGGCTACTACACCCCCAGCGTGTCCGCCGTCGACTCGCTGCGCGCCGGCACGCTCATGCGCGAGGAGGCGGTCGCCAAGGGGGCGTTGCAGGTGTTCGCGAACACCGAGGTGCTCGACGTGGAGACCGACGGGGTCTACGTGAAGGCCGTCGTGACCTCGAAGGGCCGCATCGAGTGCGAGTACGTGGCAATCGCCTGCGGCGTGTGGAGTCCCCGCATCGCCAAGATGGCCGGCGCCAACATCCCGCTCATCCCCGCCGTTCACCAGATGGCCGATGTTGGGCCCATCCAGATCCTCGTCGAATCGAACAAGGAACTGGCGTACCCCATCGTGCGTGACATGGACACGTTCTGTTACGAGCGCCAGTCCGCCGGTTCGATGGAAGTCGGATCGTATGCGCACCGACCGATCTTCCATCATCCCGACGACATCCCGTCGAACGAGGAGTCCGCGCTTTCGCCGACCGAGCTGCCGCTCACCATGGACGACTTCGACCCGCAGATGGAGCAGGCCATCGAGCTGATGGACATGCTCGGCGACGCCGAGATCAAGTACGCCATCAACGGCCTGCTGTCACTTACCCCCGACGCCATGCCTGTTCTCGGCGAGTGCGTCGAGGTCCGCAACCTCTGGTCGGCCGCCGCCGTGTGGATCAAGGAAGGACCCGGGATCGCCCAGCTCGTCGCCGAGTGGATGACCTTCGGCTACCCGAAGATGTGTGACCCCCACTCGTCGGACATCAGCCGGTTCTATCCGCACGAGAAGACCGAGATGCACGTCGAAGCCCGATGTGCCGAGCACTTCAACAAGACCTACGGCATCGTGCACCCCCGCGAGCAGTGGGCGTCGCAGCGCGACATGCGCCGTTCGCCGTTCTGGTGTCGGGAAGACGCACTCGGAGCGGTGTTCTACGACGCCCGCGGGTGGGAGCGGCCGCAGTGGTACGAGTCCAACGCCAAGCTCATGGCGAAGTTCCCCGAGGTGTGCGAGCCACGAGAGCACGAGTGGGACGGGCGCTGGTGGTCGCCGATCATCAATGCCGAGCACCTGCAGATGCGCGAGACGGTCGGCTTGGTCGACCTCACGGCGTTCAATCAGCTCGACATCAGTGGACCCGGCGCCCTCGACCTCATGCAGAAGCTCAGCGTGAACCAGGTCGACGTTGCGGTCGGTCGCGGTGTCTACACCCCATGGCTCACGCCGCACGGCGGCTTCCGTGGCGACCTCACCATCCAGCGTCTCGGTGAGCAGCACTTCCGCGTCGTGACCGGTGCCTTCGACGGTGGCCGCGACGAGTATTGGATCAAGCGCCACATGCCCCTCGACGGTTCCGTCACCTTCGAGAACAAGTCGAGCAGCCTGTGCACCATCGGTGTGTGGGGCCCGAACGCCAAGGCGCTCGTCGAGAAGATCCACACCCCGCAGCGCGGCGAAGGCGGGCTCGACAACGAGAGCTTCCCCTATGGCTCGGTGCTCGATCGCCTGCTCGCCGGCATCCCCTGCACGCTGTTCCGCATCTCCTATGTCGGCGAGTTCGGCTGGGAGATCACCACGAAGATGGAACACGGTCTCAAGCTCTGGGATGCGCTGTACGCGGCGGGCCAGGATCTCGGTGTGATCCCCGTCGGCATCGGCGTCTACGCGGTGACCGGTCGCATCGAGAAGGGCTACCGCCTCATGGGCGCCGAGCTCGAGAGCGAATACATGCCCCACGAGGCCGGCCTCGATCGCCCGAAGGTCAAGGCGGCCGACTTCATCGGCAAGGAGGCGTACGTGGCCGCTCGCGCCGCCGGGGCGAGCACGGTCATGTGCACACTTACGATGGATGACCACATGTCCAAGGCCGGGATCAAGCGCTACCCGGTCGGCGGTAACGAGCCGATCGTCACCGCCGATGGCGAGCGCATCCTCGACTCCCACGGCCGCGTCTCACGGGTCACCACGGCCGGCATGGGTCCGTCGGTCGGCAAGTTCGTTCTGCTCGCGTACCTTCCGCCCGAGCACGCCGTGGAAGGCAACCAGAGTCTTCGTGTCATGTACATGAACGAGCTCTACCCGGTCACGGTCGCCCGAGTCGGCAGTACTCCGCTGTTCGATCCGACCGACAGCCGCATGAAGGGCTGAGGAAACCAACGATGGGCTCCACCCTACGGCGCTGCGCCGCTCCGCTTCGCTTCACTGCTCGCAACACCAGCCACCCGACGAACGCGACCGCCCTCTCATGAGCTCCGCACTTCGGCGCTGCGCCGCTCCGCTTCGCTTCACTGCTCG
>JANMYF010000193.1:0-7963 GCA_031381685.1 Acidimicrobiia bacterium
GCGTCGTCGGTGAGGATGTCGGTGCCATCGACGGTCGGCGGAACTTCGAAGGTCGTGGCCGTCCACGTCTTGGCGACGGGGAGAAACGATCGGGGCTGATGACGACCGTCCGCCACGTGGCGCAACCATCCCGGATGGGCCGTGGTCCTCAACGAGGAACCGTTGATCAGCCAGTCCATGGCGAGTTCACCGTCGGGTCCGACCGAAACCGAGCGGAGCGCGGAGGGGTCGGGAAGGTCCGCCGGGTCGATCATCGACTCGCGGGTCTTCGGTTCGAGACCGAGACCGAGCGTGTTCTCCGCGAGCCACAGGGCATAACAGCGCAGCGACGCACCGTCGGTCCAGCCAACGGTGACGAAAGCGTCGGCACCGAGTTCGACTGAAGAGAGCGGATCCCAGAGGTAGCGATAGAAGTCAGGCGTCATCGGCTCCACGGCTGATCCGTTCACCCTGCCGTGAGGATCTCGTACAGGGCGTTGAGGAGCGCCTTTGCTCGACCGTCATTCGGCTCGGGACGGAGCACATTGGTGGAAAAGGAGAAACCGGTCCGCAGGCCCGGCCAGGCTCCGTGTGACGATCCGCCCGCGCCAGTGTGTCCGAATGCGTCGTCCGGTCGGCCGAGACAGCTCGGGTTGGGATTGAGCTCGAAGCCCGTTGGGCCAAACCGCAATGCGCGGCCGCTGAGAGGGTCATCACCGACGGACTCGGTCGTCGTGCCGACTCGCAACGTTTCCGCCGTGAGCAGGCCGCCGCCTTGCGCCAAGGTGCCATACAAGCTCGCCATCGCTCGCGCCGTCGCCACTCCGTTGGCAGCCGGTATCTCGAGGGCGAGTACAGCCGGGTCGTCCATGCGAGTGATCTGGGAGGAAATGAGGCCGTAGACGAATGCGAGGCGCGGGTCCGGGTCCGGATCAAGGAACGCGGTGAGCTGGTAATCCGACGCTCGTTCAAGGTACGACACGCGCTCGGCAAGGCGGTCATCAGCGCGCATACCGATACGAATGTCGAGACCGAGGGGGTCGACGATCTCGTCGGCGACGAACTGCCCGGTGGTGCGACCATCGACCCGGCGAACGAGCTCATCGCACAACCAACCAAACGTGAGTGCGTGATAGCACGGCACGCCGATCGGGACCATCGGTGCTTGGGCGGCGATCATTGCGGCTATTCGAGCGGGATCCTGCAGGTCGGCGAAGGTGATCGGGCTTTCCACGCCCGGCACGCCCCCACTGTGGGCGGCGAGCATCCCGACCGTCACGAGGCCCTTTCCGTTTTGGGCGAACTCCGGCCAGTACCGGCTCACCGGGGCCTCGAGGTCCAGCCTTCCCCGTTGCATCAGAAGGAGGAGCGCGATGGCAACGACCCCCTTCGTCCCCGAGTGCAACACGCTGACCGTGTCACCGCTCCATGGACGACCGTCGCGGGAGTCCGCGATGCCGCCCCACAGATCGACAACTCGTCGTCCGTCGACTACCGCAGCGAACGCTGACCCGTTGTCCTTGCGTTCGTGGAAGTTCGCGTCGAAGACCTCGATCAGTCGTTCGAAGCCGGGGTCGACGTGTCCCTCGGCCGTTCCGCCGGGCCGAAGCGCCTCAGCACCGCTGCGCTCCCGCGACGACGATTCGTAACGCGCAAGCTTCTCCGCCCGCGCCGACACCGTGGTCTCGACCGATCCCATCACCGAGAGCTGGTCGTCGTCGCAGTGCCGTTCATGCGACCGGGGGCGGCCCTTCCACCCAATGGGCGCGCTCTCACCGGATAGCGGCACACACATCGGCGAGCTTCCCGGCTTCAACAACGTCGTCCTCGCGGCGAATGCTGCGGAGTCTCTCTACATCGCATTGGTTGGTCCGTAGCGTCTTGGTTTGCGTTGGCGATGAGTGTACGGACCAGAGGACGCTCTCGCCATCGTCGGGCGGCGCCCTGCCAAGCGTCTGGCATGGCAGGGCGAGGGCACCACACCCGGTGCGTGCCAGCACCCTTTCGCTCGGGAGACCATCGTGGTGAAATGCGGCCATACGTTCCAGCTCAGGTGATTTTGACCTCCCGGACCATGCCGTCCATGAAGTGAGGTTTTCCGGCTGCGTCGGGCATGAAGCAGACGAACACGTAGGTACCCTTGGTCAGAGTGAAGTCGGCCACCTCGGTCAACCCCGGGCTGAGTACCGGAAGCTGAGCCGATGCTTTGTCATCGGTCAAGCCAACCGGGGGCGGCCCGTTTTCAGGAGCCGCCAGGGCTTTCTGGAAGTCGGCCAGCGTCTTGCCAGGCATGAGCTTCTGCATAGCCACGTGGTGCCATTCCTTGCCGCCGTTGCTATAGACCACGCTGTTCTTGCCCGCGACCAGGCCCGAAACGTCGAAGCCGTACTCCAGGGTCCGGACCGAGGCCTTCGGTCCTGAAGGCTGAGTCGGGGACTTCGAGCCGGTCACGCTGAACCTGGCCCACGGCGAGGTCTTGTCGAGTTCCCCTCCGTAGGAGAACACCACCCAGATGTAGTTGCCGCCCTCGAGGTTCACGGTTGCGGTCCGCGTAACGCCCGCCCGCGCCCCACCTGCCGTTCCGCCCCGGAGCGTCACCCAAGGGGGCGGACCGTCTTCGGAGTTGATGTTCTTCTCGATCTCGGCGTCGGTCCGGGTGCTTGTGAGCCGAGCGAGCTGCAGGCTTACGCCGTAGCTGCCGCCGGTGAGCGTGATTGTCGTGAGTCCACCTGGAACTGTGGCGGGAAAGCCGGTCAGCTTTTTCGTCTTGCCGTCGAACTTGAGAGCGATCCTGGTTGGTGCAGCGGCTGCGCCGGCCGGTGCGCCGGACACCGAAATGGACGCAAAACACGCAACGCCCAGAAGAACCGACAGGGCAATTCGGCCATGTCGGGCACGCGTGGTTGTGGGATGCATGGGACCTCCGTCTGTTGGATGGGTTGTTGACCTGAGCTCGAATGCCGCACAGATCTCTCTGCGGTCGACAGCTGGTCGATTCGCACGCAGCCATTGTCCGGTTTCCTGACGAGACCGGCCACGGTGATGCCACCACACCCGGGTTCGTGCCAGCACCCTTCCGCTGCGAGCGCGAATGTGGCGAAGATGCCATGATGCGCTCCGTCGAGTCGTCGTACATGGTCGAGACGTCGTACCTGGCGGTCGCCGTCGTCGGGGCTGTTCACGCCGTCCGCCGGGAGCGACCGGCCCGCTTTGCGGGCATCGAGCTACCCGGCACGCCAGCGCAACAGGCCCTGACGGTAGGGACACCGCTCAGTGCCCCGCCGTTGATGTTGGCCGCGCTGCTGGTTGCCAGTCGACGCGGCCGCAACGACATCGTAAGAACGCTGGCGATGTTGTTCATCGTGGGTATAGCCGGTGAGGTCGACACCTGGAGCGCGCTCCGCAATCCGACGGCGGATCTCCTGGCGACAGTCTGTGTCGTGCTCGACGCGACGCTCCCGGCCGCCTTGGTGTGGAGGTCACGATGAACGGCGTTTTGGTCGGAGCATTGCTGATCGAGAACGCTGAGCACCCTGAGAAAAACAAGTGCGCCGACCCGCAGCGATCTGAGGTGTCGGTGTGAACGCCGCGCGCTATCTCTTTCGCGCCGAGCTGCGCCGCGGCGGGTGGCGCTTCGTGATGGCCGCGTCCGTACTGCTCGGCCTCGTCGGTGGGCTCGCCCTCCTCGCCGGGGCCGGCGCGAGGCGCACCGCGAGCGCGTTCGAACGGCTCGAGCGCGCCACCCTCACTTCGACCCTGTTGGTGAACCCCGAGGATCCAGACGGAGCGCCGCCTGACCGGCTCCGTAAGCTCCCCGGCGTCGAGGCGGTGTCAGCGGCCCACGGGCTCATTGTCATCCCGGTCGGACGGACGGATCCTTTCGCGGACGTGGCCTGGCTCGCCGGCGCGGACAGCAGCTGGTTCCGTGACGTCGACCGACCCGTGGCACGGAAAGGCCGGCTGCCCGACCAGTCCCGTCCCGACGAGCTGTTCGCCAACCCCGGGGCAGCCAAGGCGACCGGGCTCCGGGTGGGGGACACGATCGACGTTGTCGCCATCTCCCCGGACGAGATCCGCGCGGACATGACGGAGGCACAGTTCGGCGAGGCCTTCGGGGCCGGGAGGCTCGGGAAGGCCGCGCACCTGCGCCTCGTCGGCATCGGGGTCGTCTCCGGTGACGTCGTGCCCGGCGCCCAGCTGTCCACGATGCTGCTCACGACGGAGTTCCTGGAGAAGTACGGCACCCGGCCGGCGTTCATCGCCTATACCGTGCGGCTGTCGGGCGGAGCGGCGGCGACCGATGCGTTCATCCAGCGGGTGAAGCGCGACGCCCCGGCCGGCGCCGTGATCGACTTCCAGACCCTCGCCTCCGACCGTGCGACCGTGCACCGGGCGGTGCTGCCGCAGGTCGTTGCGCTACTCGCGTTTGCCGCTGTCCTGACCGCGGGCGCGATGCTGGCCATCGGCCAGATGCTCGGGCGCCGAGCGGGTATTCGGGCCGACGATGACCGCACGCTTGCCGCCATGGGAATGACACCGAGGGAGCGCCGCGTCGCCGACTGGTTCCGGCTGGTTGCGGTTGTCGTGAGCGGCGTCGTGCTGGCGTTTGCAGTGGCAGCGCTCGGGTCGGGACTCACGCCGGTCGGGGTGGCCCGGGGCGTGGATCCGAACCCGGGCCTCGCCCTCGACTGGGTGGTACTCGGCCCCGGAGCGTTGGGTCTCGCGCTCCTCGTCGGTGGGTCTTCGCTGATCGCGACCCTGCGGGCCCGGCGCGCTACCGGTGCGATCGAGCGGCCCTCGGTACTGGTCGGCAGGCTCCGTTCGATCGTGACCAGCCCGTCCGTCAACGTGGGCGTGGCGATGGCCCTCGAACCCGGTCACGGCCGGACAGCCGTGCCGACACGGTCCACGCTCGTGACCGCGATCACGGGGCTCGTGGCGGTGATCGCGTCGCTGACGTTCGCGGCCAGCCTCGACCACTTCGTGGGGACGCCCAGAGCGTACGGGTTCGCCTTCGATGCGATGGTCACAACGAACGACGACGCTCCGGACATCGTGGTTGCCAACGAGCGGATGCTGCCCCAGGTCCTCGACGACGACCGTGCGGTGGAGGGCTGGTCGCAGCTCTTCAACGGGCAGGTCGAGCTGGCCTCGGGGGTCGTGCCCGCGTACGGGATCGCGTTCCGCAAGGGCATGACGGCCGCTCCGACGGTGGTGAGAGGGCGGGTGCCAAACGGCCCGACCGAAGTCGCGCTCGGTGTCACCACGCTGCGGGCCGAGCACCTCAGCGTGGGCGACTCGATCAGCGTCACCCGGTCGTCGGGATCGGCCGCCCGCTTCGAGGTCGTCGGCCAGGTCGTGCTCCCCGGTCTCACCCAGTACCGGGGCTCGGATCAGGCAGCCCTCGGCGTTGGCGCGCTGTTCACCGAAGACGGTCTCACCAATGTCACCGGAGCAGGGAAGGGTTCGTTCAACTACACGGCCACGGCGACGCTCATTTCCCTGCGCTCAGGGACGACGCCGAACGACCTCGACGCGATCCTTACGAAGCGGATCGGCCGGAACGCGTTTGCCGTGTCGGCATCACGCGAACCGGCCGACGTGGCCAGCTATCGCAGGATCCGGGCCACACCACTGGTGCTGGCCGGCCTGCTCGGCCTGCTGGCGGCGACGACCGTCGGCCACGCGCTGGTCGTCGCCGTGCGGCGCCGCCGGATCGATCTCGCCGTCCTGCGCTCGATGGGGTTCACCCCCGGTCAGGTCTCGCGCGCCGTCGGGTGGCAGGCCACGACCGTCGCCGTGATCGCCGCACTGCTGGGCATCCCGTTCGGCCTCCTCCTCGGACGGCTGGCGTGGTCGGCCGTGGCTCGCCAGCTCGGCGTGGTCGACACACCCGTCGTGCCGTTGGCGGCCCTCATCGCGCTGCCGGCCGCGGTGCTCTTCGCCAACCTCGTAGCGCTCGCCCCCGGTCGTCGGGCGGCTCGCCTCCGGCCCGTCCAGATCCTGCGAGCCGAGTGATGAACGGCGCGCACCGGTACCTCGCCACTCACCTGGTGCGCCGTCACTGGCGGGCCACGCAGGTGCTCGGCGTCGGCCTCGGCCTGGCCGCCGCCATCCCGATCACGGCCTGGGGAGTGGCCCGCCGCACCGACCGGGCGTTCCCTGCGTTCCGCGCGTCCTCCCTGCGCGGTCTGGCCGGCGTCCGAGTAGCCGGGTTCTGCCCCGGCGAGACGTTCGACGGCTGCGAGGGGTACAACCCGGTGGCCGAGCAGCGCATCGTGTCGCAGTGGCCGGAGGTCAGAGCCACGATGCGGGGCACGTCGGCGATCGCCTCGGTGTCGACCGGAGCCCAGCCCGGCCCGACTCGCACAATCGTGGAGGCGCAGTTCGACCCGCCGCTGATTGTCGATGGTCAGCTGGTGTCCCAAGGCGGGCGCGCCCGACTCGTCGCCGGACGGCTGGCCGCCGTCGGGTCGGCCGACGAGGTGATGGCCGATGAACCCTTCCTCGCCAACCGGGGCGCGCGAGTGGGAGACGTGATCAAGCTGGGGCTGTACAGCTCGGATGAGTTCGATCGAGCCGGCGAAGGCACCATCGCTCCCTCGCGTGCCTTCCGGGACGTTCGCATCGTCGGTATCCTCAGGTCTCCGTACGATCTGCAGCCCAGAAGTCCGAACGGCGGCATTTACACCGACTTCGGGCACCTGGTCGTCGGCCCCGGCGTGCTCGACGCCTTCGACGACGACGTAGCCACCTACGGCGTCGCACTCGCCATCCTCCCCAAGGACGACTCGGTCGATCTCCAGGCACTTCTGAGACAGCGATTCCCGAAGCAGGAGGCGCAGATCTTCGGCATTGGACGGGACGAGCGCGACGGGCTCGACGCCGTCGGGCGGTCGGTGCACCTGCAGGCGAACAGCGCCCGGGCGGTGGCCCTGATCTCGGCCCTCGCCGCTCTGGTGTTCGGCGGCCAGTCGCTCGCCCGTCAGCTTCGACGCGAGCTGACCATGCGCGGCACACTGTCCGCCCTCGGGCTGGGAGCAGTCGACCTGCGTCGCGTCACCTGGTTGCGGGCGGCGCCCATCGTGGCCATTGCATGCGCGGTGTGCCCGCTCGCCGCGCTCCTGGCCTCGCCGAGCGGCCCCATCGGCATCGCCCGCAAGGCCGAGTTGCACCTGGGCATTCGTGCCGACGCGTGGACGCTGGGCCTCGGAGGCGTCGGGGTTGCCTTGGCGTTCGCGGCCATGATCGCCATCGCCGCTCGAACCCCGACACCCCACCAGACGACTTCGCCTGGACGGACCCGACGCGCGGCGTCGATCTCGGTGGCGGCGTTCGCCGGGCTCGCCTCCCTGCGACGCGCCGGGGGCCAGCGGCACACGGCGTCGATCGGTTGCGCGGCAGCTGCGGCCGCCGTGGCCGCCACGATACTGATCGGCTCGCTCGGGTCGCTGGTGGATCATCCCGCCCACTACGGCTTCGCGTGGGACGCCCAGCTCGGGAACTTCGGTTCACCACAGCAGACCGCCGACGGCATCGCCCGTCTCCGCCGCGTGCCGCACATCACGAGCGCGGCTGCCTTCGTCAACCAGGACGCGATCGTCGGGGGTCGCTACCAGCCGCTGTTGGCGTTCGACGAGGTCGACGGCTACCAACCGGTCGCTCCGCTGGTCACGGCCGGACGACTGCCGTCGACGGCGAGTGAGGTGGCGCTCGGGCGGCCGTTGGCCGACGTGCTGCACAAGCGCATCGGCGATCCTGTCGACGTGTCCATCGAGACGGCGAACGGGGTGTCCCGGCGACGTCTCACGCTCGTCGGCCATGTCGTGCTGACCAGCCTGTACCCCGCAGTCGATCCGAAGAACGCGGTGCTCGTGCATCCGTCTCTGATCGGTGCGCGCGGCACGTTCGCCCAGAACGTTGGCCAGAACCTCTATGTGCGAATCGATCCCGCGTTTCGAACTGAGACCGCCGCCGCGCTGAA
>JANMYF010000287.1:0-3512 GCA_031381685.1 Acidimicrobiia bacterium
GGGTGGCCGGAGAACTCGGCGGTAGTTCTCCGGCCGACGCTTTCGCGCCCTTCTCGACCGAAGTCGAGGCGCACATCCTCGGCGGAAGGATGCGCAACTTCAAGGGTATACGTTTCGGCCGGAAAGTCCAACTTTCAAGTACCAGGCCCTCGCCGGCACGGGACGAGGCGCCGTTGTCCCCGGGTGGAGGGCGCCTCCACCGTGGGCTTTGGGGTGGTCGGAACACTCCGCGTGGTTGATCAAGCGGGCGCCGCATCCGCCTTCGGCTTTGGCGGTGGGATCCCGCGTCGAGGCGAGGTGAAGTTGACCGTCTGCGGCCACCGACGTCGGCTCACGATGGACAACTTGCGCATGAGCTCGATCGCGCCGGGATCGTCATCACCGGGCCGTCCCTCGATGACGCCGGCCTCGAGCATCTCGATCATGAGCTTGCGACCGAGGTCGGTGCGCACGATGGTCAGGGTCCAATCGTTGAAGGCGCCGATTCCGCCGGTGGAGATGTCGGCGTGCTCGGCGGCGAAGTCCGGGCACGTCATGCAACCCGATCTCGTCCACGCATGGCACTCCTTTAGGATGACCTCGTGGTATCTGCCGTCCTTCATCCAGATCTGGAACACGCCCTTGATGTTCATCTTCACCATGTCGGCCTTCTTCAATCCGTACTTCGCCTCGAAGAGCTCCTCGAAGATGGCGTCGTCGAAGGTCTTCGAACAGAGCAGACCGATGTTGAGTGCGAACTTCTTGGTGATCTTGCCGGCCTTGCGTGCACCCATGACGGGCGGCACCGAACTCATGCAGCTCATGCCCACGAGGGCGACCTTCTCCAGCCCCATTTCGAGCGCCTGGGGGTAGGCCATGGTGTTGGCCGAGTACGTGTAGCGGCTTCCGGCCGCAGCGATCACCTCGTCTCGCGTGCGTGCGACCCCGGGGATCGCCTTCCACGTTGACCCGTCACCTTCGAGGTAGCTGACGAGGGCGCCGTCGATGTAGCCGCGCTCGAGGGCGAAGATGAGCATGGCGCTGACGAGCCCACCGTCCTGGCCCTTGTCGAGCACGTACTTCTCGGTGGCCCGGGCGAGGATGATGTCCTTCGACACGCCCTCAACCTCTTCGTCGGCACGGTCACGTTTGAAGAGGAAGCCATCGACCTCGGTCTCCCAGGAGCGGAACCGCGGACACGCCCGGGTGCAACTCGTACAGCCCCGGTCACCGTGACCGCATCCGCCCGGGCCGTCCTCGGCCTCCAGATGGAACGGACGGTACACGCCGTTCGTGTCGTCGTAGCTGAGGACGTCGTGGGGGCAGGCGATCACGCAGCCGGCGCAGCCGGTGCACAGGCCCGAGGTGATGACCTCGTCCCAGAGGTGGGCCCAGTGGGCTTTGTCCGGTCGGGCCTTGGCGGCGGGCGGTGCGTCGGACGGAGCCTCGAGAAGCGACATGGCCTCGACTCTACGGTCGCGACCGGGTTGTGTGGCAACCGTCGCGGTGGTGCGCGCCGTCGGCTCGTCTCGGGGGACGCAGCGCGATGCGGCCAAACACCTCCGATCGGCGTTGGGAGGTGTTTTGCCCCCATTTATGGGGGCAATCTCTCTCGCAACGCGGCGCGTTACTCGTCGAGGACGAGGTGGACGGGTTCGCCGAGGAGTTCGACGGTCCAGGTTGAGCGGTCGGTCATCGGCTTGTAGTTGCCGGACCCGTCCTTGGACGGGATGTACTTGATCTTCCACCAACCTCCGTTCGGCAGTGAGGCGAGCTCGACGCAGGTTGCCGTGATCGTCGGATCGCATCCGTAGGTGCTGGGCACGTTGACCTTGATGTTGACCATGCGGTCGTTGAACTTGCCACGCGTCGCGTCGTACGGCCCGTTGCGGCTGTCGTAGATCTCTTGCGGAACAGCCGACGCACAGATCGCCGGCGGCGTCAGGTTGTTCGTCTCGATGCCGTTTCGGTCGCCGGCGATCGGGAGCGAGAACACGTCCGGCTGTCCCTTGTTGTCACAGACGTCTCCGAGCGCCTTGCCGCTGTCCTTCAGCGCCTTCGTCGGGTCGGTGTACTGGTTGATCCCGGTCTGCCCGATCGCCCAGCTGATCTTCTGCGTGCAGTAGTCGAGAATCGCCGACGTGTCGGGATTGACCCACGTTCCGTAATCACACGTCTCCGCGGCCGACTTCGGCCGGAGAACCTGGAGACTGCTGCCACCTTCGCCGGCGTCCCAGAGACGCACCATCACGGTCTTGCCGCGGTAGATGGCGGCCGGTGCGAGCTTCGCCAGGTAGAACTCCTTGATCGCCGGGGCGGTGGCGAACACGCTCATCGACGAGTCGCCGGACACGGACGCGCATGCGAGTGGTGGAACGGCGCTGCACGGCTGCCAGTTCGACGAGGCGGGAACATCGAAGAAGCTGCGCAGGGAGAAGGAGTTGGATCCGAAGCTGTCCACGGAGGTGAGCGTTCGAACGTTGATCCGGAAACGTCCTCGCTGGGCCAGCGCACCGGAGGAGACCCGGGCGATCGTGACCCATCGACCGGCCGCCGTGGCGCACTGCGGGTCGGGGTTGACATCCTGGCTGTCGACCACACCGGCGTACGTCGGAGGTGTGTCGTAGGCGAGGACACACGAGCCGTAGTCCTGCTCGGAGATCTTCACCGGTTCGTCGTCGGAGTAGTCGAGCGGGGTGAGGTCGGGTCCATAGACCGAGAAGCGGGTGGTGACCCGCACCGTGTCGGGCCGGGGGTTACCGGCTCCGGTGTCGACGATGCATCCCGCGGGTGTGGCCGCCGCGCAGGGAGTCGGCTGCGGCGGCAGGTCGTCCGGGATGCCGTAGAGGTCGGGGTTGGCTGCGGTCGGGGCGGAGTCGGCGAGCCACGACTGGATCGATTTCGGGTTGAACACCGGGTCGTACACCTGGATGACGAGTTCCTTGCCGGCCGTGCTCGCGTCGTTGCCGAACTGCTGATCGAGACCGTCACACGGCGGTGGTGGCGGGCTGGTCGGATCAACGGCGTTGCGGCACGGCACATCGACGATGTAGTTGTAGCCCTCGGGGTCCCAGTCCCGGTTGAGCGAGAGAGCGGGGAAGTGGCCGGCCGACAGCGCGTTGCGATCGTCGCGTGCCTTTCCGACGTGATCGCGCAGTCGTGCGAGGTAGCTCGTCTGGTCCTCCGCCACGGTCGGTTTGTTCAGCGCGACCGACTCGAGCGGGTACGGAGCGCGGGCGGGATCGCTTTCGCTCTTGTTGTAGTCGCAGATCATGGCGTTGTTGCGGGCCGCGTCGGTGGTCGCATCGAAGCGCCCTCGGCGCACGCCCGTGCCGTCGTAGCGGGACGCGATCTGATCCCCGGCCTCTTTCGGGGCACAGGGACCGGAGATGGCGAGCCAGAAACCCTGCGCCGGACCGGAGTCCGTGAGGGTTCCGGTGCCGATGGCGTTCTCCTTCGAGCCGAGCGGGATGTTCGACACGTACTCGGCGACGGAGGTCTTCTGGATCTTCCAGTTCTTCAGCAGGGTGGTG
>JANMYF010000302.1:0-1787 GCA_031381685.1 Acidimicrobiia bacterium
TGTGGACCGGTCGCCCGAGCATCCAGTGCATCGACCGCGGTCGCCGTCTTGCCCTCTACGGACGCGTCGCGCCGATGCGTCGGGAAGAGTCCCTCGTCGTCTACAACCCGCGTTACGAACTGCTCCCGTAGCGTCGAGAGCAGCGCACGGGCCGCTACGTCGGACCCGGCTGGCCGATGGTTAGAGGCGGCCCGACCAGAAGCTCGGTGATGTCGGCCTCCGCGGAACGCGTAACCATTGCGACGACCTCGTCGCCGACCACGAGCCGCGTGTCGCCACGGGGAACGATCACGTCACGGTGACGAACGATCGCCACGATCGTCGCTTCGCGGGGAACGTCGATCTCGGAGATCAACCGGCCGACGACCGGTGAGTCGGGGGCGAGCGTGACCTCGACGAGGCTGGCTCCGCCATCGCCCAACTGCAGGAGCCGCACGAGGGTACCGACGGACACCGCCTCCTCGACCATCGCCGTGAGCTGATGCGGCGTCGACACGGCGATGTCGACACCCCACGTGCGGTTGAAGAGCCAGTGATTGCGCGGGTTGTTCACCCGGGCGACGACTCGGGGAACGGCGAACTCCTGCTTGGCCAGGAGCGACGCCGCGAGGTTGTCCTCGTCGTCGCCAGTGGCCGCCACCATCACGTCGAAGGTCTCGAGATGGAGTTGCTCGAGCGATCTGACCTCGCACGCATCGATGTTCACGAACCGGACGTTCGGCAGGAGCGCTTGTTCGCGTTCCACCACGGCGGCGTTCACCTCGAGAACGACGACCTCATGGCCGTTGCCGGAGAGGTCCTCGGCCATGAACGTGCCGACGGCACCGGCACCGGCAATGGCAATCCTCATGAGCGTGCCGTCCCTTCGGTGGCGGTGAGGCGGGCATCGAGCTCGCTCAGCCCGGCAGATTGCACCATGACGTGAAGCACGTCGCCTTCCTGGCCCACCATCTCGGCACTCACGAGGTGGGCGACACCGGCACGCGACACTGCGACGATCTGCCAGCCTTCGCCCTCATGAAGGTCGATCAGACGCCGGCCACACCAACTCAGAGGGATCGGCTGTTCGAACAGGCTCAGCGAACCGCTCTGATCGGTCCAATCCGAAACCCTCTGGGCCAGGAGTCGGCGAACGACCTGGTCGGTCGTCCACGCCACCGTGGCCACGGTGGCGATGCCAAGTCGGGCGTAGATCGACGCACGTGCCGGGTCGTAGATGCGGGCCACCACGTTGGTGATCTGGAAGTTGTCGCGGGCGATGCGCGCCGCGAGGATGTTCGAGTTGTCGCCGCTCGTCACGGCGGCAAACGCTCCCGCTCGTTCGATTCCGGCACGGACGAGGGTCCGCCGGTCGAATGCCAAGCCCTCGATGCGCTCGACGTTGATGTCACCCAGTCGACGGAAGGCGGCCGGCTTCTTGTCGATCACGACGACCGAATGGCCGTCGGCGATGAGTTGGGTGGCCAGGCCGGAGCCGACCCGTCCACAACCGGCAACGATCACGTGCATCGCTCGCTCCTCTACGCCGACGTCGACGTGCCGAACAGGCGATCGCCGGCGTCGCCGAGCCCGGGGATGATGAACGCCCGCTCGTTCAGACCGGGATCGAGCGCCGCCGTGACGATCCGCACGTTGGGACACGATTCCTGGACCCGCTTCACACCTTCCGGTGCGCTGATCACTGACACCGCGGTGACCGTCTCGGCCCCACGGTCGACGAGCAGCTGACAGGTGAAGGCCAGCGAGCCGCCGGTCGCCAGCATCGGGTCGAGGACGAACACATCACG
>JANMYF010000269.1:0-6519 GCA_031381685.1 Acidimicrobiia bacterium
ACGAAGTCCATCACCGTGACCTGCTCGGGTGAGCAGACGTGTCGCAGGAGCAGCGGGAGCGTGCATTGGGCGACGGATCCGCATCCGAGAACGAGGATGCGGCCGGTGAACGGGACGCGGGGCAACAACGTGGGCTCCATCAATTGGAGGCTCCTTCTGGGCAGGTTGACAGCCGAGACGCACGGGGCGGCATCGACAGGGCGAACAGGGGACGCGCATTCCGATTGCGATCGCGACCGGGCAACGATCCGTCTGTGGCGCGGGACTCGGCCCAAGGACGGCCCGAAAATGGTAGTGGCCGCACCGGTAGGCATGAACCGCCCTTCCGTTAGGAGAGAGGTTGCCCCCATATATGGGGGCAGACCACCTCCGAACGTCGCTGCGAGGTGTTCTGCCACACCGTTCGGGCGTCGCGATAGGTCGAACGACCTACGGCCGGGAACTGCCCGTCCGGGCCGCGAAGAAAACCTGTTCAGGTCCCCGGGTGGGGTGCCGATGCTGCATGCATCCGTTGTCCTTGCGGCCTCCGTTCCGACGGGCAGCACGAACTTGAATCCATCACGAAGGGGAACCATGCTCCTCGATCACGCCCTGCCGAATGCCGCCGACGGTGCACCGCTGCGCCGCGGCGAGCGTCGCAAGCAACATACGAAGCGCCGTCTCCTCGATGCCGCCGCCGAGACCTACGCCGTCATGGGTGTGGAAGGGGCGACGATCAGTGCGATCACCGAGCGCGCCGACGTGGGGCTGGGCACATTCTACCTGCACTTTGAGGACAAGGACACGATCGCTTCGACGGTTTCCGCCATCATCGTGCGCGCCATTCTCGTGACCGAATCGGCTCTTGCGGCCGAACGAGCCGTTGTCGACGGCGCGATCGACCGCCTCGTGTTGCTCGCCCGCGTTGTCATCGACGCCGCGGCCACCTCACCCGGGTTGTTCTGCGCCCTCCTCACCTGGGAAGGGTCCCGGAACGCCCCGTCGTCGTCCCACCCCACGATGCGTGACCTCTTGACCCCGGAATTGGCGACGCGAATCGCCCGCGGTGTCGAAACCGGTCAGTACCGCATCGAGGACTCCACGATCACCGCGCACGCCATCCTCGGGGTGCTCTCGGCCTGCATTCCGGCATGGACCGCCACGGGACGCACCGATTGGGACACGCTCGGCGGCTTCATCGAGCGTTCCGTCGCCGGGATGGTTGCCGAACACGCCTGAGACACCTGCAGCACCCGAAACACACGCTCCCTAGCGTCGCAGCCTCGGTTCTCCCCAACCGGGGCTGCGTTCGCGTCCACGGTGCAGACGCAACATGCAAACGGCCCGGACCACAAAGGCCCGGGCCGATTGTGACGCCATCGACGTCACCTGGCGGAGAGGGTGGGATTTGAACCCACGGAACCTTGCAGTTCAACGGTTTTCGAGACCGTCCGATTCGGCCGCTCTCGCACCTCTCCAGCGGCGGAGAAACGTTAGCCGACGGACGGTAGGTGCTTGCCGGTGATCGGTAATCCGCCAAGCTCCGGACGCGCCGGTGCCGTTCGGAGTGGACGGCCAGGCGATCTGCGGCACACGAGGGTCCTCACTGAGAGCTGCTGCCTTCCGGCCCTGACTCGGTTCATGGGGTTCACGTTGCGCAGGACCCGACCGCCCACACCGAACGGCACCGGTTGCGATCAGAGAAGTTTGTCGCGACGCGCATCACAGCGCGCTCAGCCCAGAGTAGCCTCTCCGACGCTGTTTCGGTCCGGGTCAGTTCCTTTTCGAGGGGCCCCTTGGTTCGTGAGAGCGGCCGGGAGGAGTGCGAGAGCGGCCGAATCGGCACGCTTGGAAAGCGTGTGTGGGGCAACTCACCGTGGGTTCGAATCCCACCTCCTCCGCCAGTCACATTGCCGGCGGGCCCCGCCTCCGCTTCGCTTCGGCACCCACCGGGTGGCCTCTGCGGGGACCCGAGGCAACGCTCGTCGCTTCGCTCCTCACGTTCGCACTCACCCACGGCCCAGTCACATTGCCGGCGGGCGCCGCCTCCGCTTCGCTTCGGCACCCGCCGACAGGCCTCGTCGGGTGCGCGGCAACGCTTGTACACCGGTTGGACGTGTGTAGGGTCGGCCTGGTGACCGGTTCCGATGCTGCAGCCCTTGATCTCGAAGCGCTGATGGGCCTGGCTTTGGCCGAAGCCGCCCTGGCGCTGGGACACGACGATGTCCCCGTGGGGGCGGTGGTGGTCGTCGACGGGAAGGTCGTCGCTGCTCGCCACAACGAGCGTGAAAGGACCGGCGACCCCACCGCTCACGCCGAGGTGCTCGCCCTCCGCGACGCCGCGGCTGCCCTTGGTCGGTGGCGGCTCGACGATGCGACCCTCGTCGTCACGTTGGAGCCATGTCCGATGTGTGCCGGAGCAGCCGTGAACTCCCGCTTGGCACGCATCGTCTACGGGGCCGGCGACCCGAAGGCTGGTGCGACGGGTTCGCTGTACAACCTGTGCGCCGACGCCCGGCTGAATCACGAGATCGCCGTCACCCCCTTCGTTCGGGCCGACGAGTCCTCGGACCTGCTGAAAGAGTTCTTCGCCTCGCGACGCTGAACGTCGCCGTGGTTCTGTGGTTGTTCGGGCCGGCGGTCGCACCCCTGCCGGTACGATCGTCTCCGTGACGTATCAGTCTCTCTACCGCCGCTTCCGCCCCCAGCGCTTTGCGGACATGGTCGGACAGGAGCACGTCTCGGAAACGCTTCGCAATGCCGTTCGAAACGATCGCGTGGCCCACGCGTACCTGTTCTGTGGTCCGCGGGGCTGCGGGAAGACCACGTCGGCCCGCATCCTGGCGAAGGCGTTGAACTGCACGAACCTCCAAGACGGTGAGCCGTGCGGTACCTGCGACTCGTGCGTGCAGGTCGCTGCCGGCACGTCGATGGACATTATCGAGATGGACGCGGCGTCCAACAACGGTGTCGACACGATGCGCGAACTCGTGAGCCGGGCGTCGCTCGGCACCGCAGGCCGTCGCAAGGTGTACATCCTCGACGAGGTTCACATGCTGTCAACGGCGGCGTCGAACACGCTCCTCAAGACCCTCGAAGAGCCCCCGCCCCATGTGGTGTTCGTGTTGGCGACGACCGATCCGCAAAAGGTCCTGCCGACGATCCGCAGCCGCACACAGGTCTTCGAGTTCCGTCTCTTTCCCATCGACGCGCTCACCGGACTCGTCCGCGATGTTGCCAGCCAGGCCGGTCTCGAACTCGATGACGCCACGCTTGCCGCCGTCGCCAAGCGAGGCAACGGATCTGCCCGTGACGCGCTCTCGGCGCTGGATTCGGTCGCTGCGTCAGGCGGGATCAGCGACGCGTTCGACATCACCGAATTGGCTGCCGCGGTGGGAAACCGTGACGTCTCCGAGATCTTGCGATCGATCGACCGCGCCTCGGAGCGGGGCCGTGATTCACGCCAGTTGGCCCGCGACCTGATCGAAGTACTTCGCGACGTGTTCCTCACCCATATGGGTGTTCCCCGACCGGGCGCGTCCGATGACCTCGTTCGCGTGCTCACGCCGGCCGCATCCACGCGGGCACTCGAGGTGCTCGGCGAAGCGCTGGTCGCGCAGCGCGACGCGATCGAGCCGCGCATCGTGCTGGAGACAGCGCTCGTCCGTCTCGCCAACCCCGATCTCGACACCTCGGCGGCCGCATTGGTCGAACGGCTTGATCGACTCGAACGGCTGGTGCGAGCCGGGGGCGACGCATCCATCCCGCCGCCGAGCGTCCCCCGGGCTACGCCTGCTCTGCCGCCTCCGTCCGCGCCTTCGACCGCGGGAGTGCCGGTGTCGGCGGTCGAACCTGTGCCGACCGACGAGACGACGCCGACCACGACGGGTCCGGCCGACCTCCCGCCCTCGGATCCCACCGGTGTCGTGTCGCCGCTGATTTCTGGTGGCGCCATGCCGAGCCTTGCGTCGTCGCGGCCCGTGGTCGCGGACACACCGGCGTCGCGGCGTTCCGGTGCCGCCGATGGCGCACGGGCGCAACTCGGGTCGCGCCCGGCCCCGGCCAGGGCGACGGCGCGGCCGGCGTCGACTTCTCCCCGCCCCGCCCCCACGTCGACGGCTCCGGAACCGGTGACGGGCCCCGTTGACGAACGTGATCGCGTCCTGGATGGGTTGCGGGGCAAGGCTCGGGCGATGTTCTCGGCCGGCCGCTTTGCCTCATCGTCACCCGCCGAGGTCGAAGTCGCGCTCCCGAACGCGATGCACCTTGCCCGCTGCGAAGAGTTTGTCGCTGACCTGGCCGCGTCGTTCGCCGTTGTCCGCGGACATGCGGTCAGCGTCCGGCTGATTGTCGACCTCGCGGCCTCACTGCCGATTCCCGACGCCCCCGATGATGCCGGCGGCGTCCTGGCAAATCGTCGCTTCGCAACGGCGTCTGCCCCTCCGACGAAGCCCGCGCCAGCGGAACCGGTCCCCTCGGAAGAGCACGAGGTCGATCTCGACACGCTCGTCGATGCCGTCGACGCAACCTCCTCCACGCTCGAGCACATCTCCCGAACGTTTCCGGGCGCCGAACTCGTCCGCGAGGCGTAGCCCGCTTCACACTCCGAGGACCCTCATGTCAGATACTTCCGGTTTCGATCTCAACGCGCTTCTCGGTCAGGCGATGGAGATGCAACAGCAGTTGGCCGCCGCCCAGGAGGCTGCGGCGCGGACCACGTTCACCGGGGCATCAGGTGGGGGTGCCGTGCAGATCGATGTCACCGGGACGGGGGAGTTCCTGGCCGTTCGTCTCGATCCGTCGGTCGTCGACCCGTCCGACGTCTCGTTGCTCGAAGATCTCCTCTTGGCCGCGTTGCACGACGCCTCGCACCGGGTGGCCGAGTCCAGTGCCCAGACCATGGGTGGTATCGCCGGCGGGCTCGGGAGTCTGGGCGGGGGCAGTCCGCTCGGCGGGCTGCTCGGTTAGCTGATGGCCAATCTCTACGCCGGTCCGGTGCAGGAGCTGATCGACGAGTTCGGTCGCTTGCCGGGCATCGGTCCAAAGTCCGCGCAGCGCATTACGTACCACCTGCTGAAACGATCCAAGGAAGACGCCCTGCGTCTGGCGCGAGCCGTCGCCCGGGCCAAGGAGCTCGTGGTGTTCTGCTCGCGGTGCTTCAACATCGCGGAACTCGAGGTCGGTTCCGACGGGTCGGTGCAGTCCGATGCCATGCATACCGAATGTGCGATCTGTCGCGATCCGTCCCGCGACACTCGGGTGCTCTGTGTCGTCGAAGAGCCCAAGGACATCGTGGCCGTGGAGCGTACGAGGGAGTTCCGGGGTCGCTTCCACGTGCTGCAGGGTGCGATCAACCACCTCGAGGGGATCGGGCCGGATCAGCTGCGGATCAAGGAACTCCTCGTGCGTTTGGGGGAAGAGGAGATCGACGAGGTGATCCTGTGCACGAACCCGAATCTCGACGGTGAGGCCACGGCGATGTACCTCGCCCGTCTGCTCAAGAACGTCGGGATCACGGTGTCGCGCATCGCCAGCGGCCTTCCCGTCGGCGGTGATCTCGAATATGCCGACGAGCTCACGCTCGGGAGAGCCCTTGAAGGTCGCCGCACCCTCGAGGGCTAAGTCCTGGGGCCTGTTGGCGACCGTTGTCGTCGGGTCGGCCATCGTGACCTCCACGACGGCGAGCCTGGCGTCTGCCGGTTCGTCCGGTCGGGTGGTGATCGAACGCCTTGATCTCGCCGTGCAGCGGTCCATGGTCGGCGTCACGTGGACCGAAGGATGTCCGGTGCCGCTCGGAGATCTCCGTCGGGTAACGGTTCCGTTCATCGACTTCTCCGGTGCGAGCCGAACGGGTTCGCTCGTGGTCCACCGAGACGTTGCCGCGCAGGTCGGCCGGGTCTTCCTCACCCTCTACTCGTCCGAGTTTCCGATCGCCTCGATCGAACCGATCGAGGCCTTCGGCGGCGACGACGACCGGTCCACCATGGCCAACAACACCTCGGCCTTCAACTGCCGACCGTCCTTCGGACCCGATGGTGCGCCGACGAAACGATGGTCACAGCACGCGTACGGGCGGGCGATCGACGTGAATCCCGTCCAGAACCCCTATGTGCTCGCCGATGGGGCGGTGCTCGACCCGGCCGCCCGACCGTACGTCAAGCGTCGTCTCGGCGAGCCGGGCATGATCGTCGCAGGCGGTGCGGTGGTCAAGGCCTTTGCCGCGCAGGGCTGGAAATGGGGCGGGAACTGGCGGACCACGAAGGACTACCAGCACTTCTCGGTGAACGGTCGATGAGCCGCGGACGCGGCCCGCGAGGCCAAGCGCGACGCGGACAAGGCAGCACGCGAGGCCGCCAAGCTCGTCCGCAAGAGCTGACCCCTCCGTTCGGACTCCGCAGGCCAGGATCTGCGGCTCGGGGCCGGGGCCGCGGCCAACACAACCGGCCCCGCCCCCCCGCCGTGCCCGGGGGAGGGAAGGGGGGGGGGGCCCGGCCCCGGCGCCGACAACCGTAAACCAGGAGTGGTGGTGGTGGATAGTGG
>JANMYF010000372.1:0-7346 GCA_031381685.1 Acidimicrobiia bacterium
CAGACGGCAGTCGCCGCAGTGCTGCAGAGCATCAGTAGGTCCGCATTCGATCTCGATGCCGTGCTCGATGAACTGGTGCAACAAGCCCACCGGATGCTGGGCGCTGACCGGAGCGCCATCGCGCTGCTGCGGGATGGGCGACTCGACAGTGTGAGGCAGGTGCCGGCGGGACTGGGCATCGCCATGGCCACGGCCGACGAACTTCTGCTCTTGCTCAATGGTCGAAAGTCGTTCTTCCGAACGGTCCGCTCGAGCGACCCCCTCCTCCCGGCACTGTCGCACGGCAGCGCCAACATCGATCGATTCGGTACCGTCACCCTCGCGATCGTCGCTCTGCAGAGCGCGACAGACCCGGTGGGCTTCATCGTCCTCGATCGATCTGGGGAGCATCGCTTCACCGACTCCGAGAAACAACTCCTCGCGACGTTCGCCGACCAGGCCGTCATCGCCATCGAGAACGCCCGACTCTTCGAGGAGTTGGAGTCACGCAACTGCGAGGTGAGCGAGGCGCTCGAGCAACAGACGGCGTCGGCCGACGTCATGCGTGTGATCAGCATGTCGCCGGGCGACATCTCACGTACGTTGCCGGCCATCGCTGGAGCGGCCCGTCGACTGTGCGACGCCGACTACGCGTCCATCGGTTTCCTCGAGGACGGAACCTGGCAGCTGTGGAGCGACTCGGTCGGGCTCATCACCATGGAGGAACACTCCAGCTTCCCCAGCAGCGTCCCCGGGGCCGCCTACGGGCGGAACACGCCTGTCCGGGTGAGCGGCCCGATTGCTGAGTGGGAGGGTGAATACTCCACCACCGCCCAGCTGACCCGGTCCAGTGGACTTGACGCAGCGTCACTTGTCGCCGTTCCGCTGCCCGGTCGCGACGGACCCGTCGGCTTCCTCGTGTTGAGACGGTCCTCAGGTCAGGCCTTTGACGATCGCGTTACCACCATCCTCGAGGGCTTCGCCGACCAGGCCGTCATCGCCGTCGAGAACGCCCGGCTATTCAACGAGCTGGAGGACAGCAACCGTGAGGTCAAGGCGGCACTGGAGCAGCAGACCGCAGTGGCGTCGGTGCTGCAGACGATCAGCCGGTCAGCCTTCGATCTCGAGGTGGTTCTCAACGAACTGGTGGAACAGGCGCACAAGCTGGTCCCCGGCGTCCACGTTGCGATCCGTGGGCTCAGGGGCCGTGAGTACGGGGCGTCCTATGTGTTTCCGCAGTCCGAGCTCTCCCACTACGAGACCCCCGAAAACAGCGTGCTCGGCCCGTTCGAAGAGAGCGTCATCGAACAGAACCGGACACTCGCCGTCACCATTCGAGCGAGCGACCGCGGCGCGTCCGACCTCTCAGATTCCGGGCTCGACCGGTACGGCCCCCATTCCGTGGTTACCGTGCCGATGCGCAGCAGTTCGGGGATCGTCGGACTGCTCAGTGTGGTCCGGCCCGGTGAGAGCCGCTTCACCGACTCCGAGAAGCAACTCCTGCAGACGTTCGCCGACCAGGCGGTCATCGCCATCGAGAACGCCCGCCTGTTCAAGGAACTCGAAGCCCGCAACCGCGAGGTCAGCGAGGCGCTCGAACAGCAAACCGCTGTCGCCGCCGTGCTCCAGACCATCAGTGAGTCTGCGTTCGATCTCGACCTGGTGCTCGACGAGCTGGCCGAGCAGGCGTGCCGCCTCGTCCGTGGTTCGCGAATCAGCATTGCGCTGGCTGACTCCCCACAGGCGCACGTGTTTCCGGCAACGTACCGGGACGCGACTGGTTTGGAGGCCGAGGAGTTCAAGGACTTCGAAGGATTCACTGAGCTCTTGCGTTACGGCCGACCGTTCTATAGGACCTTCACCGACGCGACAGCCGGAGGCCCACCTCGGTACTTCGAGGAGTGGGGTCCTTACTCCTTCGCATCGGTTCCGTTCCTGCGTGATGGGAGGACTCTCGGGCTACTCATGGTGCAACGAGCCGGAGTGGAACGTTTCTCGGATTCAGAGAAGAAGCTGCTGCAGACGTTCGCCGACCAGGCGGTCATCGCCATCGAGAACGCCCGGCTGTTCAAGGCGCTCGAGGAGGAACGGGAGCAGCAGACCGCTATCGCAGAGGTGCTGAAGGTCATCGGCGCCTCGCCCGGTGAGATCGAACAGACGCTGCCTGCCATCGGGCTTGCCGCCCAGCAGCTGACTGCCGCCGATCACGTGGCGATCGTGTTTGGCCCCCGCGAGCAGGTGATTGTCTGGGACCCCGTCCGAGGTTTCCGGGAGACCGTCCGCCAGTCCGACGCAGCGGTCGCGAACTCGGTCCAGCGAGAGGCCGAAGCGACCAGGGCGGCGGTCCTCGTCCATGGACCGATCGATGCATGGGCCCATCGCTTCCCGGCCCAGGCTGACCTCTGTCGATCGGAATCGCTCAGCGAGGTGGCGATGCTGTGCGTCCCCTTGATCGGGCGGACGGTCGAGCACGGCACGATCCTGGTCAGACGCCACACGGCCCGGCCCTTCGACGACGGCGACGTCGCGTTGCTGGAGGGCTTCGCCGATCAGGCACTGATCGCCATCGAGAACGCACGCGTGTTCACCGAGCTGGAGCAGACGAACCGCGAGGTCAGCGAGGCGCTCGAACAGCAGACCGCCATCGCCGAGGTACTCGAAGTCATCAGCAGCTCGCCGAACGATCTGGAAAATGTGTTGAGCCAAGTGCTCGGCATCGCCGCCCGTCTGTGTGAGGCCGACACTGCGCTCATCTGGCAGGAGGGCGGGGAGCGGTTTCGAAACGGTGCCAGCCACGGGTTCACGGCCAACGAACTGGCGATCATCGACGAAATCGTGTTTCCGCTCGATAGTGACAACTCCGTGTCGAGGGTGGCACTCGGGTCGATCGGGCGGAACGATCTCGAGCCCGACGCGTTGACGGCCGAGTGGCGATCCCAGCGCGATCGCCCGAGCCTCGAGTTCGTCGAGCGCCTTCGCCAGCGGGCGTACCTCATGGTGCCGCTGACCCGTCCTGGCTCGTTCCGCGGCGTGTTTTCCCTCATGCGTCGCGACCGGCGTCCGTTCAGCCAGCGTGATGAGGACGTCGTGCAGACCTTCGCCGACCAGGCCCTCATCGCCATCGAGAACTCCCGCCTTTTCAACGAGCTACAGGACAGCAACCGGGAGGTCAAGGCCGCCTTGGAGCAGCAGACCGCTGTCGCTACCGTGCTCCAGACCATCAGTAAGTCCGCATTCGATCTCGACGTCGTCCTGAAGGAGCTGTCCGAGCAGGCCACCAGGCTCGTCGGCGGGAGTCAGACCGCCATCCTCCTCGTCGACACCGGTGCAACCTACGTTCATCCACCGGATCTGTACGGGCCTGTCGGGCCGACGAGCGAGCCGTACTACGGCTTTGCGCTCCCCGACGTCGTCGCCTTTCACGTACGACGCAAGAAGCCGTTCTTTATGGCCGTGCCGAGCGCGGAAGCGGCCGCGACGTCTGGTGGTGCGGCTGTCGCACTATTCGAGTTCAACGGCGCATTCTCGACCGCGACGGTCCCGTTGTTGCAGGGCAGCCGTGTCGTGGGCCTGATGACGATCCTTCGACCCGGCGTCGCGCGCTTCACCGACTCGGAGAAGCAGCTCCTGCAGACATTCGCTGACCAGGCGGTGATCGCCATCGAGAATGCCCGGCTCTTCCGCGAGCTCCAGGCGAAGACCGAGGAGCTGGAGGTCGCGTCGCGGCACAAGTCGGAGTTCCTGGCCAACATGTCGCACGAGCTGCGCACACCGCTCAACGCCATCATCGGCTACGCCGAGCTCCTGAGCGAGGAGTGCGAGGACCTCGGCACCACCGGTTTCCTCCCCGACCTCGGCAAGATCCAGTCGGCCGGCAAGCACCTGCTCACGCTTATCGGCGGCATCCTCGATCTGGCCAAGGTCGAGTCGGGCCGCATGACGATGTTCCTGGAGACGTTCCGCGTGCAGTCGCTCGTCGACGAGGTCGAGTCGATCGTGCGGCCGATGGTCGAGAAGAACCGCAACGCCTTCGTCATCGACTGCCCCGACGACATGGGCGTGATGCACGCCGATCTCGTCAAGACCAAGCAGGTGCTGTTCAACCTCCTGTCGAACGCCGCCAAGTTCACGTCCGACGGGTCCGTCACGCTCACCGTCACCCGTGACCCCGACGCGATCCACTTCGCCGTGCGCGACTCCGGCATCGGCATCACCGACGAGCAGCGGGACAAACTCTTCGAGGCGTTCTCCCAGGCCGACCCGTCAACCACCCGCACCTACGGCGGCACCGGCCTCGGCCTCGCCCTCAGCCGCAGCTTCTGCGTGATGATGGGCGGCGACATCGAGGTGACGTCGGAACCCGGCCAAGGCTCGACGTTCACGGTCACCCTCCCGCTGGTCGTGGTGGAGGGTTTGGAACATTTGTAGCGCTGGGAGCTACAAAACTTCCGAATCCTCGGCCCGCCGGAAGTGTCATACCGCCGCCGCAAGAGTGGGCGGCCATGCAAGGCGCTCACTCCACCTTCGAGATCGACGAACTGCTGCACGGCATTGCTCGTCGCCAGCTCGGGCTGATCTCCGTCGACCAGGCGTTGCAGCGCGGTATCGACAGGTCGGCGCTCTCCCGCCGTCAACAGGCCGGGCTGCTCGTCCCCGTGCACACGGGCGTGATGCGCCTCGCCGCGGTGCCACCAAGTGCGATGCAGGGCATCCTCGCAGCATCGCTTGCGGTGCCTGGCTCGACGATCGCCGGAGTCTCCGCCGCCGTCGTCCACCAGATGCCGTTGCCTCAGCGATTCCTCCATCCCGAGGCACCGAAGCTGCTGAGCATTCCGACAGACCGGAAAGTCACGCTGCGCGGGATCGCCACGATACGCCAGAGCTCAACACAGCGGCAGTCGTGGATGACGACCCATGTCGCCACGCCCGCCTCGACGCTGCTGCTGCTCCCTCGGTTCGTCGACGCGGCCGTCGTCGAGCGATGTCTTGACCACTGCCTTGCCCATCGCCTGGTCAGCGTCGAGACCGTTCGTTCCGCGCTGGAATCCGTTGCGCCGTCGTCGATTCGAAACCGCCGACTTCTCGTTGTGTTGCTCGACGCACGTTCTGCTGGCATCGGCCACCGAAGCGGCAAGGAGCAGATCGTCGGTCGATGGCTCGACGACGCCGGGCTGGGCGGGTGGAAGCGCAACTACAGGGTGCCGATCGGTGGCGGGGAGGTGGTCGAGGTCGACTTTGCGTGGGACGGCGATCGGGTGGCGCTGGAGGTCAGCCCCTTCTTCACCCACGGGTCCCGCCGCACCCAGGAGCGCGACGCCGAGCGTCGGCGCCTGCTCGTCGAACATCGCTGGCGAGTCGTCGAAGCGACCGATCGTGACCTGGTGAATCGAGCCTCGTTCCGCCCCACGGTCGTCGCACTAGAGCGTCTCTTGGCCGAGGGTTCGGAGGATTTGTAGCGCCCAGCGCCACGAATCTTCCAAACCCCGACCCGGGAGGTGGTTTACTCAAGGGCGATGCCGAAGATCTTGATCGTCGAGGACAACGAGATGAACCGCGACATGCTTTCTCGGCGGCTGGAGCGGCGCGGGTTCACTGTGGTGATGGCTGTCGACGGCGCCGAGGGCGTGGCCATGTCGAAAACGGAGCACCCCGACCTCATCCTCATGGACATGAGCCTGCCCATCATGAATGGCTGGGAGGCCACCCGAGCCGTGAGGGCCGACGCCGCCACCGAGGCGATTCCGGTCATCGCCCTCACCGCGCACTCCATGCCCGGCGATCGCGAGAAGGCTATGGCGGCGGGGTGCGACGACTACGACACCAAACCCGTCGACCTCCCCCGACTGCTGGCGAAGATGGCCGCACTCGGGGTCGCCGAGCCGGTCACGCCATGAGGTCGAGTGCTCGGCGTGACTACGCAGATGAGCCCGGCGCCAGTGTTCACGACACCCGTTCCCGCACCGAACCAGCCACCAAACCATGACTTCGCCACTACGGCGCGATGCGCATCCGCTTCGGTGCTCACCCGCCGGACCCCTCACGACGCCGCCCACCAAACCATGACTCCCGACGAGATCCGGGAACTGCGCCACGAGCTGCGCACCCCGGTCAACCACCTCATCGGTTACTCCGAGCTGCTCCTCGAAGAGGACGGCATCACCGACGCGACGACGCAACAACTCGACGCCATCCGCTCCACGGCACGGCTCGTGCTGGAACTCGTACCCGGGCTGATCGCCGACGACGGCGAAAATGCCGGAACCGCCGCTGCCGAAGCCATACGCGCACTTACAGCAAGGGTAGACGAGCTGACCGCCATGACCAACGCACTACTGGCCTCGCCGGGGGTCCTTCCGATCGCCGACCTCGAACGCCTCGCCTCGGCCGCGGCGCGCCTCGGCGAGTTGGCCACCCGCCTCACCCGCGGACCCGTTCTCGTCACCCGCGACACCGGCCACGCCACCGACGCGGTGGCAGGTCGGCTGGAGATGGTCCTGGTGGTCGACGACGACGAAGCGAACCGTGATGTCCTCGGCCGACGGCTCCAGCGGCTCGGCTACGGCGTCGTCGAAGCACGCGACGGGATCGAGGCCCTCGAACGCCTCGCCGCGCCCGATTCCGGCATCGATCTCGTGCTGCTCGACGTCATGATGCCCCGCCTCGACGGGTTCGCGGTGCTCGAACGGCACCGCAACGACCCGACGATCCGCCACATCCCCGTCATCATGATCTCGGCCCTCGACGACATGGCGAGCATCGTGCGCTGCATCGAAGCCGGCGCCGACGACTACCTCCCGAAGCCATTCGATCCGGTGCTGCTGAAAGCGCGCGTCGGCGCCTGTGTGGAGAAGAAGCGGCTCCGCGACGCGGAGCACGCGCTGCTCGCCCGTGTGGAAGCACAAGCGGCTGAGTTGAAAGGATGGAACGTCGAGCTCGAAGCCCGCGTGGCTGATCAGGTGCGCAAGGTCGAACAGCTCAACCTGATGCAGCGCTTCGTCCCCCCACAGCTGATGGAGGTGATCGAAGCGGGCGGCACCGAACTGCTCAAGAGCCATCGACGCGACATCACTGCCTTGTTCTGTGACCTCCGCGGCTTCACGTCGTTCGCCGAGAGATCGGAACCGGAGGACGTCATGGAGGTGTTACGCGAGATGCACGATGCCATAGGTCCACTTATCTTCGAACTGGGCGGCACGCTGAGCCAGTTCACCGGCGACGGCATGATGGTGTTCTTCAACGATCCGATCCCGTGCGACGATCCCGCGCACCGTGCCATCAGCCTGGCGATCGGCATGCGTGAGCGGGTGGCGGTGCTGTCGGAGCGATGGAAGACACGAGGCCACGATCTCACCCTCGGCGTGGGGGTG
>JANMYF010000433.1:0-4483 GCA_031381685.1 Acidimicrobiia bacterium
ACCGTCGACGAGATGGTGTTCCAACGGATCGGCAACTACGACGAGTTCAAGGCCTACCAACGCGCCGTGTTCGAACGCACCGAGGCCTACCTCGCCACCCTCGATCCGGCCGACCTCACCCGGGTCGTGATCCCTCATCCCTTCCCGCCCCAGATCGCCACGACCTACAGCGCCCGCGTCGCCGGTCCCCAGGGGATCACCGTGCTCGACGGATTCGAGTGTTGGCTCTACCAGCACGGCCTCCGCCACATGGGTGAGATCGAGTTGGCCCGCGGTCTCGTCGGCCTCGGTGGCATGACCAGCTGAACGCACCTGCTCGGCGGAGCGATCAGGGCGTGCGGTTCCAACGGAGCGAAAGGACCATGGCGACGAGGGCGAGAAGCGCACCGACGCCGAGGAACCCGACACTCAGTTCGACCTGTCGGCGTTGCAGCTCGACGTCCTTGGGGAGCTTGTTGAAAACGCCGCGAAGCTGATCGGCATCCTCGGCCCGGTAGAACGTCCCGCCGGTGAGGTTGGCGACGGATTGCAGCGTGCCCTCGTCGGCCACCAGGAGCTGTCGAATCGCGCTCACCGGTGGGGTTCCGTATCCTCCGGCGCCGAACGTGGGTTGCTCGAACAGCGCGTCTCCGCCGAGTTGCGCTGCCGTGCACACCATGTCGGTCGGGTTCGATGTGCCGAACCCGATCGTGAAGACCCGCACCCGTCGATCGGTCGCTTGCTCGGCCGCATCGACCGGGGCAATGCCTCGGGTGTTCGTCCCGTCGGTGAGGAGCACGACGATGTCGGACACGTAGCCCTCCTTCGGCGCCGGCGCAGCCGGGCGGACCGGTGCGGATTCGATCGGCTCCCCCGTGGTCGGGTCGAACCCGGGGAACGAGTCTCCGGCTCCCGATTCGACCGAGGAGTCGACCGGGGCCACTTCAGGATTGATCGACGAGATCACTTCGACCGAGCGGAGGATCGCTGAGCCAATCGCCGTTCCCCGCGCCGTCGTGAGACCGTCGATCGCCGAGAGCAGCTGTTCGCGTTCTGTCGTCGGCTCGACAACGACCGACGCGAAGCCGGCGAACTCGACGAGGCCGATACGCGTGCCCTTCGGCTGTGCTTCGACGAAGGATCGGGCAGCCTCTTGCGCGACACTCAACCGGTTCGGAGCCACGTCCGTCGAGCACATCGAGCGCGAGACGTCGAGAGCCAGGACGATCGTTGTCCGGGAAACCGCGACGTTGGCGGAGGCCTGCGGCCGAGCCGACGCGACACCGAGCGACGCGAGCCCGAGGAGGAACAGCGCAGCAGGCACGTGCCGTTTCCAACTGGCTCGCTTCGGCATCGCGGCGCGCACCAGCGCCACGCTGGAGAAGACGACGGCACCGCGACGCTTGCGGCGCAACTGGAGAAGGTACGCGGCGAGAAGCAGCGGAACGACGAGAAGGCCGAACAGCGCGAGAGGCCACCGAACGCTCATCAGACCAGCCTTCCCATCCAGAAGAGCGAGAGCGCCGCACCAATCGCCAGAAGCGCCGCACCCGCCGCCGCGACCAACGCGGTGATCTCGGTGAACTCCGACTCGCGGCGCCATTCGAGATCGATCGACTGGTAGATGCTTGAAAGCGAAGCTGCACTCTCGGCTCGGAAGTACGTCCCGTCGGTGATGTCGGCGATGCCCTGCAACGCCGCCTCGTCGAGAGACGTGGCGAACTGGAACCCATCGAGCTCGACAACCGTCTCCTCGGTCGAACCAACCCCTACCGGATAGATCTTGACGCCGCCCGTCGAGGCCAGTTTGGCAACAGCCAACGGGTCGAGATCGTCGGTGTTCTCGCCGTCGGAAAGGAGCACGACCGCCCCCGCCCCGAAGTAGCCGATGTCCACGTTGTCGATCGCGTCCGGTGCCACCGCGTCCGGATTGGTCGGTCCCGACGGCGCGGTGTCCGGCGAGGCGGCCTCCGTCGATCGAGCCCCCGGGGCGCCAGGGCCGGGAAGATCAAGGGAGACAGACTTCCCGGCGATGGCTTGGAGGGACGCGTAGATCCCCTGGCCGAGCGACGTTCCGCCCTGCGGCGCCAATCGTCGGATCGCCTGCAGCACAGCTCCGCGATCGGTCGTCGGCTGCTGAGTCACCAGCGACCCGTCGCTGAACGCGACGACACCGATACGGATGGAGGAGGGCTGTTTGGCCACGAATGCCCGAGCCGCCTCCTTCGCCGCGTCCATTCGAGATGGCTTCAGATCCCTCGCGCGCATACTGTTTGACACATCGAACGCCAGGATGACGGTGCCTTCGCGGCGAGGGATGGTGATCTTCGTCTGAGGCCGCGCGACCCCGGCGATCATCACGGTCAAACCGAGAAGGAACAGGGCGTAGGGAACGTGGCGGAGTCGACGGAGCCGTTGCGTCGACGGCGAGGCGACGAAACCCTTTGCCGCGAGTTCGGCGACCCGACGGCCACGGCGGCGAAGCAGGGCCAGGTACCCGGCGACGAACGCGGGAACTAGGCCAAGAAGCAGGAGCGCCGGCGGCCACACGAACTTCATCAGCGCCTCCGACGGCGTCGGAGCTCGACGATACGGACGAGTGCCCCGACGAGATCGTCCTCGGTGGAGACGACATGGAGGTCGACCCCGGCGCGGGTCGCAGCCGCCCGTATCTCGGAGTCGCGCTCCGCAGTGAGCAGCGCGAAGCGGCGACGGAACTCGGGATCGCTCGTGTCGACGGAGAGCAGCTCACCGGTCTCGGCATCTTCGATGACGAGAAAGCCGGCATCGGGCAACTCTGATTCCCGCGGATCGAGCAACCGCAAGGCGACAACTTCATGCCGTCGGGCGAGGCGCCCCAGCGGTTGCTCCCAGCCCGGTTCGGAGATGAAATCGGAGGCGATCACCACGAGCGAGCGTCGACGGATCGTACGTGCACCTATGTTCAGGAGATCGGCCAGGTTGGTGGTGGTGCCGGTGGGTGCGGTCGGCTTCATCAGTTCCCGGGCCAGTCGGAGCACATGATTGCGACCGGTCCGCGGCGCGAGGGTGATCTCGACGGCGTTGTTGAACAGCACGGCACCGACGAGGTTGCCGCCTCGGCTCAACAACCGCGCCAGCGTGGTCGCCATCTCGACGAGCACGAGGCCCTTCGGGCGATCGGTGGGTCCGAAGGTCATCGACGCAGATCGATCGAGGAGGAGCCAGGCGGTGAGCTCGCGGTCTTCGAGAAATGTCCGCACGTGCGGGATCTCCATGCGGGCCGTCACGTTCCAGTCGATGTGGCGGACATCGTCGCCCGGCTCGTACTCGCGCAGATCGGCGACGTCGACCCCGGAGCCGTGCAGGAGGGTGCGGAAGTCACCCTGCAGCCGGCCGTCGAGCCGGCGGATCACCTTCCACTCGATGCGGCGGAGAACCGACTCAGGTGTTGGCGGGAGCCCAACCGCTGCCATCACCGCTCCGGTCAGATGGTCGGGGCCGCCGCGGCTGCGTCGGCGTATCGGGTAGGCGGATGGCTGCCAGCACTTTGGTCAGCACATCATCGGGGCGAAGATCCTCGGACAACGCCTCGTAGGACAGCACCACGCGGTGACGCAGGACGTCGAGCGCAAGCTCGCGCACGTCTTCGGGGATTGCGTAGTCACGACCCCGGATGACCGCCAAGGCCTTCGCCGCAAGGATCATGTTGATCGACGCACGGGGGCTCGCCCCGAACGTCACGTTGCGGGCCTGATCCTTGAGGCCGATCGACCCGAGATCGCGTGTTGCCGTTGCGATCTTCACTGCGTATTCGATGAGCGACGGGTCGACATAGACGTCCATCGCGGCCCGCTGGAGCACGAGGAGTTGATCGACGTCGATCACCGGGGCGGTCGGTTCCATCGGGTTCGTCATTCTTTCCACGATCACGAACTCCTCGGTTGGGCTCGGATAGCCCACGAGCACCTTCAGCATGAACCGATCGAGTTGCGCTTCCGGCAGCTGATAGGTGCCTTCGGACTCAATCGGGTTCTGGGTGGCCATCACCAGAAACGGGTCAGGGACCGGATGCGACTCGCGGCCGATCGTCACCTGGCGCTCCTGCATGACCTCGAGGAGCGCGCTCTGCACCTTGGCGGGCGCGCGGTTGATCTCGTCGGCGAGCAGTAGGTTGGTGAAGACGGGACCGAGCGAGGTCTGGAAGTCACCGTTCTTCTGACTGTTGATGCGCGTCCCGACGTGGTCGGCGGGGACCAGATCCGGTGTGAACTGGATCCGCTTGAACTCACCGCTGATCGCCTGGGCGACGGTCTTCACGGCGAGCGTCTTCGCGAGACCAGGCACGCCTTCCACGAGGAGATGACCACGCGCGAGCAGCGCGACGATCATGCGCTCGAGCAGATGATCCTGTCCGACGATGACCTTCTTGATCTCGAAGAGCAGGCGCTCCATCTGGCTACCGGGACGGACACTCGTCGTCATCGCTTTTCCTTCCTCTGTCCGGCGGGATGCCGAGCCCGGC
>JANMYF010000456.1:0-1501 GCA_031381685.1 Acidimicrobiia bacterium
GCCATTGCCGGTCCCGCCAGGGCACCGACGGACACGAGGATGTGGATCTTCCGGTCAAGGCCCAGGTCGCGTACCTTCTGCATGAAGTCGGCGAACAACTCCATGTCGTAGACGACCTGGGTGACGGCGAAATCGATGCCGGCGGCGACTTTGGCGGCGAGTCGATTCGGTCGGAACTCGAGAGGGGCAGCCGTTGGTTCGGCCCCTGCACCGATGAGCACGTTGGGTGCCACATCGAGGGTTCGGCCGGACAGCAACGTCGCCTCATCGCGTAGGTGACGGGCGGTGTCAATCCAGCTGACGGCATCGAGGTCGAAGACAGGTTTGGCGGCCGGATGGTCGCCGATCGCCGGATGGTCCCCGGTAAGGCAGAGGACGTTTTTGATCCCGAGCGCCGCTGCCCCCAACAAATCGGCTTGGAGCATGTTGCGGTTCCGGTCGCGACACGTCATGTGCAGGATCGTCTCGACCCCGGCACGCTCGATCAGCGCCGCCATCGCCAGTCCACACATGTGGGGTGAAGCGAGCGAGTTGTCGCTGATGTGGACGGCGTCGAGCACACCGGCGAGCGGTCGTACTCGGGCGAGGACAGCCGCGGCGTCGCTGCTGTCAGGCGGGTTGATCTCCGCTGTCACGACGAAGCGTCCAGCACGCAGCATCGACTCGAATCGTCCGCCTTGGCGGAGCGGCCGCCGGTGCTTGTCGAGCGTGTCTGCGACGATGCGCGGCTGCCTCGGCTCACCGAAGAGGGCGGAAAACGGCTCGCGGGCGGACCAGTCCCCTGGGGGAGCGGGATGATTCGCGGCTGCCGGGCTTGCCACGATCGTCTGGGCCCAGACGCAGATCCGTCTGTCGACTTCGCAGGTACCGTCCAACGCCACGCCGCCGCATGGTCCATTCGTCATCGATTTGGGGCAGTCAAGCAGGCGTTCGGCCACGGGTAGGAGATAGGACGACTGGTGTTTCATCTTCGATTCCTTTTGTTGATGAGTTCAGAATCGGAGCGTTCAGCTGAGCTGAACGCAATGCTCACGCAGGTCGTTTCCGGTCGACGCAGCGGGCCAGGGTCGTCGAGCAGTTACTCCTTCACCGCGCCGGCGAATGACAGCGAACGGCCGATCGTGCGGGAGATGACGGCGTAGAGAAGCACGGCAGGCACGGAGTAGATGATGGCGAATGCGGCAACGCGTCCGAAGTACACGCCGCCGAGGCTGTTGAAGTAGTTGTAGATCGAAACCGACGCCGTCTGCTTGTCCGAGCTGGAGAAAAGGATGAACGGCACGAAGAAGTTCCCCCAGTTCCCGATGAACGCGAAAATGAACAGGACGATCATTCCGGGCCTCACGAGCGGGAGGAGCACCCGCGTGATCACCTGCAAAGTGCTCGCTCCGTCGACACGTGCCGCCTCCTCGAGGGAGACGGGCACACCATCGATGAAGTTCTTCGCCAGCCAGATGGCGAACGGCAGCGATGTGGCCCCCATGAAGACGGCGACCGCAGC
>JANMYF010000480.1:0-2689 GCA_031381685.1 Acidimicrobiia bacterium
CACCGGGGTTCCGGCACCGACGCGCACGATCAGCTCCGACGGCTGCACGTCGACCACACCATCGGGAGCCCAGAGCTCACGAACGTCAGTGGACATATCATCAGAGCGCCTACCAATCGCCCACTGCGTCCTCGTGCCGACGACACGGACCTTCCCCTCGGAACCGACTTCGTCGGCGAAGCGATGGACGGAAGCCGACGCGACCCGCTCGGCGAGGGCGACGTGAGCGTGCTGCTCGTGTTGCTCATTTGCGGCCATCAGACCCACGCCCCTTCCGGCACGCGGCGCAACTCTCCGCACGTGGCGCCGGCCGGCAGCACCTTCGTCGGATTGCATCGTCCATCGGGATCGAACACCGTCCGCACCAGCACCTGATGGGCCAGCTCGGCGTCGGTCATGACCAACGGCAGAAGTTCCTTCTTCTCCAGTCCGATGCCGTGTTCACCCGAAAGCGTGCCGCCCGCATCGACACAGGCCCGCACGATCTCCTCCCCCGCCAGGTGCACGCGGTCGAGCACGCCTGGCTCACGTCCGTCGAACACGAGGAGCGGATGGAGGTTGCCGTCACCGGCATGGAACACGTTCAGAACGATGATCTCGTGACGCGCGGCGATCTCGATCACCTTCTCCATCACATCGACGAGCTTGCTGCGCGGGACCACCGCATCGTGGAGGTAGTAGTCCGGCTTGATGTTGGCGATGGCCCCGAACGCCGACTTGCGGGCCTTCCACAGCAGCGCCCGCTCCTCCGCCGAGGACGCAACGCGAACGGTGCGCGCGCCGTTCGACAGGCAGCGGTCGCGGATCTCGGCGACCGACGGTTCGATGCCTTCCGGCACCCCCTCGATCTCGATCAGCAGCACCGCCTCGGCATCGAGGGGAAGACCGGCCTTCGCCCACGGCTCCACCGCCTTGATGCAGTTGGCGTCCATCATCTCGAGCGCCGCCGGGAGCGTCCCCGATGCGATCACGGCGGAGACCGCCGCGCTCGCGTCACGGATCGAGGTGAAGTCGGCAAGCAGCGTCCGGATCGCCGGCGGGTTGACCATGAGTCGCACCGCGACCTTCGTGACGATTCCCATCGTCCCCTCCGAGCCGACGAACAGGCCGCGGAGGTCGTAGCCCGGCCCATCACCGGTCGCGCCACCGAGGACACACCGCTCACCGTCGGGCAGCACCACCTCGATGGCATAGGTATGCGCGCTGGTGACCCCGTGGGCGAGACAGTGCGGGCCACCGGCGTTCGTCCCCACATTGCCGCCGATCGAACACACCTGCTGACTCGACGGGTCAGGGGCGTAGTGCAGACCGTGCTTCGCCACCGCCTTCGAAAGGTCGAGGTTCAGCACTCCGGGCTCGACCCACGCGATCCGTTCGTCCACGTCGACGTCGAGCACCCGGTTCATCTTCGACGTGACGATGACGACCGGTCGGTCGATCGGCACCGCCGCCCCGGCCAGACCCGTGCCGGACCCGCGAGGGGTGATGGCGCGTCCGTGGTCGCGAGCCACCAGCACACAGGCCTGCACCTCCTCGGCGCTGATCGGTAGCACGACCACGCCCGGCTCCGCCGGCGAGAGGGCGGAAGCATCCTTGGCATACAGCGCCTTCTCGAACGCCGACACCAAAACCCGCTTCGGGTCCATAACCTGCCGCAACGCCGCCACCAGCGCGGCATCGTCGGGGGGCACAGAACTCACACCACCGAGTATCGCTCAGCCAAGCCGCACTGGGTCAGCACAGGTCGTTGGGTCGGGATTTGTGCACTGGGTCGGGATGTGTGCACCGATGTACTGGAGCCGACCCAGTGAACGGCAGCCGACCCAACGCGCTCAGCGGACCCAGGACACCTGGCCAACGACGCGACCGCGGTGTCAGGCGGGGGACGGGACCACGGGTGGCGTGACGACGCTCACGGCCGTGACGGGAACCGCAGGCGGCGGGACGGGCGCGGTGGTCGTCGTGGTGACAGGCGGTGGCTGCGAGGGTACATACGGCGGTGGCACCGACACCGGTAGTCCCGGGTCAACGAAGCCCGCCGCGACGGGACCACGGAACGCCCGGAAGTACTGCCAGAACGACGGATCGGTGACGAGCCAGTCGTAGAAGCTGAGCCCAGTGGACCCGCCCTCACGAGCCGCCTGGAGCACGCCGCTGATGTCGTTCAGAGTCCTGGCCTTGTCGCCCACACCACCGATCACATGGACCGGCAGATCCGGGCGGTTGAGCACCGTACGCAATCGACGCACGTTCTCGGCGACGTAGCGGTAGCCGTCGCGCCAGCCCGACGTGGTTGCCCGGTTCGTCCAGTACGCCTGGATCATCCACAGGTCGAACGCCGGGGCGATCTCGACGTACGGGAACGGGCCACGCCACCACAGGGGGTAGGCCGCCGGTGGCTTGCCGTCGGGCAGCGTCCAGATCCCGGGGACCCCGTCGAGCGACGTCGGCTCGATGATGTTGTTGCTGATGAACCGGTTGGGCAGCAAGCCACGCAGCGCCTGCGTGAACTGGATGAGGCGGCGAGTGCGCTCGGGCGTGTCCTTCACGATGTCGCGCTCTTCGATGTCGATCGAGATCCCATCGACGTCGAGGTTCGCCAGGGCAACCACCTTGCGCAGGTCGGTGTTCACGTCCTGGAATGCCGGGAGGTACCAAACAACGACGTACATACCGAGTTGGTGAGCGC
>JANMYF010000005.1:0-47383 GCA_031381685.1 Acidimicrobiia bacterium
CAGGGTGGGCGATGAGTGCAGCCTCCACCTCTTCGGCGAAGATCTTCTCGCCGCCAGAGTTGATTGTCACCGAATCACGTCCGTGCAGCTCGACGATCGCCATACCGAAGGTCGCCTCGGTGCCGACGAGGAGCTTCGCTCGATCACCCGGCACCGAGTAGCGGACTCCGGCGACCATCGGGAAGGTCTTCGCTGTCTTGGTCGGGTCGTTCAGATAACCGAGGGGGAGACGCCCGGACTTCGCGAGCCAGCCGAGCCCGTCGTGACCGGGCTCGTGCTCGGCCGTGAGCTCCTCGTTGAGCACGTGGTTGCCCGGAGCAGCGACGAAGGTGCCGGTGCTCGCTCTCGAGGGGTCGCCGGCCGAGATGTTCTGCATCTGGCCTCCCGCTTCCGATGAACCGATCCCGTCGATGATGAGCAGATTGGGAAGCGCGCTCAGGAAGCGCTGTTTCAAGGGAGCGGAGAGGGCGGCGCCGCCTGACAGCATGATTCCGAGAGCGCTGAGGTCGTAGGGCGTGCCGGCGGCAGTGGCCCGCTCGATCTCTTCGATGATCGGGCGACCGAATGCGTCGCCGACGATCTGGAGGAACTGCACCCCTTCGCGTTGGCACACCGTCAACACGTCCGCGGGATCGAGCGCGACGGTGTTGTCCTGCAGCACGACGGTGCCACCGCGATGCCACGCGGTGAACGCAATCCAGTGTCCGGCGCCGTGCATGAACGGAGCGGCAGGAAGGGTGATGAGCGGCGGGGTCGCGGCGAGGCTGGCGACGAACGAATCCAGGTCATCGAATTCCGTGCCTGCGGCAACCTTGCGAAGGCTCATCGCCGAAACCGCGATGTCGATCTGACGCCACAGCACACCCTTGGGCATGCCCGTGGTGCCGCCGGTGTAGAGGATGTAGAGGTCGTCGGCCGACCAGTCGCCACCCATCACCTGCACCTCGGGACGTTCGGGACCCGACCCTGCGAGCGCAGCTTCGTAGTCGACGGCGCCATCGAGGAGAGCGTTCCCGGAGCCATCGTCGACCTGGATGAGGATGTCGAGACCCGGGATCTGGTCACGGATTGCCGCGAGCGTCGGGGCAAACGATCCGCCGTAGACAAGGGCCCGGCACTTCGCATCGGTGAGCAGGTACACCAGCTCCTCGGCGACGTAGCGATAGTTCACGTTGAACGGGGCAACCCGCGCCTTGTAGGCGCCGAGCATCGATTCCAGGTACTCGTTGCCGTTGTAGAGGTAGATGCCGAGATGGTCCTGGCCGGTCTCGTGGCCATCGAGGAATTCCCGTCCCGTGGGAACCGCGACACCTCGGGAGAGCAGGTAGTTCGCGAGGCGTCGGCTGCGATCGGTGACCTCGGACCAGGTCCAGGTCCGTCCTCGCCACACGATGCACGGCCGATCGGGGAGGGCCGCCGCTATGGCTTCATGAATGGTGGCTTCGGACGCTTCGATCGGCACGCCTTCCAGTCTGGTAGGTGACGGGTGCCACGGCCAGATGAGTTGCGATCAGTCACGGTTGCGGAACGGTCGGGCCAGACTGGACGCATGGCTTCGAGGTCCTCCGTTGGTACCGTTTCTCTTCGCTCACGCCGCCTTCGGATTCTGGCCGGCGCGCTCACAGCCATCCTTGGCGCGTCGCTCGTCTCGGCTGTCTCCCCGGCCGGAGCAGCCGCGAAGACCCCGCAGATCGTCAAGATCGAAGCGGGCGCCGTTCGCTACGAGCCCCGCACGATCACGGTGACGGTGGGCCAACCGGTCGTGCTGCGAATCACCAACGCGTCGACGATCGACCATGAGGCGCTGCTCGGCGACGAGAAGGCGCAGAAGGCCCACGCCGCGGGGATGAAGGATGCGGAAGCGATGGGCCACGACCTGGCGAGTCACGACACGAAGGTCAAGGCGAAGCCGGGCGAGGGTTTCGTCACGATTGCCCCGAAGAAGACCGCCGAGATCCGGACCACGTTCACGAAGGTCGGCCGCACGATCCTCGGGTGCCATCTGAAGGGTCACTACGAGGGTGGCATGCGCCTCACGGTGATTGTCAAGCCCAAGACCCTCGGTTCGGCCTGACCTTTCTGAGCCGTTCCTACGCGAGCATGGATTCATGCCTTCTCCGTTCGATGACCTGCTCACCGACCTGACGACGGAGTACGACCGAATCGGGGTGATGCTCGACCGCCTGGGCCCGGAGCAATGGCGCCTGCCGTCGGCCGCGCCGGGATGGTCGGTTGCCGACACCGTGCTGCACCTTGCGCTGACCGAGGAAGGCATTCCGGTCACTCTCTCGCGGCCCGGCGAGTCGGATTGGACAAGGCGCGACCGGCCGCTCGACGACACGCTCGAGGATCAGATCCGTTCCCTGGACGTCGCTCCGAACGAGATCTTGCGCCGATGGCAGGCGGCGCGGCGGGCATCGGTGGAGGCACTTTCGAACGCTGACCCGATGCAGCTGTACCGGTGGGCAGCCGCGCCCCTCCGTCCCCGAACCCTGGCGACGACAAGGCTGGCCGAGCACTGGGCCCACGCACTCGACATCGCCGGGCCACTCGGCTTGCCGTTTGCGGACGAGGACCGTCTGCGTCATGTCGCCTGGTTGGGGCACGCAACTATCCCGTACGCGATGCGGTTGCAGGGTCTCGAACCAGTCGAAGTACACTGCACGCTGACAATGCCGAGTGGAGACGTCCTTTCGCTCGGCCCACGCGATGCGCCCAACACGATCACCGGTCCGCTCGGCGCGTTCTGCCGAGTCGGGGCGCGCCGGTTGGGGGCGGGGGGGTCCGGACTGATGACGTCGGGACCGGACGCTGATGCCGCGCTTCTCCACCTGCGCAACTACGCGGTCTGAGAACTGCGGTTCGAAGGCGATGGTTCGTCAGTCGTGTTCGAGGGGGAGCACGTCGATAGCGATGCGTTCGAGCTCCTCGGTGATACCGCCGGGCTGGCTGGCGAGGTCGGCCGCGGGGAGCAGCACGAACTTCGTGTAGCCGGCGTCGATGAAACGGCTGATATGTGTGCGTAATGCCTGAAGCCCAACCGGGAACAACTCTGATGGGTCGGTGACGTCGGGTCGCCGGGCACTGATCCGTTCGAGGAACGGGCCGCCGAGCGGAGCGCCGGAGGTGTAGACGATGAGCACGCCGAAGTGGTCGGCCTCGATCTCGCGTTCGGCCTCGGCCGCTGCTTCGATGACCTTGGCTTTGAGCCCGGGCGCTTCAGTCGGGGTGATGAACGAGGGGAGCCACCCGTCGGCGAGACGACCGACGCGACGCAGCTCACTCGGGGCGATGCCGCCGAGCCACACGTCGAGCGGACGGGGGAGAGCAGGTCCGATCCGGAGGTTGTCGTAGGTGAAGAAGCGCCCGTGATGGGTCACGTCGTCCTCGCGCCAGAGACGGCGGATCACCTCGAGTGATTCGTTGAAGATCGCGCCGCGCTCTTCGCGTTTCACCCCGAACGCCTGGTGCCCGCGAGGATCGGCGGCGCCGAGGCCGAAGGCGGGCAGGAGGCGGCCGGGCCCCGCAAGGAGCGCGATCGACGCGAGCTCCTTGGCGACGAGGACGGGGCTGCGCCCCGGGAGCACCATGACGCTCATCCCCATCTTCAGCTTCGTCGTCCGGCCCGCGGTGTAGGCCATCAACGCGCAGGGGTCCGGAGCGTTGCCGGTGAGACGTTCGCTGAACCACACCGAGTCGAACGAAAGCCGCTCGAGGTCATCGACCAGCTGCGCATAGCCCGACCCGTCACCCGGAGCGTGCCCGAGTCCCTGCGTGCCGAGACCGTAGCCGATGCGAATCTTCACGCGCTCTGTTCTACGCGTCATGGCGGGAAAGCGCATGTTTGCGTCATCTTTGATGTCGGAGGGGCCGCGTCGGTAGCAGCACCTGCTCTCCTAACCTGGGGGAATGCCGACGAGCCCCCCGCCCGCCCTTGCGCCCGCCGCCGACCCGTACGTGCACGCATGAGTTTGCCGGCGCGCTCGCCGACCATCGTTGCGTCCATGCACCTCCGACGCGTTCGCTCGTGGGACATCGCACACGCAATAGCTTCTATGGCCGTTGACCGGGTCACGCTCGCTCGCACGAACGGTCTCCGGTTCTGGAAACTGCTCGGCACGGGGAGCGGGAAGACGTTCACGCCCCGCGACGCCGACCCGAGGACGTGGGGCCTGTTCGCTGTCTGGGACTCGATTGAGGTCGCGAAGGATTTCTCGGTGGGGTCGCCCGTGGCGAAACGGTGGGCGGTGCACTCTGACGAGCGTTGGGAGGCGCTGCTCCTTCCCGTGGCGTGGAAGGGAACGTGGTCTCGTCGCGATCCGTTCGACGGCGCCGTTCCCGGCGTTGCCATGCCGGGACGGGCGGTTGCCGCGGTGACGAGAGCGCGGGTGAAGCCGAGCCAGTGGCGAGCGTTCGCCACCGCAACGCCACCGGTTGCCGCGGCGGTGAATGTATCGCCCGGGCTTCGCCACACGGTGGGCATCGGCGAAGCGCCGATCGGCCTGCAGGGGACGTTCTCGCTTTGGGACTCCAACGATGCGCTTCGAAGCTTTGCGTATGAGAACGTCGAACATCGCGCGGTGATGACCCGGACGCACACCGACCGTTGGTACGCCGAGGAGATGTTCGCCAGGTTCGCCGTCCTCGAGAGCTCAGGCACGATCGACGGGCGCGCGTTCTGACATGAGCGTGCCGACTGCGCTGCGCGCCTACGACTGGCGCGCGCGGCTTCCGACCGCGGGGCTCATCGGGTTCGCTGCAGTCCTGGCGCTTCAGGTCCCGTACCCACTGCTCTCCGGCGAGGGCCGACGGGTCGTCACGATCTGGTCAGTGGTGGCCTTCTTCCTCACGTCGTGTGCGCACGCCTGGTGGAGTCGCGGGCTGCGAGCAGTCGCCGCGCTGGTCGCCGTCTGCGTCGGCATCGGATTCGTCGCCGAATGGATCGGTTCGAAGACCGGTCTGCCTTTCGGCAACTACGACTACACCGACGTCCTCGGGCTCCGGGTGCTCGGCGTTCCGGCCGTTGTGCCGCTGGCGTGGGCCATGTTCGGCTGGCTCGCCCTGCTTTGCGCCCAGAGGGTCGGCGGCGGATGGAGCGCTGCAGCAGTCGGCTCGTTTGTCTTGGTGGCGTGGGACCTCTTCCTCGATCCGCAGATGGTTCGCCTCGACGCTTGGGAGTGGCGTGACACGGCCGGTCCGTGGCTGAACGCGATTCCGCTGGTCAACTCCGTGGGCTGGTTCGCCGTCGGAGTCGTGATGATTCGCGCTCTCCTTGCCCTTGTTCCAGCCCGCGTTGCGAACCGTCCCGATGACCTCGGCTGGATGCTGCTCGGCTGGACGTTGTTCGCCGAGACGCTGCTGTTCGCGGTGTTCTTCGACAACCCTGCGGTTGCCCTTGTCGGTACACCTGTCCTCGGCCTCGTGCTCCTGGCCGTGTATCGGCTGGGTCGAACGGAGAGTGCCCTATGAACGTTGGCGTCAAGGTCACCCGACTTGGAACTGCCCTTGCCGGGTTGGTCAGCGCACATACGATCGTGAACACCTTCGCTCTGCGCCGCCCTCGGGCGATCGTTTCGACGCAACACGAACGGGTCCGCCTCCTCATCCCCGCACGTGACGAGGCAGCACGGATTGGTCCCTGCCTCGAAGCAGCGCTGGCCCAGAGCGGGGTTGCCGACCTGGAGATCGTGGTGCTCGATGACGGTTCGACTGACGCAACCGGCGAGGTCGTGGAACGAATCATCAAGGAGCGCACTGCGGGATCACCCGGTCCATCGCTCCGATTGGTCGACGGAGGAGACGCCACGCTCCCCGAAGGCTGGCTCGGCAAGCCGTGGGCCTGTGAGCGGCTGCGGCTGGGTGTCAAGGGCGACGTCGTGGTGTACATCGACGCCGACGTGCATCTCGAACCCGACGCACTCGCATCTGCGGTAGCCCTCCTTCGGGAGAGCGGCCTCGACCTCGTTTCCCCGTATCCCCGTCAACTTGCCGTCACCTTCGGCGAACGGCTTGTGCAGCCACTCCTGCAATGGCTGTGGTTGTCGTTTCTCCCTCTTCGTCTCGCTGAGCGGACCTGGCCAAACTCGATGGCGGCAGCGAACGGCCAGTTCCTGGTGATGGACGCGGCGGCGCTCGATCGGGCCGGCGGGTTTGCCGCGGTTCGCCGCGAAGTGCTCGACGACGTTGCGTTGGTCCGGGCGTTCAAGCGGACAGGTGGACGGGGGGTTGTGGTCGACGGTACCGACTTGGCGTCGTGTCGTATGTACACGGATTGGTCCACGTTGGAGGCGGGTTACACGAAGAATCTGTGGGCCGGAACCGGATCGGTGGGGGGAGCGATCGGCCTGGGCTCGCTGCTCGCGCTCGCCTATCTCGTACCCCCGGCCGCAGCGCTCGGGCTGTTCGGCCCGAGAGCCCGCCCGGCCGGTCTCGTCGGTTACTTCGCCGGGGTCGCCGGGCGAGTCGTAAGCGCGCGTCGTACCGGTGGCCGGGTTGTCGACAGCGCCATGCATCCGCTCTCCATCGCCGCTCTTTTGCATCTCCTCGCCCGCTCGTGGCAGGCGAAACGTGGGGGAACGATCGAGTGGAAGGGGCGAAACCTTGGCTGAGGTCGTGGTCATCGGTGCCGGAGTCGGCGGGCTCGCCGTGGCCGCCCGACTCGCCGTCGCGGGTCGGCGCGTGGTGGTGTGCGAACAGGCCGACGTGGTCGGCGGAAAGCTCGGCGTTCACCGTGTCGACGGCTACTCCTTCGACACCGGCCCGTCGCTCGTCACTTTGCCCTACGCCCTCGACGACCTGCTGACCGTCACCGGTGTCGATCGACGCGACGTGCTCGAGCTCCGCCGCCTGGACCCCGTCGCGCGCTACCAGTTCGGTGACGGCACGTGGTTCGACGCTCCCGCCGGTGTCGGCGAGTTCGAGGACGCCGTGGAAACCATGCGGCCCGGCAACGCCCGCCAGTGGCGCGCGTTCTACGAACGCGCCGGCCGGATCTGGGACGCCACCCGTGGACCGTTCCTCGAGTCGCCCCTGGGTGGTCCGTGGGATCTCGTGAAGCAGGCGGTGCGGATCAACGATCTCCGCACGATTGCTCCCCACCGAACGTTGCGTTCGCTGGCGACGTCGTACCTCGACGATCCTCGATTGGTGTCTTTCGTGGACCGCTATGCGACCTACACCGGCTCCGATCCGAGGCGGGCTCCTGCGGCGCTCGCATCGGTCGTCTACGCCGAACGGCACTTCGGCGCCTGGTATGTCGACGGCGGGCTTCGTCGTATCGCCGATGTGCTCCTCGAACGGTGCCTCACGCTCGGCGTGGAGGTCCGCACCGGGTGTGATGTCGTGGAAGTCATGGTGAACCACGGCCGGGCCGTCGGTGTCGTTCTCGCCGACGGCTCCCGGATCGATGCTTCCACCGTCGTCGCCAACGCCGACGCTGCGGAACTGTACGAACGACTCGTTCCGCCCGGCACCGAGCGCCATCGCGCCCAAAAGGCACTGCGCCGGTGTGAGCCGAGCCTCAGCGGGTTCGTGGTGTGCCTCGGTGTCGTCGGCCCGACGAAGGTGACGTCTCATCACACGGTGCTGTTCCCCGAGCGCTACGACGACGAGTTCGACGCCATCTTCGGGGCGTCACCCAAACCGGTCGACGATCCGACGATCTACATCTCGAACCCCGCCGACGATGCGGTGCGTCCGCCCGGCCACGAAGCCTGGTTCGTCCTCGTGAACGCTCCCCGACACTCGTCCGTCGGAGACGGTGTCGACGGCGTCAACTGGCGGGCCGAGGGGAGGGCCGAGGCCTACGCCGACCTGTTGATGCGTCGGCTCGGGGAGCGGGGACTCGATATCCGCGACAAGGTCGTGCTCCGTGAGATCCGCTCCCCGGCCGACCTGGAGGAGCGCACGAGAGCAGGCGGCGGGTCGATCTACGGCACATCGTCCAACGGGCCGAGGTCAGCGTTCCTGCGCCCTGCCAACCGTTCGCCCGTCCCCGGCCTTTACCTGGTCGGCGGCTCCTCCCATCCCGGCGGCGGCCTCCCCCTCGTCCTCCTGAGCGCCCAGATCACGACCAAGCTCATCACCGGTCTGTAACGCTTGGGAGAGAGGTTGCCCCCAGAAATGGGGGCAGAACACCTCCGAACGCCGCTGGGAGGCGTTCTGCCGCATTCGCTCGGTCGCTCGCCGCGGATGACGCGAGGAGCGAGCCGGTAACGTCGGACGCGTGACCGACCGCATTGCCGATTGCCTCGCCAACCTCCCCGCCCCGCAGGGTTGGTTCGGGAGCGACAACCAGTCGGGCGTGTTCCCGGAGATGTTCGAGGTCCTCTCTGCGGCAAACACCGGCTCGGCCGTGGCGTACGGCGACGATCCCTGGACGAGCCGCGCCGTCGACGCGTTTCGTGACCTCCTGGGTTCCTCCAGTGACGTGTACTTCACCTGGAATGGGAGCGGCTCGAACGTCGTCGCGCTCCAGACCCTCCTGCCCAAGTTCGGCGCGGTGATCTGTACCGAGGCGGCTCACATTTCTGTGGACGAGACCGGCGCGCCCGAGCGCATCACCGGAGCCAAGCTCATCGACCTCCCGGCTCCGGACGCGAAGCTCACCCCCGCCCACATCGAGTCGCACCTGCACCTGCTCGGCAATCCCCACCACGTGCAGCCGTCCGTTGTCTCCCTCACGCAATCGACGGAGCTCGGTACCCTCTACTCCGTCGACGAGGTCGCCGCGATCTGCGACGTGGCCCACGGCCGGGGTCTGCTCGTCCACGTCGACGGAGCGCGCATCGCCAACGCCACAGCTGCGCTCGGGGTACCCCTACGTGCACATACCTTTGACGTCGGCGTCGATGCGCTGTCGTTCGGTGGCACCAAGAACGGCCTGATGAACGCGGAGGCCGTCATCTTCCGCGCGCCCCATGCCAGTGCGCAATACCTCCGCAAGCAGGCCACCCAGCTCCCGTCGAAGATGCGATTCGTTGCCGCGCAGTTCCTCGCTGCGTTCGAGGACGACCGCTGGTTGCACATGGCGAGTCACGCAAACGCCATGGCTGCTCGTCTCGACGCCGGTGTCCGGCAGATCCCCGGGGTGACGCTCGAACGTCCGACGGAAGTGAACTCGCTCTTCCCTCGCTTGCCCGAACTGGTGATCGGCCCGCTCCAAGCATGGTGTCCGCACTACACGTGGGACGCCACCCAGGATCAGGTTCGCTGGGTGTGCAGCTGGGACACGACGGCAGACGACGTCGATCGGTTCGCCGCCGGCGTGGCCGCAGCGTGCGCGGTAGCGACCGGCTGAGGGCGACCCCCGCGAGGCGCCTGACTTCGTCGCCGGTCAGCGGCCCAGAAACGACGTGAAGCTGATCGGGCTCACCGTGGCGAGGTCCGTCACTTTCACCGCGTTTGCACTGACGGTGACGAGCCGTCCGTTGACGATCGCCGAACGGCGGATCTGCTCGGTCTGCACGGTCGGTGGCCGGAAGACCGGTGTCGGCGGAAGGGGAACCGGGGGTGACACGACCACGGGTGTGGCGGGGAGCGGAACCGGCACGGGGATCGGTCCGCCGTCGGTGATCGGGAGTTCGTGCTCGATGCGTCCCTGGACGGAGATCGCGTCGGGGTTGACCTTCGTCACGAGAGCCCCTGCGGAGTATCGCCCGGTTTCGTAGGAGGTCTGCGGGATGACGGCGTTGCGCGTGGGCGCCCACCACAAGAACGCGCGGTGGTCGTACTCCGCCTCGCTCGTGCCGCCGACGCGCAGCTTGGTGATCTGGCGCGGGTTGTTCGGATCAGAGACGTCGAACACCTGGAGCGCGGTCCCGAGGCGCTGTCCCTGGTCGGTGGCGTCCTGCCCGATGCCCAGCAGCTGCCCGGGGGCGATCGGGTGGAGGTAGGCCGAGTACCCAGGGATCTTCAGCTCCCCGGCCCGACGAGGGGAACGCGGGTTTCGAAGGTCGATCACGTAGAGCGGATCGACTTGTCGGAACGTCACGATGTAACCGAGTTCGCCGAGGAAGCGGACGGCGTAAATGCGTTCGTTGAGCCCGAGCCCGTTGAGCGTGCCGATCTGGTCGAGGTTGCGGCCGTTGCGGGCGAGCACCCGCACACCTGACTGCTGCGGCGACCCGAAGCCCTCGCCGTCCGTGGTGACCGCGACCCGCAGCACGCCGCCGTAGTCCGACATCGAGAACTGGTTGAGGAGTCGCCCGTCGACGGAACCCGACGCGAAGTACGTTGCGCCGTCGCGACCGGAGAGGTTGAACCCGTGGATGAGGGTCCGTGTGGCACGGGGCGGCGGGACGATTCCCGGAGCGAATCCCGTCTGCGGGGTCGCGATGCCCGGTTGCGGTCGGCGGAAGAAGTTGCCTGCCGTGGTCGCGACGAACAGCGATTGCTCGGACGCGTAGACGATGTTCCCCTCACCGACCACGCCCCCGGAGCCGCTGGCGCCACCGCGAGGATTGGCCACGTTGAGGTCGACCGTGGCGACCCACGTGAGGGAAAGCCCGCTGGTGTCCGCCGGCTTGCCGATCTCGACACAGTTCACGGCCTGTCGGAGCGCCGACGGATTACCGCCCTGATCGCTGTTGTACGAGCGAGGGAGCCAATCGTCGGCCTTGGCCCGCTTCACAACGGCCCGGTTGGCCTTGGTCGCGGCGGCCAGCGCCGCGGGTGTCCCGTTGACCGGCTGCACCATCGGAAGCCGAGCGCCGAAGGGCGTCTGCAGCACGATCCGCGCCCGGTTGTTGACCGTCCGGGCAGCCAGGAGTGTTCCCTCGAGGTGGATTCGGCTCTCGAACCTCGGGCTTGCCGGATTGCTGACGTCCCAACGTTCGACGGTGGTCTCCGGCCATTGGGTGAACAGTTGCCGGATCACGGCGAGGCGGGTTCCGTCGAGGAGGAGTTGCGGCTCGGCGCCGGGTGCACCGGGAATGGTTGCGATGAGTGTTCCGTTGCTCGTGTCGACGACCCGAACGGACCCCCCGACCGCGGTGTACAGGTAGCGGCCGTCGTTCTCGATGAGGTCGCCTTCGTCGACGCCCACCTCCTGGGTGTTGGTCGACGACGAGTTCGCCTGCGCCTCTGGGCTGGCTGCGCTGGAGTCCGGGGCGTCGCTGATCGGCACGGCCCCCGGAACCGGTGCCGCTCCGGGTGCTCGCGCTGCTGCCGGGGCGGCTGTGGTCGCGACCCCCGTCGCCCGCTTTGGACCAGAGGACTGTTGGATCACGAAGTCTCCGGAGCCCAGACCGTACGGACCGACCGTCGGGAGTGCGAGTGCTTGGACGTATGCGATGAACCGGGGGCAGGACGAGAACTGCTGGTAGAGGACTTCACGACGTGCCGCCTCGGAGCCGGCCGCAACGGCGAACAACGACGACGCCGCAGCGAGCGCGACGACTACGGCGCCCGTCCGCCGTGAACGGCGCGAGGGAATCGATGGTTGCTGCTGGCGCTTGGTGAGCGTTGACATGGCCGTCCTCCGACGTTCGTACGAGACGTATCTCTGACGCTCAGTCTGGCCCTGTTGGTTCCCGCTCGGCGCGAATCCTTCGAGGAGGTGGCTCCGGCCGGGTGCGTCCCGTTGGCCGGTCGTCCGTCTAGACGAACGCGGTGCTCGGGAGGTCTGCCTCGCCCGACTCGAGGGCGGCGACGATCCGTTCGACGACCGCCTGCGGATCAAGCCCCGTCGCCATCCTCGGCGCCGCGCCGAACAGGGCCCGGCCGGCGAGACCGGTCTCGGTGTGCGGCGGACGGGCGTCGAGCACGCTGACCCCGACTCGGCGCAGTTCGCGGGCCAGTGCGACGTCTGCGGCGAACAGCGCAGCCTTCGACGAGCAGTAGGCCGCCATACCTGGCAGCGGGCTTTCCGCAACGACGCCGCTGACCTGCACCACGAAGGAGCCGCTTCCGAGGTGGGGAAGCGTGGCCCGGAGCAGCCACAGCGGCGCAAGGACATTGGTGAGGAACAGATCCTCGATGACGTCGTCGGGTGTATCGATGAGGTTGCCGAACGCAACCACGCCGGCAGCGTTCATGAGGCCGTCGAGACCGCCGAGGTGCGCCGCTGCGTCTGACGCGATCCGCCGCGCGTGCGACGGATCGCGCAAGTCGCCGACGTAGGTGAACGCGCCGCACTCTGCGCCGATCGCCGCAAGCGGTTCGGGGCGTCGGCCGGTGAGTGCGAGTTTGGCCCCTCGGGCGTGGAGCGCACGAGCAAGCCCGGAGCCGAGAACACCGGTCGCACCGGCGAGAAGGATGCGCGAGTCGCGCAGAGTTCGAGGAGGCATGTGATCCATGCTGGCTGCGTTACGGCGCTACTTCGACCGTCCCGCTGTCGATCTTGGCCCTGCTGCCTCCGCCCCGCGGCGCGCGTCGAAGCAGGAGCAACCCGATCAGCGTGGTGATCGCAGCCATCACGAGGTGTGTCTCCCGCAACCCCCATGCATCGCCCATGAACCCGTGGACGGTAACCGCGACCACGTACGGGAGACCGAGCGCGATGCTGAAGAGCGCCATCACGCGTGCTCGCAACGCAACGGGTGCGTCGAGCTGCAGGAGCGCCTGACCGGAGACGAGTACGCAGAAGTACCCTGCGCCGATGACGACGAGAGCTGCCGCAGCAACGGCCGTTGCGGGAGCGACGGCGTAGACGAGCAGCCCTGGGGCAAGCGATCCGAAGCCGATCAGCAACGCGCGTTCACGACCCCATCGTTCACCCATGCCCGGTACAGTAAGTGCACCTAGTATTGCCCCTGCTCCCTGAGCCGTGACAAAGATCGAGGTCGTGCCGGCGCCGCCGCTGAACACGTTGTGGGCGACGATCGGAAGCAAACCGATGAAAGGCCCGGCACTGATCGCAAGGGCGACGACCGACAGCATCGCAAAACGACTCCGTGCGCTGCGACGCACGAATCCGGCGGCTTCACGGAGTTGGCGGACGAGACCGCCCATCGACCTGGCAACCGGGCGGATCGGCAAGGTGATGAACAGGACGGCGACGAACATGGCGACGAAGCTCGCCGCATTGATGGCCACGGCCCAGGTGGAGCTCAGCGCCGCGATCACCACGCCGGCAAGCAGTGGCCCGACCACCCGGCCGCCGTTCCACGCGATCGATCCGAGCCCGACCGCGGCGGGGAGGTCTTCGGGTGGCACGAGCTCAGGCATCAGCGCCTGCCGGTTGGGCAGCGACAGAGCGCTCGAACAGCCCTCGACGAACACGATCGCCCACAGCATCCCTGGGGTCCAACGTCCGGTGGCGAGAAGCGCGGCGAGACCGATGGCCAAGGCGGTGTCGAAGCCCAGCGTGATGAGCAGGAATGGCTTTCGTGGGACACGATCGGAGATCGCACCGCCGATCGGCGCGAACACGACCGTCGGGAGAAAGCCGGCGGCGGCGAGGATGCCGAGGTCGCGGGCGCGTGCCGTGTCCTTGGCGAGCAGCGAGCCGATTGCGACGATCTGCATCCACGTGCCGATGTTCGACACGAGGCTGGCCGTCCACAGGAGCAGGAAGTTCCGGTGACGCAACGGTCGCAGGGCGGAAGGACCGGGCACAGTTGGTCCACTGTAGGTTCCGACCCGTACAGTCGGAGCCGAATCAGACCGGTCCGTTCCCGGATCGGTCATCCGCCTTCGCGCAAGGAGCACCCGTGTCGTCCTCTCCGAACGTTCACCACACTTCCGGCAGACTTGAGGGTCGGGTCGCCGTCATCACCGGGGCCGGGAACGGAATCGGACGTGCGAGCGCGCTCCGTCTGGCCGCGGACGGCGCCAGGATCGTCGTGGCCGATGTACTCGAAGGACCGGCGTCGGAGACCGTCGCGTTGGTCAACGCCCAAGGCGGTGAAGCTGTCTCGATCATCGTCGACGCTTCGAGCCGTTCGGGCAATGAGGCGATGTCACAGAAGGCGCTCGAGGCATTCGGCCGGCTTGACATCCTGCTCACCGCGGCGGGGATCAGTCATGCCAAGTACCGGTCGGGTGACATCGAGGCCGACGTGAAGATGATCGGTGCGAATTTGGCGAACATCGAAACGCCGTGGCGAACGTTCATCGACCTCGAGCTCGAGTCATGGCAGCGGGTCATCGACGTGAACCTCACCGGCACTCTTCTGGCGATGCAGGCATGCGCCGACAAGATGGTCGAGCTGGGGAACGGCGGGTCGATCATCACCATTGCCTCGGTTGCCGCGAAGCATCCCGATGCCGGCCCGTTGGCGTACACGGTGTCGAAAGCCGGAGTCTGGATGCTCACGAAGAAGGCGGCTCGTGAGCTCGCCGCCGCGAGGATTCGCGTCAACGCAATCGGTCCCGGCTATATCGCTACGAACATGACCCAGCTCATCGAACTGCTCCCGGGGGACCGGCAAGCTGAGTTGGCGCAGCGCATTCCGCTGGGACGCCTTGGCCGCCCGGACGAGGTGGCATCGGTGGTGTCGTTTCTCGCCAGCGACGATGCCAGCTACCTGACCGGCACGATCCTGCACCCCGACGGCGGGTATTTCACCGACTGACCTGGCGTCGATCAAGGATCGGCGCTCCGACTACGTTCGTGGGGTGGCCCGACCAGAAGATCTGCATGAACTGTTGTCGTTCGACGATCCGAAGGAGGCACGAACCTGGGTGTTCGACGTCACCTTCCTGACCAGTAGCTGGTCGTGCATTTTCGGGCGCGGATGCAAGGGGATCCTTTCCGAGGATGCCACTGCGCTCGGTCAGGGGTGTTGCTCCCACGGTGCGCACATGTCCGACGAGAAGGACCGCAAGAAGTTGGGGATGAATGTCGCCCGCCTCCGTGACGACCAGTGGAAGCATGCATCGGCGGCACGCCGTCAGCGTCCGACGGCTCGCAACGACGAAGGCGTACACCTGACCCGGGTGGTCGACGGCGCGTGCATGTTCCTGAACCCACCCGACTTCCCCGGTGGCGGTGGCTGTGCGCTGCACCGGGCGGCGATCGAGGCCGGTGAGCGTCCGCTCGACTGGAAGCCGGAGGTCTGCTGGCAGCTTCCGCTGCGCCGGTCAGACGATGTCGACGTGAACGGTCACGTCACCACGACGGTTCGCGAGTGGAAGCGCCGCGACTGGGGCGAAGGGGGCCAGGAGTTCCACTGGTGGTGCACCGAGTCCGACGATGCGTTCATCGACAAGGACCCGGTGTGGGTGACCATGGAGCAGGAGCTCCGTGAGCTGACCGGCGACACCGTCTACGAACAGCTTGCCAAGGTGCTGTCGAAGCGGCTGAAGAAGGGCAAGCCGGTCTTCCTTCCCCACCCCGCCGTACGCCGCAAGTAGAACAGCTCGTCGCTGCTTGGGCCATTGTGTGGATGGTTGGCGACATTGTGGCGGGAAACGCGTGTCGTCTCAATGACAACTTGGCGCCAACTCGCCACACAACCTTCGCGGGGTCACCCCTCAGTCGGGCCAGCCGGGGGTGTCAGGGTCGAGCTGGACGCCGGTGGAGTTGAGGAAACCCGAGACCATCCGGTAGAAGCCGGCGAGCATGACCAGCTCAGCGAGCTGCGCTTCGTCCCAGCGGGCGGCGAGGTCCTGCCAGGTCTTGTCGCTGACGCAGTCGTCGGCGCAGAGTTCGTCGGCCATGGCGAGGAGCAGCGCGTCGGCCGCCCTCCATGCGTACGTGTCGGGTTTGCGGATGAGTGCGGCGATCTCGGCGTCGGTGAGCCCGGCCCGCTTGCCGATGACGGTGTGCTGTCCGAACTCGTAGACGGCCCGGCAGTTCCAGCCGACACGGAGAATGACGATCTCCCGCTCGCGTTCGGGGAGGGTGCCCTTGGACAGGAAGAATCCGCCGAGCACGTTGAAGCGTTTGAGGAGGGCCGGATTGTTGGCCAGCGTGCCGAAGATGTTGAGCGGCTTGCCGTCGGGACGGGTCAGTCCCTTCGCGATGATGGCCTGCACTTCTTCCGACGGGTTCTGGACCGCTCGTAGGCGCGCATACTTTGGGCGCCGCTTGTCCGACGTGGTCCTGACGCCGTTGCCGTCGTCGGCGTTCTCGGCCGATGAGTCGTCGTCGACGTCGGCGCCCTGCGCCGCAGCGGTGGGAGAAGCGAGGAGTTGCTCGATGAGCGCTGACGCCTCGGCCGTGGAGAACTTGCCTCCGGCCTGACGCTGGGTCAGACCGAGCGGGTGTCGGGCTTCTCGGAACGTTGCGAATCCGGCTTTTCCCAACAGCGCTTCGAGGTACTGCATCTGCTTTGCGGAGGCCTGCGGCCCGCTGGATTGTCCGAATGCCATTCGCGTTCCCTCACGCCGTGGCGATGAGAGCCTTCTCGAAGGCGTTGATGGCTTCGGACATCTCGGCTTCGGTGACGACGAGGGGCGGCATGAACCGGATCACGCCGCCGTAGGTTCCGGCGTTGAGCAGGAGCAGGCCGTTCGTTCGCGCTGCGGCAATGATCGCCGCGACCCGTTGCGGGCTGCTGAATTCGACGCCGACCATGAGGCCGAGCCCGCGGATGTCGATGATCGCCGGATGGTCGGCGGCCATGCGCTGGAGCTCGGTGGTGAGCTGTTCGGCGCGGGCGTTGACGTTGTCGAGGAAGCCGTCGGCGGTGAGGATCTCGATCGTGGCCAGCGACGCCGCGCACGCCACCGGATTTCCGCCGTAGGTACCGCCGTGCGAGCCGGGAATCCATTTGGCCATGAGCTCGGAGCGGGCACCGATCGCCGCGAACGGCATGCCGGACGCGATTCCCTTGGCCATGATCAGGATGTCGGGCTCGATGTCGTAGTGATCGACGGCGAACATCTTGCCGGTTCGGGCGAATCCGCACTGCACTTCGTCGGCGACGAACAAGATGCCGTGGGAGCGGCAGATCTCGACGATGGCTTCGAGGAACCGGGGCGGCGAAGCGATGTAGCCACCCTCGCCGAGCACCGGCTCGAGGATCGCCGCCGCGGTCTCGGCCGGCGCGGTCTGCGTGGCGAGCAGGTGACGGAACGCTTGAATGCAGCGATCGATCTCGTCGTCCTCGCTCAGCTTCGAGTGGACGAGGTCGGGAAACGGGGCCACGTAGACCCCTGACGGGAGCGGTGCGTAGTTCAGCTTGTAGGACGTCTTCGACGTCGTCATCGCCATCGTCAGATGGGTCCGGCCGTGGAACGATCCGTTGAACACGATGATGTTCTGGCGCCCGGTCGCGTGTTTGGCCAACTTGACGGCGCCCTCCGTCGCCTCAGCGCCGGAGTTGGTGAAGAAGAAGGTCTCGATCGGTGTCGGCGTGATCTCGCGCAGCCGTTTCGCCAGCGGCACGAGCAGGTCGTGGTGGTAACAGTTCACCTGCGCGTGGATGAAGCGCTCCGCCTGACGGGCGATCGCCGCGACCACGTGGGGGTGGCAGTGTCCGGTCGAGGTGACGGCGATCCCGCTGGTGAAGTCCAGGTACGAGTCGCCCGACACGGTGGTCACCCGACATCCCGATCCGGAGACGACATCGAGGTCGGACGATCTCGCCCAGACCCCGGCGAGATAGGGCGCTTCGTTGGTGGCAGCTGACATCGGACACTCCTCGCACTCGAATCGCACACGCGCGTGCATTCCAGTTCACCACGGATCGCATGCTCTACAGGCCAACCGGCCGGGGCTAGTCGAGGGGCGGGGCCGGCCGCAGGGTCAGGCGAGCCTGTGCATCCACCCGTGCGTGTCGGCACTGCGTCCGTATTGCACATCGATCAGGGACTTGCGCAGCTGCATGGTGATCTCCCCGGCCGTCCCGTTTCCGACTTGGCCGCCCTCCCACACGAGGTGCCCAACCGGCGTCACCACGGCGGCGGTGCCGCAGGCGAAGACTTCGCGGATCGAGCCGCTGGACACGCCGTCGCGCCATTCGTCGATCGAGATCGCCCGCTCCTCGGGCGACAGACCGAGTTCCTTGCCGAGCGCCAGAATCGAATCTCGCGTGACGCCTTCGAGGATCGTCCCGAGCGGGGGAGTGGTCAGCCGGCCGTCGGCATGAACGAAGTACAGGTTCATCCCGCCCAGCTCCTCGACCCACTTGCGTTCGGCCGCATCGACGAAGCACACCTGATCGCAGCCGTTCTCGCTCGCCTCGATCTGGGCGGCCAGCCCGGCGGCGTAGTTTCCCCCGCACTTCGCCGCTCCGGTTCCGCCAGGCGCGGCACGCGTGTAGTTCGCCGAGAGCCAGATACGGACGGGCTTCACGCCGCCGGCGAAGTACGGCCCGACCGGGCTCGCGATGACCATGAATCGGACTTCGGTGGAGGGGCGGACGCCGAGGAACGATTCCGAGGCGAACATGAACGGGCGGAGGTAGAGGCTTTTCTCACCACCGGTCGGGACCCAGTCGATGTCGAGCTTCACGAGTCGTTCGATGGCATCGACGAAGTCATCCTCGGCAAGCGTCGGGAGGGCCAGGCGCTGGGCCGAGCGATTGAAGCGCGCCGCGTTCGCGTGCGGACGGAACGTCCACACCGACCCGTCGGCGTGGCGGTACGCCTTCATGCCCTCGAAGATCTCCTGGGCGTAGTGGAGCACGGATGCCGCGGGATCGAGCTGAATCGGCCCGTACGGCAGGATCTGGGCGTCGTGCCAGCCGGCCGCCGTGGTCCACATGACACTCACCATGTGATCGCTGAAATGCTTTCCGAACCCGGGATCGGCGAGGATCTCCTCCCGCCGCGCCGCGGCTGTCGGCGTGGTTCGCAACGTCGAGGTGTAGTTGAGTGCCATGGCGACAAGCGTACGGGCCGACGCCGTCGTCGGCGAGATGGATTTCGCTCGACCGTTCGGGGCCCGGATGGTCGCCCGGCGCCGAGCCGGCCGAACGGGCGCTACGTGGCGACGATCTTCGGTGCCGGAGGCAGTTCTTGGCGCACGATGTCGATACCGGCGTCGTCGGTCGCTCCGACGGCGATCAGCTCGGATCGGGCGAACGCGGTGTGGCCGGGGCAGCGCAACCATTCTTCGCCGCCGACGTGGCCCGGGTAGCGGAAGGACCCGAGGGGAACCTTGGTGCCGTCTCGTTTCACGAACCACCACTTGTAGACCTTGCCGACCTCGAAGTCCCGCACGTAGAGATAGGCGTAGGTGCCCGCGGGTGTCTGATCGATCGCCGCCCAGGCTTTCGGCGGCAACGCGGGTGTGGCTGGCGTCGTCATCGAGATGCGCTGGAACGCGATCTTCTCGACGTTCTTCGACGGGCCGTTGTCGGCGGGCTTGTCGTTGGCGACGAGCTGCTGGGTTCCGAGCGTCGAGCCGACACCGAGCGCAAACACCGCGGCGCCGGCCGCCACGATGGTGCGACGACGTATCCGGGGCCGAGTCGTTCGCACTGACGGACCATCGACATCCGGTGCGTTTCGGAACCCGGGTGCGGCAGCGGTTGCGGCCGCTGACTCCTGGGCCGCTCGGGCGAAGAGGCGTGCGGCCATCTCCGGGGTCGGATCGAGACGTTCGCCGATGATTGCCGACGCAAGTTCGGTCGAATCGAGGAGGTCGGCGACGGGCTGGAGCTCGAACAGCTCGGAGGAACACCACGCGCAGGTATCGATGTGGACGCGCATGTCGTGGGACTCGCGATCCGTCATGCCTCCGACGAGGTACGCGCCAAGCTCGACGGTGCGCGAGCAGGGCGATGCGACCGATCCGTTTTCATCGATGTGGTCACTCATGCCAGCCCATTTCCTCGAGAACCTTTCGGAGCGACTTGAGGCCATAGAACACGCGGGTGCGCAGCGTCGCCTCGGGAATTCCGAGTACGTCGGCGATCTCAGCGTATGGCCGGTCCCGCATGTACGTCAGCACGAGCGCATCTCGCTGGCCGGCCGGAATGCGTCGGAGGGCTTCTTCGAGCATCCACGACGAGAGCATCGACTCGAATCCCGAGTCCTCGTCGCCGGGCGTCTGACCATCGTGGCCCGCCATCGATCCCTCGAGACCGAACCGTCGTCCCCGGGCCCGGAGGGCATCGATGCAGACGTTGCGGGCCACGGCATACATCCAGGTTCGTAGCGAACCGGTGGACGGATCGAAACGATCCTGGGCCCTCCACGCCCGGAGGAAGGTTTCCTGCATGGCTTCTTCGGCCAGGCCCCGATCGCCCACGAGTCGATGGCAGAAGCGGAAGATCTCGCTGCCGTGGAGGTCATAGAGCACCCGCAGGTCAACAATGTCTCGGGAGCCGGCGTCGTGACGCGACGCGACGGCCGATCCCGGCCCCGGGTCAGTCGGGGCCGCATCAGTGCGACCCGGTATCAGACGCCGGCGACGGGCGATGACTCAACCTTTCTTCAGCACAAGCTTGAACTCGAACACACCATCATCGTCGGCCTTGACGAAGTCGGCGATCTCCGGCGGTTCGATGGCGTAGTCCTTCATGTTGATGGCAAGCCGACCGACGATCTCGAGGATGCCAGAGCGGAGTTGCGCGTCGACCGGGATCTGTACGTCCCTCGTGACGCCGTGCAACGTCAGCTTGCCGGGAACGGTGGCCTTGACTGCCGTTCCTGTCTCGCTTTCCGCATCGAGAGCAACCGCGACGGTGGACACGAACGTCGCCGTGGGGAACTTGTCCGTTTCGATGCCGGTCGAGCGCATCCTGTTGTCGCGCCGGGACTCGTCGCTGACGAGCTTCGTCATGTCGACGGTCACGCTCACCGATTGGGCCTGGAGGGCCGACCCGGCTCGCCCGAGCACCACAGTGCCGGTCACCGCGTCCGTCCGCCCTACGGCATCCACCTTTGCGAGGCCGCCGACGAACAGCTCGCGGACGCGATAGCCGGCGGCCGAACCGGCGCCGATCTTGTAGGTGCCCTCAGTGGCGGTGGCCGCGGCTGTCTCGCCGGCCGGTGTCGGTGCTGGGGCCGACGCCTTGGCTGTTGTCGTCGCCTGCGTCGTGGCAACGGACGAGATGACCGTCCAGCGCTTCTTCTTCCCCGAGAGCGCGCACCGTAGCTTGGTTGCGCCGGCCGTGGCCGTCGCGCCGACCTTGGTGCAGGACGCCCCCGCTGCGGGGGACTTCGCGGCGGCAGTCGCCATCTCGCTATGCCCTGCGGTGACCATCACCGCAAGGGCGGCCATCGTGGCCCAGAGATGCCGCCGCGATCGCCGCCAATCCTGCCTCTGGCGGCGTTCTGCCGAGCGTCGAAACGGGAACAGCACGGCCAACGAGGAGAGCTCGAAGGGAGGTGGCGCGTCGTTTCCGTAGAAGTAACGCAGGTACACGATGCCACCCGCGGCGGCCGTCGCGCTGAGCGCAATCAGGACGAGCAGCACCCGCGTCGCCCGTCTTGCCGGCAGACGTCGTGAGCGAGGCATCGCTCCCACCTCAGATCCGTGCCGTATTGGGCGCGCCATCGGCGTTGAGGACGAACCAGATCCCGTTGACCCACTGTCCGGTCACGTCTCCGGCGGCACGATCGCGCGCCCAGTAGTAGAGCGGGAAGCCGTTGTAGGTCACCTGGCGCGAACCGTCGAAACGCATCGCGACCCCGAGCAGCGACCGCCGTAGATTCCCTTCGAGCACGACGTCGCCGAGGCCTTCGCCGTCCTTCAACATGACGGGTGGCCAGGCGGCAAGACAGGGGCCCTCGCAGTTGCTCACGTTGCGCCGGTCCGGAGTGAACATGTAGAGCGACATGCCGGTGCCGTCGGTGAGGATCGGGCCGAGCTTGGATTCCTTGACGGCGATGGTGTACCCCGCCTTCTTCGTGGGGGTGTCGGCGGCGGAGGCGACGGAGCCAGTGGCTATCGGCGAGAGTGCGACGGCGGCGAGGAGCGCGGTCGCAAAAGAGCGGCGGGCGAAGCGTGACATGGAAACCTCCGGGTCCCTGTGTGGGGGCACGTCAGCACTCGGTCGAGTGAACGTGTGTCAGAGGTGGATACGACCGAACGACGGATCCTGTTCAGATGAATCGAGAGATTCTCCGGAAGTTCTCACTCACTCCACGAGATCGGTGACCGGCAGCGGAAGGTGGGCGAGGCCCGGGAGGAACCGGTCCAGGTCGCCGGTGTGCGTCATGGCTCGAAGCTGGCCGATGCTGCGGCGGCTTCCGAGGGCCCGCATCAGCTCATAGGCGTCGGCCTCCATCGTGAACTCGACCGGCCCCTGGCCCACTTCCCATGTGCGCATACCATCGGTCAAGCGAACCGCCGGAAGACCCGCCTTGGTGAGATCGCCGTCGATCATCGCGGCGATGATGTCGATGCTCAGGTGGATGCCTTCCGATGTCCGGTCGCCGAGGATTCCGAGTGCCGATGCCGCGTCGTGTTCGTGGGCAACGGCGTCGTAGAGCAACGCGCCGGTTCGCTCAGGCCGGGCCACGATCATGGCCTCGAACGCCGGGCTGAACTCGTCCCATTCATCGAGCAGTGAGGTGACGCTGCGTTGGGCGCGCTCGGCGATCTGTCGATCGACCCATGCCTGCACGTCGCCCGTCGGCAGATTGCGTTCCGTCAGATCGCGGCAGATTCCGGTGAGGTGGGCGGTGAGGTTCCGGACCGTCCAGTCAGGACAGGCGGGCACGATCACGTCGGCTTGGGCATCGGAAACCCCGCCGAGCAGTTCGCGCACGCGCCCGCGACACGCTGCGTACGCCGCGGCTCGCTCCTCGCCGTTGGCAACCGGTACGGTCATCAGCATGTCCCTTCGTCGGCGGTCCCACGTAGACCGTCGGCGAAGTGTACGGGCGTCCGAGCGCCAAGTCCCACCGCTCGTGCCCTCGTGCGCTGACGTAACCCACCCGCTCCAGTCGAAGAGGACCACGAGATGATCGACACTGCCGCCTACACCGAAGCCTTCCCGTCGTTGACGTTCTCCTGCCCGTCCGATCACGTGCTGCAGCTGACCCTCGAGGGCCCCGGTCTCAACAGCGTGGATGCGGCCAAGCACGGGCACCTTGCCGACGTGTGGATGACGATCGATCGCGATGTCAACGTGCACGTCGCCCTGATCGCCGGAGCGGGGAAGGGCTTCTCGTCGGGCGGCAGTTTCGACATGATCGACGAGATGGTGGTCGACTACGCCATCCGCTCACGCGTCCTTCGTGAAGCGCGTGATCTCGTTCTCAACATCATCAACTGCTCGAAGCCCATCGTGTCGGCCATGTGGGGACCCGCCGTGGGCGCCGGCCTGGTCGCGGGCCTCCTCGCCGACGTGTCGGTCGTCGGACGTCGTACGAGGATCATCGACGGTCACACCCGTCTCGGCGTCGCCGCCGGTGATCATGCGGCGATCTGCTGGCCGTTGCTGTGCGGGATGGCGAAGGCGAAGTACTACCTGCTCACCTGTCGCGATCTCTCGGGGGAGGAAGCGGAACGTATCGGCCTGGTGTCGATGTGCGTCGACGACGACGACGTGATGGCCGAGGCGCTCGAGGTCGCCCAGGAACTTGCCGCCGGCGCGCAACAGGCCATCCGGTGGACCAAGCACACACTGAACCACGGCTACCGGATGTTCGGCCCGGCCTTCGACGCCTCGCTCGCCTACGAATTCCTCGGTTTCGGCGGACCCGACGTCATCGAAGGCGTGGCCAGCCACCGGGAAAGGCGACCACCGCAGTTCGGCCCCTCTCCCGTCTGAGCCGTCGCTATCTGAGCTGCTTCATCACCGCGGCGTAGTGGTGCAGCGTCTCGGCATCGGGATAGTCGGAGCACCAGGGAACGAAGCCGCTGCAGCCGGCGTCGATGTAGCGCTGCATCCTCTCGGCAACCTGCTCCGGGGTGCCGACGAAGTGTCCTGCCGCCCATTCGTCCAACGGCTGGCCGGTCAACGACTTCGTCCCTGCGGCGCGAACCTCGGCTTCCGTTTCGCGGATGAAGATGTCGCCCGAAACTGAGCGTCCGATCTCGTCGAAGTCGCGTCCGACGGCCTTGCAGTGCTCGGCCAGGAGGGAGCTCTTGTGGACGAAGGCCTCGATCGGAGCGCCGCCGCCGAAGTTCGCCCAGTCGCCGTGGCGGGCGACGATGCGCAGCGTCACCTGTTCACCGCCGCCGCCGATCCAGATCGGTGGTGTCGGCGATTGCAGGGGCTTCGGATCGCACTGTGCGCCGTTGAGTTGGTAGTACGTGCCGTCGTAGGTCGTGTCGGCCTGCGTCCACATCGACTTGATGATCTCCACGCCTTCGCGCAGCATCCCGAGGCGCTCCTTCGGGGATCCGAACGGGAAGCCGTAGCCCTTGTACTCGTGCTCGTACCATCCCGCACCGATCCCGAGATCGAGACGCCCGCCGCTGATCACGTCGATGGTCGAGGTGATCTTGGCTACCACGGATGGATGCCGGTAGGCGTTGCACGAGACCATCTGCCCGAGCCGGATCCGGGATGTGCGCTGGCTGATGGCCGCCATGACCGTCCAACACTCGAAGACCGTCGAGTGGATCGGCCGGGGGACGTTGTGGAAGTGGTCGTAGACCCAGACGGAGTCGAAGCCGAGCTCCTCGGCGAGGACGGCGATGTCGACGGTTGTCTGCCATTGCTCGCGAGGGTCGGCGATCCCGACGTATTCTCCCTTCCATCCCTGCGGGATGAAGGCTCCGAAAGTAAGCGCGCGTGTCATAGAGGGGTCTCCGTTGCTGGCGTGTCAGGTGGATGGTTCAGAAGTGGTTCAGAGTGACGGTGCCGGCGAGGCGAGTCCGCAAGCGCGGCCGAGGAGCCAGGCGAGCTGCTGACCGTCGGACGCCGCGGAGACATCGGCGGGCATCGTGTTGGCGGGATCGGCAAGCCACTGCGTGCGCCGACGCCTCAGATCGAAGGTGACGTAGTCGGCGGGCCAGTTCTCCCACGTGTAAGCGAGGCCGAGATCGAGACGATGCACCTCGACCTCGCGCCAGCGCCGCCAAGGAACCTGAACGATCGGAACCTTGCCGAACGGCGCGAGGCCGTGGCCGGCCCACGCGGTGGCATCGAGCGTGGCCCAGGCCTGCTCGAGCCTCCACACGGATCGACGGATGTCGTCGACCTGCTCGGCGAGCGGGCGTGGTGCACCGTCAGCGATTCCAGCGTTTCGGGCCTCGGGCGACGGGTACATCGGGCGCTCCTCGCCGACGCGCGCCCCCTCGATGATTCCGGCCAACGCATCGGCATTGCGGGCCAGGTGCGTCAGGACGTGTCCAACGGTCCAGTCGGGGAGCAGCGATGCCCGAGTGACGGCGACTGCGTCACTCTGGGCGAGTCCATCGAGCTCGGCGAGGAGGGCCTGGTGCGATTGCGCGCATCCGGCCACATCGGCGTCGAGTTGACGGCGGTCGGTCTCGTTCATGGGACGAGTCTGCCGTGGCCGGCGACGCTGCGCCGATCGGACGGGAAGATCACCGGGTGCGAATCGTCCGAGAGCTCGTCCGGAACTCCGCCAGCCGTTCGGCCATGGGGACGACCCCGATGCCGAGGCCGTTGGGCACGTGGAGGAAACCCTCATCGAGCGTGAAAGCCTCGGTGACGTCGTGGTGGAAGTACCTCGACGAGGCGGACAGGTCGCCCGGGAGCGTGAAGCCGGGGAGGGCGGCGAGGGCGAGGTTGGCGGCGCGCCCGATGCCGGTCTCGAGCATCCCGCCGCACCACACCGGGACGTTCCGGCTCACGCACAGGTCGTGGATCCGAACGGCTTCGAGGAAGCCGCCGACGCGTCCGGCCTTGATGTTGATCACGCGGCAGGAGCCGAGCTCAAGCGCGAGCTGCGCCGTTCGCAGCGAGGTGATCGACTCGTCGAGGCAGATCGGCGTGCGGAGATGCCGGGCGAGTTCGGCGTGGCCGAGGAAATCGTCTTCACCGAGGGGCTGTTCGATGAGCAGCAGGTCGAACGAATCGAGCTGTGCGAGGTGGGCGGCGTCTTCGACCGTGTACGAGCCGTTGGCGTCGACCTGGAGGGCGAGGGTCGGAAAGGCCTCTCGCACCGCAGCGACCGGGACCACATCGTTGCCCGGCTCGATCTTGAGCTTCACCCGCTGGTAACCCTGGGCGACGTAGGCACCCACCGTGTCGACCAGCTGACCCACCGTCGGCTGCATGCCGACGGCGACCCCGGCGGGCACCCGCTCTCGGGTCGCCCCGAGCCGCTGGGCGAAGGACTCGCCGAACCGCCGACATTCGGCGTCCATCACCGCGGCCTCGATCCCGGCCTTGGCCATGGCGTGCCCCTTCACGCCGCTGAACCTCGCCGCAAGGTCGATGGCCCGCAACTTCTGCGTGCCGACGCGCGGGAGGAGGAACTTCTCGATCACGTATGCGGAGCTCTCGACGTATTCGGGGCTGTATGTCGGCTCCGCCTCTGCCACGCATTCGCCCCAGCCGAAGTACTCGTCACCGACGGCCTCGACGAGCAGGACCTCGCGGAACTGCTCGGTCCCCGAGGCGCTCCGGAACGGAGTGGCCAGCGGAAGCCGGAGGCGGTGGAGGGTCACGTGCTGAAAGATCATGGGCTCGTGTCCACGCTAGTGGTGCGTCGCCCAATTGAGTTGGGCGAGTTGCGAGTCAGGTTCGTCGAGGGCAAGGACGCAGGAGGCACCGCTAGCCATCGTCCTAACGGAACGACGAGGACACCGCCATCGGCGAAGCTGGCCGCAAGGCGTCCCAGCGAAATGGGCGACACACCACTTAGGGTCCGCCGCGCGAGGGCGTGGAACCCTGCGTACTTGGACCGCTCGGTAGAGTCCCGGGTACGGTGGCCTGATGGGCATCGCACTCTCCAAAGACTCCATCGACCTCGGCATCATCGTCACAGACGGCGAAGCGGCGCTCGCGTTCTACCGCGACCTCGTGGGCCTGACCGATGCCGGCTCCCAGCCGATGCCCGGCGGGGGAACGATGTACCGGCTGATGTGTGGAACGAGCATGATCAAGCTCGTCCAGAACGGGAAGACGCCGCCCGCGGTCTCGCCCCCGGGAGGGATCGGCGGGTCGACCGGGTACCGCTACTTCACGATCACGGTGTCCAACATCGAGGAGATCACCGCAGCGGTCAAGGCCGCCGGCCACAAGGTCGCGGTGCCGGTCACCAATCTGCGACCGGGCATCACCATCTCCATCGTGGAGGATCCGGAAGGCAACTGGGTCGAGTTCCTCCAGCCCGGCTGATCGCCCGCGCCGCCGCCGACCCGCAAGCGGACCAACCTGCTCGGCGCCTCGACTTGGGTCAACGGAGGCGACCGCCGGTAGCGTGCGGTCATGGCTCGCCTGCTCCTTTCATCTCTTGACCGTACCGACTTTCCCGCTCTCGTCGACGAGCGCGGTGACACCTCGTGGAGCGCCCTCAACGGGCGAGTGAACCGGCTCATCCACGTGCTGCGCGACCGCGGGTTGCAGCCCGGCGAGCGTGTCGCTCTGTTGTCGGGGAACCGGCGCGAGATGTTCGAGGTGTTCCTCGCCGTCGCCCACACGGGCGTTCTGGTCGTGCCGATCAACTGGCATTTTTCGGCCGATGAGGTTGCCTACGTCGTCGAGAACTCCGGTTCGAAGCTGCTCATCGTCGACCCTGAGTTCACCGCGAGCACCGCCGACGTCACGGTGCCGATGCTCACCTTCGAATCGACCTACGAAGATGCGCTCGCGGCAGCCTCGGACGCGGAACCCGACGATCAGTCGATGGGCGGCGTGATGTTCTATACGTCGGGCACGACCGGACGGCCCAAGGGGGTCGCCAACTCGGCCTTCGCCGCCGGCGTTCCACCCGAGGTGTACGAACTGATGGCCGCCGGCATGGTCAATATCGGCTTCCCGCCCAAGGGCCGCACGCTCCTCTGCGGCCCCGGCTACCACTCGGCGCAATGGGCCTTCTCGTTCTTCCCGCTGATCGGCGGGTCGTCGGTCGTGATGCAACGGCGATTCGTGCCCGAGGAGATGCTCGAGCTGGTCGATCGCCACGGGATAACCAACGTGCACCTCGTACCGACGCAGTTCGTGCGCGCTCTCAGGGTCGACGAGGAACGTAAGCGCGCATTCGATGGGTCCTCACTCTCGTTTGTTCTCCACGGCGCGGCGCCCTGCTCTCCGGAGGTCAAGCGCCAGATGATCGCGTGGTGGGGGCCCAAGATCACCGAGTACTACGGAGCGACCGAGGGCGGGGTCGTTTCGATGATCACGGCCGAGGAGTGGCTGACCCGGCCCGGTTCGGTCGGGAAGCCGATGTCGAACATGACGGTCCGCATCGTGGCGGAGGAGGGCGAAGACGCCTCGACGGGCGGGGCGGGTGTGATCCACGTACGCAACGCGATGGGCACCGACTTCGAGTACCTCGGTGAGCCGGAGAAGACGGCCGAGGCTCACAGCGTCGCCGGGTTCTTCACCCTTGGCGACATCGGATACCTCGACGATGAGGGGTATCTGTACTTGTCGGACCGCAAGATCGACATGATCATCTCCGGCGGGGTCAACATCTACCCGGCCGAGATCGAAGGCGTGCTCACCGCCCATCCACTCGTGGTCGACGCCGCCGTCTTCGGTGTGCCGAACGAGGAGTTCGGGGAGGAAGTGAAGGCGGCGCTCCAGCTCGTTCCCGGCACGACGTGGTCCGACGAGTTGGCCGCCGATGTTTCCTCGTTCGTACGCGATCGGCTTGCCGGATACAAGGTGCCGAGATCCTGGGACATCGTCGAAGAACTCCCGCGGAGCGAGGCCGGCAAGCTCCTCAAGCGTCAGATCCGCGCTCCGTACTGGGAGGGTGTTGGCCGATCGATCTGAGCCGAGAGCGGCTTGCGTCGCGCGGCCGGGCTCAGACCGTGCCGGCACCTTTCGGTTCGAGCGTCAGCGATACGGAATTGATGCACCAGCGCTCGTCGGTGGGCACCGGGTAGCCCTCGCCCGTGAAGACGTGGCCGAGGTGGGAGCCGCAATTCGCACAGCGGGCTTCCGTGCGGGGGTACCCCAGCAGGTGGTCCGTCAGGAGTACCACGGCGTCGTCGGACGTGGGCGCGTAGAATGATGGCCAGCCGCATCCCGAGTGGAACTTGGTGTCGCTTCGGAAGAGCTCCGCCCGGCATGCTTTGCAGCGGTAGACGCCCTCGGTCTCCTCGTCGGTGTACTCGCCGGTGCCGGCCCGTTCGGTCCCGGCCTTTCGGAGCACCGTGAACGAGAGGGGGTCGAGCGTCTTGGCCAGCTCGCTGTCGTCGAGCTGCACGGGGTACGGAGTGCCGTCGGGGCGAAGGTTTGTCAGCGATCCAGACATGTTGGGTCCTCGGGGTCGTTCGGAAGTCGGTGACAAACGGTACCGCTGCGCTCCATCGACGACGCCCGGTTCGCCTCAGCTCCGCTCAGCTATCTACGCTGCCGCTCATGGAACTTCGAGATCGAGTTGTGGTCATCACCGGTGGCGGATCAGGAATTGGCGAGGCACTCGCCGTCGCCGCGCACGCTGAGGGCGCCAGGCATGTGGTGGTGGCCGACCTGAACGAGGCACAGGCGATGCGTGTCGCTGCGCTCGTCGGCGGAACGGGCGTCGGCCTGGACGTTCGAGACGAGGCGGGGATCCGTGCGCTCGTGGAGGGCACGGAGGATGCGCATGGCCCTATCGATCTGTTCGCTTCGAACGCCGGCTTCGTGACCGTCGGCGGCCTCGAGGACACCAATGAGCGCATCCAGGCGATGTGGGAGGTCCACGTGATGGCGCACATCTATGCCGCCCGCGCCGTACTCCCGTCGATGATCGCTCGCGGGGAGGGCTACCTGCTCAACACTGCATCGGCCGCCGGGCTCCTCAGCCAGATCGGTTCGATGAGCTACTCGATCACCAAGCACGCGGCGGTTTCGCTGGCCGAATGGCTCGCGATCACCCATCATCACCAGGGCATTCGGGTCTCCGTGCTGTGTCCGCAGGCGGTCGCCACGAACATCGCCGCCAACAGCCCCGACACCCTTGGGGGTGGGGGACTCGAAGACGGGGTGGCCGCGGCCGACGGCGTGAAGTCGGCGGCCGATGTCGCGACCGCGTGCATCGAGGCCGTGCGTGCCGAGCGGTTCCACGTGCTTCCCCATCCTGAAGTCGCGAAGTACTTGGAGCGCAAGGCCACCGACGTCGACCGGTGGCTTGCCGGGATGCGCCGTTTCCAATCAGCGCTCTACGCCGGCGGAGCGCTGCCCGGCGATGCGATTGCGCCGATGTGAGGCGTCGGTAGACGATCCAAACTCCGAGTTCCGTGGACCGTTCGCACCGGTTCGGTTGAGGGTGGCAGGGAGTTACGCCTAGATGATCAGCACCGGCTTGATTGCCCCGCCGCTGAGCGACGACTGTTCGGCCTCGTTCACCTGATCAAGCCGATACTTCGTGATGAGGCGGTCGAAAGGGAACCGACCGTCGCGCCATAGTTCGATCAGGTGAGGGATGAAGGCATGCGGGTCGGCGCTCCCTTCGAGGATACCGATCACCGTCTTTCCCATCAGCGCCGAACCGTCGAACTCGATGTTGCCGATCTGGACGCCGACGAAGCCGCACACGCCCGTCATCCGCAGGCACGTGACCGCCGACTGCATCACGGTCGGAACGCCGGTCGTGTCGATCGAGTACTGCACTCCGCCGCCGGTGATGCTCTGGATCTCGCTGATCACATCCTCTTGGTCGCCTCGCAGGACGTGGGTCGCGCCGAGTTCGCGGGCGAGGGCCAGGCGGGACTCGTGCAGGTCGACGGCGATGATCGTCGTGGCGCCGGCGACGACTGCGGCCATGATTGCGGCGAGACCGACGGCACCCGACCCGAAGACCACGAGGCTCGTGCCCGGCTTGACCTGCAACGACAACAGAACCGAACCGGCTCCGGTCTGGATTCCGCATCCGAGCGGTCCGAACAACTCGATCGGGAGGTCGGCGTCGACCTTGACGGTGTTGCGGACGGATGCGATGCAGTGAGTGGCCAGGGATGACTGCCCGAACCAGCGCGCCGCCACCTCGTTGCCGGCCGCGTCCGTGACCGTTGTGGAGCCGTCGAGATCGCGCCCGACCAGGTTGCGCGGGAGAAACGTCTCACAGTACGCGCGCTGGCCTTTCGCGCAGTTCTCGCACGCGCCGCATGAGTCGAAGGACAACACCACATGATCTCCGACGGCGAGAGTGGTGACCCCTGGGCCGACCGCGTCGACGACACCGGAGCCTTCGTGGCCGGTGATCATCGGAAGTTCGACGAAGCCGGCGCGTGCCAACGCGTCGGTGTGGCACATGCCAGCACCGACGATCCGAACCCGGACCTCGCCCTTTCGCGGCTCGACGAGGTGGACGTCCTCGATCGTGTACGGAGACGCTCCGTCGCGAAGCACGGCAGCTTGGATCTTCACGTTGTGGTCCTTGTCATCAATGTTGCTGCGGGGCGTGTTGGAACGAGGCGCTAGTTCAGCAGCGGGTCGCGGGGGAGGCCGAGGATGCGCTCACCGATCTGGTTCCGCTTGATCTCCGACGTGCCGCCGGCGATCGACATGCCGCGGTGCATGAGAACCATGCCGCCGGCGAGCGCACCCGGTCCGTCCACGAACGCGGCGTCTGCCCCCTGCAACTCGGCGAACATCGCGGCAGCTTCATGGCCGATCTCGGAGAGCACGAGTTTGGTGATGTTGCCCTCCGGGCCGGGCCCGCTTCCGGCGACGGCGCGGAAGACGCTGCGCATGTTGAGCGCGGCCATCGCCTGCTGCGTCGCGATGTAGCGGCCGATCCGGGCGGGGCCGCCGGCGAGCCGGCTCGGGTTCGCGTCGTACGCGGCGATGAGCGCCTCCCCGGGCAATGCCATGCCGCCCCCGCCACCGCCGCCGATGCTCACGCTCTCGTTCCCGAGGGTGGCTCGGGCAACCGTCCAGCCTCCATCGACAGGTCCGACCACATCGTCGTCAGGAACGAACACGTCGTTGAAGAACACCTCGTTGAACTCCGAGTTGCCATTCGTCATCTTCAGTGGACGAACTTCCACCCCTTCGGCCTTCATGTCGAGGACGACCATGGTGATGCCCTGGTGCTTCGGCGCAGTCGGGTCGGTCCGAACCGTGGCGAAACCGCGGCCCGCATAGTGAGCGCCGCTGGTCCAGACCTTCTGGCCGTTGACGAGCCAACCTCCGGCCACCCGCGTCGCCTTCGTCTTGATTCCGGCGGCGTCGGAACCGGCGTCGGGCTCCGAGAAGAGCTGGCACCAGATGACCTCTTGGCGCAGTGCCGGCGGGACCCAGCGGGCGACCTGATCGTCGGTGCCGTACTGGATCAGCGTGAGGATGACCCAACCGGTGATGCCGTAGGCCGGCTTCTTGATGCCGGCGGCGGTGAACTCCTGCTCGATCACGAGTTGTTCGACTGGCTTGGCGTCGCGCCCCCACGGCTTGGGCCAGTGCGGCTGAACGTACCCGGTCGAGATGAGTGCGTCTCGCTGGGCCTTCGCATCGAGCGACCGGATGCCCTCTACGAAGGCCTTGATCTCCCCGCGGAACGACTCGGCCTCCGGTGGCAGCTCGACCGTTCGGGTCCGGCGGACTCCCGCGCGAGTCATGTCGGTTACGCACGCGGCCGCAGCTTCGTGATCGAGGAGTACCTTGAGCGTTGTCGCCCGCCGCATCGCGAGGTGCGCATCGTGTTCCCAGGTGATGCCGATACCACCGTGCACCTGGGTGTTGAGATTCGCCGCGAGATCGGCCGCCGGACCGGCCAACGTTGCCGCGAGGGCCGCAGCATACGTGAACTGCTCGTGGCCGTCCTTCGACGCTCGTGCCGCGTCCCACACGGTTGCCGTGGCCAACTCGGTGGCGACGGCCATGTTCGCGCAGTGGTGCTTCACCGCTTGGTACATGGCGATCGGCCGTCCGAACTGGAGCCGGACTTTGGCGTACGCGGCAGCCTGCTCTGTGCACTCTCGGGCGACCCCAACTGCCTCGGCGGAAAGGATCACCCGGGCGATGTCGGTGAGGGCCTGCCGGGCACCCGCCATCACGATGGTCGGGACACCCTCGAGCGTGATCCGACTCGACCGCCGGGTCGGGTCGAGGTTGGGAGGCGTGTCGACGGAAACACCGCCGGCATGGGCATCGATGATGGCGACATCGCCGCTCACGCCGCCGACGCCGACGAGGAGAACGTCCGCGAGGCCTCCGCCGAGCACGACTCCGGCCGAGCCGTACGCCCGGCCGTCGCGGATCTCCACGCTTCCTTCGAGCGCTGCCGCGCCGGTACGCGTCCCGTCGGCGAGGCCCGGCAGGAGTTGCGCCTGGGTGGCCGCGTCGGCCCGGGCAGCGATCGTTGCGCTGGCGATGACCGTGGGCACGAAGGGGCCGGGAGCACCGGCCCGTCCGAGCTCCTCGACGACGACGACGAGCTCTTCCAGTCCATAGCTGGAGCCCCCGTTGGTCTCGTCGATATGCAGACCGAGCCAGCCGAGAGCGGCGAGCTCCCGCCAGAACGAGGGAAGGTCTTCGGTCGGAGCGTCGAGCAGCGCTCGGGACGCGGCCCGTGCCCCGTGCTTGGCCAGGAAGTCCGCGGCGGTGGCCGCGAGGAACTTGTGGTCCTCGTTCAGTGCGATCGACATGTCGACGAAGGTATCGCCACTCGCTGCGAGACAACCAAAGCAGGAAGGCTCGGCCCCGAGAGGAAGGCGCTCTGGCGGTGTGGCCGGTGCGTCGCGATCAGCTCTCGGGACGGAACGTCATCCCGGCGAAGTCGCCGGCCTTCCTCCAGCCTTCGATGTAATCGAAGTAGGCGAGCGCGCCTTCGGGGAAACCGAGACTGTTGCGTAGACCTCGCGGTCCTGGATCGATGCCCTCGTTGTTGTAGTAGCCGGGCGTGCAGTCCGGCTGGTTGCCGAAACGACGGCCTCCGGATTCGAGCCGATCGAGCCACGCCTGCTCGACTTCGGCACTGATCTCGACGGTTTGCGCGCCGATCGACTCGGCATGGGAGACGATCGTGGCGATCGTCGTCGCTGCTTCGACGAGGTTGTGGGGAACGTTCGAGATCAGGTTGGCGCCCTGTGTTGGACCGACAACGAACACGTTCGGGAAGCCGTGGACGTGGATGCCGTGCAGGCTGCGCATGCCCTCGGCCCAATGTGCGGACAGTTTGCGTCCTCCCTGTCCGACCATGTCGAAACCGGAACGGCGTGTGTATTCGGTACCGACTTCGAACCCCGAGGCGTAGATCAGGCAGTCGAGTTCGATGTGTTCCCCGTTTGCGAACACACCCGACTCGTCGATCCGCTCCACACCTCGGCCGTCGGTGTCGATGAGGTGCACGTTCGGATTGTTGTACGCGTCGAGGTACTCGTCGTGGAAGCACGGGCGCTTGCACAGTTGGCGGTACCAGGGCTTGAGCGAGGACGCCGTTGCCGGGTGGTGCACGATGTTAGCGACGCGGGCGCGGATCTCGGCCATCTTCTCGTCGTCGCTCTCGAAGTACGCCCGTTCGAGGCCGGCTGGGCTCAGGTCCGGTGTGGGGCTCGACAGGAGCTTTGCCCGGATGCGCTTCGTGATGTCGGTCCAACCGTCCTTCACGAGGTCCTCGTCGACGAGTCCGCCGGTCTGAAGGGTCGCAAAATTCCGCAGCCACTTCTGCTGCCAGTCCGCCCCGAGGGTGGCGAACCAGTCAGGGTCGACGTCGTGATTGTTGCGGACATCGATGGACGACGGCGTGCGCTGGAAGACGAAGAGATCGCCGCACGATTTCGCGAGATGGGGAATGCACTGCACAGCTGTTGCGCCGGTGCCGATGATGCCCACCCGTTTGTCGCCCAGCTTCTCCATCGGCGCACCGGCCGGGTTGCCGCCGGTGTAGTCGTAGTCCCAACGGCTGGTGTGGAAGCTGTGACCCCTGAAGGTCTCGATGCCAGGGATTCCCGGGAGCTTCGGCCGATGGAGCGGTCCTGTTCCCATGGCGATGTACTTCGCGCGCATACGATCGCCGCGATTCGTCTCGATGATCCAACGCCGTGCGTTCTCGTCCCATGTGCAGGCTGTCACTTCGGTCGACAGGCACGCGTTCGTGTAGAGATCGAAGTAGGTGGCGATACGGCGACAGTGTTCGAGGATCTCGGGAGCGTGGGCGTACTTCTCCGTCGGCATGTGGCCGGTCTCTTCGAGCAGCGGCATGTACACGAACGAGGTCGTGTCGCACTGCGCACCGGGGTAGCGGTTCCAGTACCAGGTGCCTCCGAAGTCGCCGCCCTTCTCGATGATCCGTACGTCGGTGATGCCGGCCTGCTTCAGGCGAGCACCAGTGAGGAGCCCGGCGAAGCCGCCCCCGATGAAGGCAACGGTGACGTCGTCGGTGAACGGTTCGCGGGGCTTCGGTTCGACGTAGGGGTCGTCGAGGTAGTGGGCGAACGTATCGACGAGCTCGATGTACTGCGCGTTGCCTTCGCGCCGAAGGCGTTTGTCCCGTTCGGCCAGGTAGCGGGCTCGGAGCGCGTCCTTGTCGGTCGGTTCAGCGGGGCGATCAGGCGACTCGTGCACGTATCGACGATGGCAGGACGCGGACCACCGCGCCAAGTTCGCGGGTGGCCGAGTAGCTTTCCGCCCATGAAGCAACTGCTCTCCGAGATCACGTCCGCCGGTCAACTCCGCCTGACGATCGCCGATGTGCCCGAACCGGAACTGGCGGCGCACGAAGTCCTGATCCGGGTCGAGGCGACCCCGATCAACCCGTCGGACCTCGGGCTCTTGCTCGGACCGGTTGACGTCTCGACGCTGCGTCGCGAGGGGGATGTCACCGTCGGCGACATCCCCGCGGCTCACATGGCCGGTATGGCAGCTCGCCTCGGCGAAGCGATGCCCGTTGGTAATGAGTGCGGAGGGGTGGTCGTCGCCGCGGGTTCGTCGCCCGCCGCGCAGGCGCTCATCGGACGCGTCGTCGGCGCGGCCGGTGGAGCGATGTACGGCGAGTTCCGCGCCGTTCCGGCGCAGGCGTGCCTCGTCATGCCCGACGGGGTGACGCCGGCCCAAGCCGCGTCGCCGTTCGTGAATCCGCTCACCGCGCTTTCCATGGTCGAGAACATGCGACTCGACGGGCACACCGCCCTCGTGCACACGGCGGCCGCCTCCAATCTTGGCCAGATGCTGGTGAAGATCTGCCTCGCTGACGGCGTCGGTCTCGTCAACATCGTGCGTCGGCCCGAGCAGGTTGCGCTGCTCCGATCGATCGGCGCCGAGCATGTCTGCGACTCGTCGAGTCCGACGTTCGACGACGATCTCGTCGCTGCGCTCAAGGCGACCGGCGCAACGCTGGCGTTCGATGCAACCGGTGGCGGCACGCTTGCCGCCCGGATCCTTGCGGCAATGGAGCGGAGCGCGAATTCGGGCGCGGCGTACAACCGATACGGCTCGTCGGTCCACAAGCAGGTGTTCATCTACGGCCGGCTCGACACCCGTCCGCTCGACATGAACCTTGGCGCGATCGGCTTTGCGTGGGGTGTCGGCGGATGGTTGCTGACCCCGTTCATCGGTCGGGTGGGGCCGGAGCGCTTCGAGGCGATGAAGGCACGCGTGGTGTCGGAGATCACCACGACGTTTGCTTCGCACTACTCCTCGACGATTTCGCTCGAGCAGGCGTGTGATCCCGACACGATCCGCACGTACGCGGCGAAAGAGACCGGGACCAAGTTCCTGATCACCCCGCAGGCGTCCTGAGCGCACGTCGGGCCCGGGGCGGACGTAGCAGGCGGGCTCTGGCAAGCTCGGCTCATGCCTGGCCCGACGCGACCTGCAGGAGTTTCGTCGATCCTCTTCGTCACCGCCCCGGTCGGCCCGCTCGGTTCGGGAGCCGGCGGGGGAGTGGAGACGAATCTGCTCAACCTCACGCCGGTTCTCGCTGATCGAGGTATTCGCTGCGCGATCGTGGGTCCAGTCGGTTCCGTCATCGGCGACGAACGCGTCACGATCTTGGAGGCCGACGGGGTTGTGCCCGTCTATGCCACCACGGCTGATCGAGGGATCGGCATCACGCAGGATCCCAACGGAGTCCTCGAGCGCATGTGGGACGTCGCGCGGGCGAATCAGCACGATTTCGACGTGATCATCGCGTCGACGTACGATTGGCTGTCGTACTACCTGACCCCGTTCTTCGCGACCCCGGTGGGCCATATCGTCTCGCTGTCATCGCAGATCGATGCCGTCGACGAGGAGCTCCGCCGCCAACTGGAACATTCCCCGAGGCGCTTCGCCGGCGTGACCCGCACGCAGGCCGCCACCTTCGGGGTGCTGGCCGCTGACTCGATGACACCGATGTTCGGGGGTGTCGATCTGGGTCGTTGCGCCGTACCGACATTCGAGGTGTCCGGGCGTCGCCTTGCGTGGGTAGCCCGCGTGTCCCCGGAGAAGGGCATTCGTGACGCCTTCGAGGTGTGCGAGCGAACTGGTCATGCCCTCGACGTGTGCGGTCTCGTTCAGGAACCCGACCTGCTTGCCGAATGCCGGGCGTCCTTCCCCGCCGTCGATGTCATCGTGCACGGCTTCGTCTCGCAGCGACTTGTGAGCGACGTGCTGTCGAGGGCTGCAGCACTGCTCATGACCCACTCCTGGGTCGAGGCGTTTGGCAACACCGCGATCGAGGCCCTCGCTGTGGGCACGCCGGTGATCAGTTACGCGCTGGGCGGTCCGACCGAAATCGTCGACGACGGGGTCACGGGATTCCTAGTCGAGCCCGGGTCGGTCGACGCCATGGCCGAGGCCGTCGGGCGGGTCGGTACCCTCGACCGCCGGGCGTGTCGCCGCACGGTCGAAGAGCGTTTCACGCTCGATCAGCTCGCGGACCGCTGGCTCGCCTTCGCCGATCGGGTCGCCGCGTCGTGAGTCGGTCGAAGCAACGCACGCCCGGCAGGAGATCGGTCGTTGCGATCCGGGGGCAGACGCGACGCGACGGGGTCGAGTTGCTGGCGTCGCAGCGTCTGGCCGAGGTCACGTATTTCGACGTGGGAGCAACGATTGTCGGACGAGTCCCGAAGGGGTTTTCCGGCAAGCGAATGGCTCAGACCATTGGGCACGGCGGGGACGCCTTCGAGCGGGCTCGTCTCGGGTTGCAGACCTGGGCTGCGCACCGTGGCACCCGGGTGGAGCCTTTCGAGGCGACACCCGTCGCGCAGGGAGAGACGGTGCTTCTCGTTCTCGGGTTGGGACCTGCGGACGTCCGCATCGCCTGCCGGATCCTCATGGTCACCGACACGCCCTCGGCGTTCGGTTTCGTGTACGGAACCCTTCCCGTGCATCCCGAGTGCGGGGAAGAGCGGTTCCTTGTCGAGCTCGAGGCGGATGGAACGGTTCGCTTCACGATCGAGGTCTTCTGGAAGCCGAATCATCCGCTGGCCGTGATTGGAGCTCCTGTCGCCCGCCGGATGCAGCATCGGTTCACCCAGGGTTACCTCGACGCGCTGGCGCACTTTGTGAACACGTCGGCCTGAATCCGGAACCCTGCTGACAGCCCAATGGTTCTTCCGACCTTGGTCGGAACGGGACGCCAGTGGTAGAAATGACTGTTCGCACGGAGGAGATTGCGTCAATGGTCCATGTTCCGACACGCGGCGATGCACCGGCCCGGCTCGGCCCAGGTGTTCAGCAGATTCCCGACTTCGGCCCGTCGACGATGTCTCGAGACGTCTACACCGATCCGGTGCGCTTCGAGCTCGAACGCGAGCGGGTACTGAACACCAGTTGGCTGGTGGCCGGCCGGCTCGAGCAGATCCCGGGAGCAGGGGACTGGATCACCTACGAAGGTCATGGTGAGACCGTCATGATCACCCGCCAGCCCGACGGCTCGTTGGCCGCGTTCCACAATGTGTGCCAGCACCGCGGACCGGCTCTGGTGGGCGAGCTGACGGGATGTGGTGCCCGGCGCTTCACATGCCCGTACCACGGGTGGGTCTACGACACCACGGGCAAGCTCGTCGGTGTGCCGGAGCGCGAGGACTTCAGCGACGCGCATCTCCAAGGCGTGCGGGCGCCCGCCGTTGCGGTGGACCACTGGGGCGGTTGGATCTGGATCAACCTCGCCGGGCCGGATGCGGTCTCGATGTCGCTCGCCGACTGGATCGGCAAGGAGATCGCCGTGGACCTGGGCCGGTTCAACATGGAGGGCATGGTGCTCCACGAGGTCGTGGAGTTCGACGTGCCGGTGAGCTACAAGGCGATCGTCGACGGGTTCAACGAGGTGTACCACGTCGCCCAGTTGCACCACGTGGGAGGGGAGGCCCTCAAGGCGTTCCGCGGCACGTCGTTCCACATCGTCGGACAGAACTACATGTGCTTCGTGCCCCGCGCCGACAAGCTCGAAGAGCTGCACGCCACGTGGGATCACCACGTGAACGCGATCTGCCACTACGTGGTGTTCCCGAACACCGTCTTCAACTGCAATCCCGGGCATCTGCAGGTGTTCGATCCGATTCCGATCGACGTGGACCGGACCAAGTTCCTCTGTTGGCAACTCGTGTACCCCGGTGATCACGACGACCCCGAGTACCAGAAGTACTGGAAGTCGACCATGGCCCATTGGGACGCGCTCAAGGTCGTTGTTTCCGAGGACATTGCGATCTACAACCAACTGGCCCGCACCAAGCGTTCGAGCGGCTACACCAAGCACATCCTGAGTGAGCGGGAGTGCAAGATCGCCCACTACCACGAGCAGATGGACGCCCGCATCCGGGACTAACGACTAGTCGATCTGCCATCCCGGGTGGTGTCCGATCGCATCCCACATCGCCGATTCTTGCCGGCAGGTTCTTTCGAACTTTTTCGGCGGTCTCGGATGCCGTCGTTGACCGTCTGGGATGATTGTCTAGTGTGATGGCTCGGCGCAGGGGTGGCACTCGATCTGCAGTGTTGCGTGGCGCACTCCGAGTCGGTCAACGAGGAGTGCCCGAAGGGCTTCCGTCTCGTACTGGGCCTCGTGGATGGTCTTCTCACCGCTGAGCACCACGTGTGCAGAAACGGCCGCCTCGTCGGCGCCGATGGACCACACGTGCACGTGGTGGACTTCCTCGACGCCCTCGGCGCCGGCGAGAAGAGCGTGGACCTGATCGGCCGGTATCGGGGCCCGGTCGAGGAGCAGGTGGGTGGACCGCCGCAGCAGCGACACGCCGGCCGCAAGGATCATCACGGCAAGGAGCAGTGACACCGCAGGGTCCCACTCCGGGGACCCGCCGAACCACACGATGATGCCGACGATCAGCACCGCGACCGATCCGAGCGCATCCGCAGCCAAGTGGGTGAGTGCACCCCGGAGGGCGAGCGACGTTCGGTGACCTCCGGCAAGGGCGAGAGCGGCGCCGCCGTTGACCACGATGCCGATGATCGCCAGGATGATGACGATGCCGCCCCGAACGGGTTCGGCCTCGCCGAAGCGCGAGATCGCCTCGACGACGACATAGACCGCGGAGCCACAGAGCAGAAGCCCGATGAGTGCACCTCCCAACACATCGGCTTGTCGAAGTCCGTAGGTGTACGTATCAGATGTCGGCCGCCGGGCGATGACGACGGCGACGACGGCGATGGTGAGGCCGAAGACATCTGATGCCTGGTGCGCACTGTCGGCAAACAGGGCAAGCGAACCAGCGACGACCGATCCGATGACCTGGGCGACCAGCAGGGCAACGTTTGCTCCAAGAGCAACGACGACTCGCCCCGGCCCTGCGTGGGTGACGATCTGCGTGCTCGGGCCGTGGTGGTGGCCGGCATGCCCGTCGTGCCCGATGTGGTTGTGGCTGTCGTGATCGTGTCCCCGGTGGTCGTGGGAGTCGGGCGATGTCACCCTTCCATCGTGTCACGGTGCGTCTGGCGTTCGACGACAAGGACGACTCGGAGGACGACAGCCGGCGAGCGCTCCGGATCCACGTCTTTGCTGGTCGAGTTCACGGTCGGCGAATCGCCGTCGCTAGATCTGGCGTTGACGATGGGTGGCCAGGGCGGCGTTGAACGCCGAAACGGTTGGCAGGGCGATCGTCTTGATCCCTTGATCGTCCTCGGTGATGAACAACTCGTGGAGTTCGAACGCCATCACCGCGAGTTGGGTCGCTGTTGTCGGAGCGAGCCCCGCCGGAATCGAGGACCGATGTGTGCGGATGAAGTCGGCGGCGGCCCTCAATGCGCCGGACGCGATGGACGAGACGGGCTCGTCCGGGGTGAACTCCCAGGCACGGGTCCGTCGGGCGATGTCATGGCGGCCGTCTTCGCTTGCATCGACACCGGTCGCAGTGAAGATGCGACAGTCGTAGGTGCGACACGTTCGCGGCCGATCGCCGTAGATCGAACATGCGTTGTCGACGAACATCGGACAGTGTCCCCGTTCGGTGAACCCCATGACGACGTGTCCGGTCGGGAGTCGCGGTGCAGAGAAGAGGAGCGCTTTCGGAATACGGCGAAGCGTCGCCGCTTCGTCTGGCCCAATGTGGATGAATTGCGACGAGGTGCAACACGCTGTGCAACCGCCGCAGGGAACGTCGGCGTCGCGCTCACTCCGAATCGCGAGCCGCATGGCGGGGATCCAGTCGGCGAGGGAGCCGGAATCGAGCGTCTCGTCGCGGTCCTTGCTCGGCCTGTCCACCTGTTCATTGTCGTCGTCCCACGAGGTCGTGGCGAACGCGGTCTGGGGAGTCGTCAGGGTGGCAAGGACCATGTTCCCTTCAAGCGAGACTCCGTTGCTCTCTGGACCATGGAAGCCGGGCGGGGTGGGTCGCGTGAGCTGAGTCCCCAATGCGCGTCCTACGATCTGTCCATGGATCAGCTTGCCTTGCATCGCCGTGCCCAGGACATTTTTCAAGCCACGCTGGCCAAGGTCGGCGATGATCAGTGGCACCTCCCGACACCGTGCGACGGTTGGGACGTCGCCGACCTGGTCGACCACGTCATCGGGGGCAACACGTGGGTACAGGGGGTTGCCGGGCGTCAGCCGATCGCTGTTCCCGAGGATGACAAGGTGACCGCTCTTGCGATGTCGGCGGATGCTGCCCACGATGTGTTTGCCGCCGAGGACGGGCTCTCCCGGATGTTCGAGCTCCCGTTCGGGACCATGCCGGGTGTGGCCTTCATCGGACTGCGAGCCAACGATCTCTTCACGCACGCGTGGGACCTCGCCAAGGCGACGGGTCAGTCCACCGACCTCGATCACGAACTCGCTGCAGAGGGCCTGAAGGCAGTGCGCATGAGGATCCAGCCGCAGATGCGCACCGCCGGCGGTCCGTTCGGGCCGGAGCAGCCTTGCCCCGAAGGAGCATCTCCCGCCGATCAACTTGCTGCGTTCCTCGGCCGCGTCGTCAACTGAGCGCACACGCCGCAACATCGCACGTCTGCCCATGACGAGGTGGTAGCCATGAGCGCTTCCTCGAAGCAGCCCGACGTCATCCGCGTGGGTGAGCTTGTCGTGCAACCGATCCTCGACGGTATCGCCGTGCTGGACCCGTCGATGTTCACGAAAGACCATGAACCAGCGGACTGGACCGGCCACGAGCACCTCCTCGACAACAACGGTCGGCTGACGATTCCGGTCGGCGCGTTCGTCGTCCGAACCGGTGACGATGTGGTTCTTCTCGATGCCGGCGTCGGTGATGTGCACGACGAGATGTTCGATGGTGGGCGGTTGCTCGAATCACTTCGCTCGATCGGCCTGCTGCCGCACGATGTGACGAAGGTCTTCGTCAGCCACCTGCACAGCGACCACATGGGTTGGCTGGAGCGCGACGGAGCGGTCACGTTTCCGAACGCGACCGTCCGCATCGGAGCGGCGGACTGGGATCACTACGTGACGAACGAAGGTTCCGGCCGCAAGCATGCTGCGCGCTTACGGGTTGTGGAGAGCCGGGTGCAGCTCATCGAGACGGACGGAGAACCGATCGCCGCGGGCATCACTTCGCGTGCCACTCCAGGGCACACACCCGGCCACACCAGTGTGGTGATCTCCAGCGGCACGGAGCGGCTGATCGTGCTCGGCGATGCGTTGCACTGCCCGGCGCAGCTCACGGAAACTGAGTGGCAGTTCCTTCACGACGCGGATCGTGACCTGGCTCAGCGGACACGGGAAGCGCTTGTCCGGGAGGCTGACGACCCGGACACATCGTTGTTGCCGATGCATTTTCCCGGCATGGTTGCGGCTCGCCTCCTCCCCGGTGAGGGGCGGAGGAACTGGGTGCTCGGCGGGGCGTAGCCCACAGCTCGGTTCGCTGAGGCGAAGCCGACTGTCAGATCTCGGCGAGGATCTCGTCGTAGGGTATTCCTCCGAGGTCGGTTCCGAGGACGGTTCCGTCTGCGGCAATCAGCATCCACGCCGGTTGAGCGGGAACTCCCAGTGTCCGCCACGACCTACCGGTCTTGTCCCACAGCAGTCTGACCGTCGAGATTTTGGTGCGAGTGCGGAACCGCTGGGCGTACTTGAAGTCGTCCTGAGTGCCGAGACCGATGACGTTGATCTTTGCGAGATTCTGTCGAGCGAACTGCTCGACGCCGGGGGCCTCCCCGATGCATGCGCTTCAGTGTGGTGCCCAAAACCAAACGAGCATCGGTTTGGTTCCGTCAAAGGTGGAAGCGAGTGCCACCTGCTTGCCGGTCTTCACGTCGGTGACGCTCATGACCGGAAGGGGGCTTTTCACCACCTTTGCGGCAGCCGACTTCGTGGTCGTGGCTGTTGCTGCTCCCGCCGCGCCCGCGTTCACGATCGGCGACATGAAGGCGACCAGCGCGACGGTGACGGTCGCTGTGCGGACAGCTCGTCGGATCGGCGGATGACGAAGCGCCGTGGCCTCGGGTCGGGTCGCGCGAGCGTTCGCCGGGGAAGAGCTCATAGACCACCTTGACACGAAGTGAGGTCTCGCGGCGCAACCGCTCTCAGCTGCACCTCAGGAGCAGCGAAGGCTGCCGAGTCTCGCGGAAGCACCCTGGGCCAATGCGTTCACCCGAACGGCGCTGGCTACATTACGGCGATGCGATTCGCTCTCTCGACGGCCCAGCACAAGACGACGTGGGATCGTCTCGACGCCAGTTGGCAGGTGGCCGATGAACTGGAGATCTTCGAATCGGCATGGTTGTTCGATCACTTCTATCCGCTCTTCACCGCCCCAACGGAGCCATGTCTCGAGGGATGGACGGCGTTGGCGATGCTTCTCGCCCGGACTTCACGTATACGTGGTGCGCTACTGGTCTCGGCGATGCCATATCGCCATCCCGCCGTTCTCGCGAACATGATCGCCACGATCGACATCGCCTCTGCCGGCCGTCTGGAAATCGGGCTCGGAGCCGGGTGGTTCGAGGACGAGTGCAAGGCCTACGGGATAGAGCTCGGCACGTTGCGGCAGCGGTTCGACCGCTTCGACGAAGGGCTCGAGGTCATCGACTCGCTGCTCACGAAGGAGCGCACCACCTTCACCGGTTCGTACTACCACCTGATCGATGCGCTCCTCATCCCGAAGCCGGTGCAGCAACCTCGACCGCCGATCTGTGTCGGCGGTCAGGGCGAACAGCGGACGCTTCGGGCCGTGGCTCGCTGGGCTGACCACTGGAATGCTCCTGCGCTCGACGCGGAGACGTTTGCCCGGAAGTTCGAAGTTCTGCATCGTCACTGCGCGGACATCGGTCGGGACCCGTCGACGATCACCGTGTCGAACCTGGTGCGCTACGACGGAACAGAGGCGGTGCTCGAGCAGATCGAACGCTTCGAGGGGCTCGGGGTCGATCTGCTCCTTGTTTCGGTGCCGTCTCCCCACAACCCCGATGATGTCGCCCGCCTCGGCGAGTTGCTTGCCAGCGCTGGCTGAGTTCCTCGAGGTCAGGCGGCCGCGCCGGCCCGGCGCCGGCTTCGGACGCGAAGCACCACGAACACCGCAATGGCGAGCGCGACGACCGCGACCACAAGGTATTGGAAGCGATCGAGGTAGACGAGCGCGTCCTCGTACTTGGCGCCGAGGAGACGCCCCACCACGATGAGGAAGGTGCTCCAGAGCGCCGTGCCCGCCGCGCTGTAGGCAAGGAACTGCGGAAGCGGCATACGGGCCAGTCCGGCCGGTACAGAGATAAGGGTGCGCACCAATGGGATGCAGCGGCCAAAGAACACCACAGCTCGGCCGTGCCCTTCGAACCAGGCGATCGCACGGTCGAGGTCTTCCTCGCCGAGCAGGGCGTACTTCCCGTAACGCCGGAGAGCGGAACGTACGCGCGGTTCCGGAAGGGCGATCCCGATGAAGTAGAAGACGGTCGCTCCGATGAGCGAACCGATCGTCGCTGCGAGGATCGACAACGGAAGCGACATCTTCCCGTCGGCGGTGGCAAATCCCGCGCCGAGGAGGAATGGCTCCGACGGGATCGGCGGGAACACGTTCTCCAGGAACATGATGATGGCGAGCCCGGGGTAACCGATCGATTCGACGAGACGCTCACCCCAGCGCACAAACCAGTCGATGAAGCTGCTCATGCCGTGCGTTGCTCCTGGGGCGAAGGACAGCAGGTGTGGCCGACCCCTTGACTATCGGCGCCGACTACTCGGTACTCAAGAGTAAACCGTCAGGCTCATCAGTGGGTCAGCGAAGTCCGAGGCGTTCGAACTGATCCGATGGCGCTTCGACCAGGTCGAGTGCGTGCACCAGCAGCTCCTCGGCCGCCCGTTCCTCTCGGCCGGTGCCGACCCGGTCGTTGCGCTCGGCGGGGTCGTTGACCACGTTGGTCAGGTGATTCCCGTCGAACTTCGCGTAAGCCCAGAACGGCAGCAGGTCACCGGCGGCGAAGGGCTGGCGGATTACCGGGATGTCCGACCCGGGCATCCGGTCGAGCACGGCGCGATGGTCCGGTGGTGGCATCCTCATGTCGGGAAGCGAGTGAACGGGCATCGTTGACCAGCGGTTCGACCACATCGAGAGAGGGGCGTTGGGCCCCTGCGGTGCTCGGGCGTATTTGGCGCCATCGGAGGCGATGACTTGGACCTCGCGTCCCCACACGCCCGTCAGGAGGTGATCACGCACCGTCGTCGCGGTGCCGTTGAGCAACGGTACGAGCGAGCGCCCATGGGTCCGGTGGGTGATGCGATCGTTGACCCCGAACGCGTCGGCGACGGTGGCGTGGATGTCGACGTTGGTGGTCAACGCGTCGATGGACCCGCCGGCGAGCGACGGTGCCCCCGGCCACCACATCAGCAGTGGTGTGTGGCTCAGCGTCTCGCGGATCCAAGTGCCGGGCTTGCCCCACACATCGTCTTCGCCGAGGTAGTGGCCGTGGTCGGTGGTGACCATGACGGCGGTGGTGTCCCAGAGGTTCTGCTCGTCGAGTTCGTCGAGGATCTTGCCGAACCAGTGGTCGATCATCGAGAGCTTCGCTCCGTAGCATGAGCGGATCTGGCGGGCATCTCGCTCGCTGATCACGCCGCTGGCCACACCGCCGACCTTGTACGGCGGCCAGATGAGGTGCGGCCCTTCCCATGTGGGGTCGTAGCGGTCGGCCCACTCGTTCGGGGTGTCGAACGGCTCGTGCGGATCGAACTCGTCGACGAACACGAAGAACCGATCGTGATGGGCCGCGTGGTCGCGGAGCCAGCTCGATGCGGCGGACATCGTCCGGGGTCCGGGGAAGTCACCCTCGCCCTTGAACCAGCCACGGGAGTTGTCGTAGCCGGTCCAGCCTCGCCCGAATGATGGCGCTCCGAGCCACGACGGGTCTGGTCGCGTCTTCCACAGGTCGCCTTCGTGGCCTCGCTGGTAGTCCCACGCGGTGAAGTCGACGTGATAGTTCTCCCCGCCGGTCTCGAACAGGTGCGGGTGGTCGGTGAAGAGGTGCGTGGTGATGCCGCCCTGGCGGAGCGCGTCGGTGATGGGCCGCTCCCACAACTCGATCGATCCCCACGGCCGCCACAGGAAATCGAGCGCGCCCACGAGGATGTCGTGGCGTGCCGGCATGCACGGCAGCGACCCGGTGTAGTGCCGATCAAAGCGAGTCGCGCGTTGCGAGAACCGATCGAGGTTCGGTGTTTCGAACCGCTCTCCGTCGACCTTGCCGACGGCCTCAGCCACGGTTGCCCGGTCGCGGTATGGGCCGATGAGGTGGCGGTTGAGGCTGTCGAGCAGGATTACCACCATGCGCTGAGGCATCCCGGGCGCGGTGGGATGGGGCTCGACGTGCGGTCCGCTCATCACACGAACGGTACCGGGCCGAGTCCGGGTCGGCGTAGTTGCGTGCGGCGAAGTTCGGAGGATTTGTTGCTCTCAGCGCAACAAATCCTCCAAACCCTCGAACACAATGGCGTCGCGGAAGCATTCCCAGGGGGCGTGGGTGATCCCGGCGCCGATCTGACCGACGCCGGCCTCACGGTGGGCGATCCCGGTGTTGATCACGGGCGTGATGCCGGTGTCGACAACGGCGCGGGCGTCGATGCCGAATGCCGTTCCGGCGAATCCAAGGGCGGGAATGGTGAAGATCGGGTCGGCGGTGATCGTGATGTCGCGCATCGAGATGCTGTGACGGAGCGCGTCCTGCGGAGTACCGCCGACGAATCCGACGATGGCCGGCGCAGCACC
>JANMYF010000033.1:0-3056 GCA_031381685.1 Acidimicrobiia bacterium
GTCGGTTCCTTCGCAACGGTGTCGTCGGCACCGTCATGAATGTCCGCGTCGACAACGACGGCCCGACGATCGACGTGAGGTTCCCCGGCTTCGGCGTCACCACGCTCCGCCGCGACTGGCTCAACCAACAAGTCCGACCCGGCCTCGACGGTGCGATCGCTCCGGCGTACGCGATCACCACGCACGTGGCGCAAGGCCAAACGATGGACGCCGGCCGCGCCGTGATCACCGACACCACCGCACCAGAAGCGACCTACGTCGCCCTGACCCGTGGACGCAACGACACCCGCCTCTACATCCTCGACTCACCCGTGCGCACCGAACGACGCGCCGCCGCCGAACAAGCCGAGTTCCCGATCCTGCTCGACGAACCCGAACTCCTCGACGCCATCGCCACGAGACTCCAACAGAAGTCCGCAGCGGAAACGGCAACGTCAATCAACCCCAAAGCACTCGACGTGCATCGCCTCTCACTCCTCCCGATCCACGAGATCGACAAGCACGTATTCAGCCGAGATGCCGCCGTTGGTGTCGCCCTTCACCGGGCACAACTCCGCGCGCTTATGAATCCGCCCAAGGCGTACATCGCCGACTACGGCATCCGGCCGTCGTCGGACCATCCCCACCAACCAATTTGGGACCGAGCGGTTGGGGCACGAGCACGAAACGACGCACTCGGCGGACCGTGGCCGCCGGCGGTTACCTCACCGCTACTCGCCGACCTCGACCGCGCTGCCAGATTGGCCAACCTCGACCGACTCCCACTCGGCGAACTCGTCAGCCGCATCGACGGGCAGGCGCACGGAACTCCGTCGCGCCGCGAAGTCGACGATGCGATTGAACGGCGAGCGGCCAAGGCGATCGCCGCACCGAGCGACTACCTCACCGACGTTCTCGGAACGAGACCGAGCGATCCTGGCCGAGCGGCGTTGTGGGACCGAGACGCAGATGCCGTCGAGCGAGCCCGACACCGCAAAGGCATCGAGCCATCGGACGGCCACGCCGGGCTCGGCGTCATCGAAGTCCTCGGGCCCGAGATCGCATCAGGCAAGGACCTCGAACTGAGCGAAGCCAAAGAGACCCCCGACCACGTCGCACCCCAACGACGCGGCCCGTCCCTCCGATTCTGACAAGGAGCAACCCATGCCCGAACAACTCACCCTCTTCGACCCCGACCCCCTTCTCGACAAACGCCAAGTCGCCCAACGCCTCAACGTCGGCCCCCGCTTCGTCGAACGCCTCATCGCCGAAAAGCGCATCCCCTACGTGAAAGTCGGCCGCCACGTGCGAGTACACGAATCAGCCGTCAGCGTGTTCATACATCGGAACACCGTTGGTGAGGGGCGTTGATTGTCGCCGGGCGCATCGCAAAGCACACCGCAGAGTCCTGACCGATCGTTCTACGGCACGGTCGTCGTCGAAGTCGTGGTCGTCGAAGTCGTAGGAACCGGAAAGTGAGCGGCCTCGGTTGCGAAACGGCCTGCAGATTCTCGGTATCCTTCAAAAGCGATTTTAGGTGCATCCGCCGAGCTTCCACCCAACTTTCCGAGCGGGACGCTTCCCTTCTTTCGTGATGCCAACTGGAACCATTCAAGAACGATTTCGCTGTTCTTCCCAGAGGTCAATCCGATGAGGACCGCTTCCTTCCTCTTGAGCTGACGAAGCGCCTGCAGACACTCCGATCCGTCAAGAACAATCGACGCAGTTCCGACTGAAATCAAGCACCGTCCCCCAAAGAGAAAAACCATCGACGAAGCTTCCTCGTGACCGCGCACCAAGAGCGCGTCGAGCAGCTTCTCGCCTGACGCTCGAACCAGCTCGAAAGCCCTCTTGTGATCGGATAGCACGACGACCGTCTCGAATCCGCCGCCTGCCCAACCGGACAACGGCACCAGCACTCGGGAGATTACGTAGGGAGTTCGATCGATTTCCCCGCCGGCATCGAACGACAGCACGTCGGAACGGGTCATACGCGTCACCTGTACCGGACAGCCTCCAACGCTGTGCGAGGCGTCGCTGAGAGCAGCATCGGCACGCCGAGCGGCATCGTCAACGGCTTGCTGCCGGACTCCCTTGAACTCGATCGGGTTGGGATCGTTCGAGTACATCCCCGCAACTACATCGGCGAACGTGTCCCGGCAATACACGACGCCGAGCACCGTTACCGATTCCTCCATATCCTCCGTGTTGTTCGTCTTGGCATCCTTGGCATCCTTGGCATCCTTGGCATCCTTGGCATCCTTGGCATCCTTGGCATCCTTGGCATCCTTGGCATCCTTGACGCCGATCCGCTCAGACGCCTCTGCCTTCACAAGAACCTCAAGATGGGTCTGCCGCCAAAATGGCTCAAAGGATCCGCCGATGAGCGATGCTGCAGCGAAAATGAGGGATGTCGCGTAGATACGAAAGGCGCGAGCGTTGAGCTGGTCGAAGTGATCTCGGAGGAGCGAGCCCCCCGCCTTTCCATGTTGAAAACGCTTCGGAAGAAACCGTTCGGACATCGCAGCTACCAACGCCAGGGCTTGTCGGTGCATGGTAACCGGCAGGTCGACCAGCAATTTGAACTGGCTCATCTCGCGCGTGACCAGCCGACCCAGCCCCCAGCCGAGCGCAGCCCCGCAAACCGCCGAACCGCCTGCGTGCCATGCCCACAGTCCGAACACGCTTGTTGCGAAAAGGCGAGCGACGACGCTCTTTATGGCGACAGAACGGCCGCTCCGGACGAAGCGCACTTCTGTCCCGAGCGCCAAGCACAACGAGAGTGCTGCGAGGGCGGTCGCGAGCCCAGTAAAGCGCAAAAGGCCGGCCAGAAGACTCTCCGGCATCCGCCACGCCGAGAATGGCGAGACCACGATCCCAATCACTCCTCCGCCGCCGGCCACCGACCAAGCCACGGGGTGACCAGAAACCTGAGCAGCCAGCGCCCGGACCCCGCGCCGAAACACCCATACGGTCGTATCCGTTTTCGGTTCCGGTGTCGGGGCCATTTCGGTCTTCCTAGGGCTGTTGTTCAAACAACCTCCCACAAACACCGAAGTGCTGCAACCTACGGAGAA
>JANMYF010000114.1:0-26796 GCA_031381685.1 Acidimicrobiia bacterium
TCGTCGATGGCCAGAAGGATCGAAGACGCAGAAGCCTCCGACTCCGTGCGCTAGACCGCAGGATGTGATCACCGCGTCGAGACTCGTCGTGCTCGCTGACGACCGCACGGGCGCGAACGAGACCGCCGGCAGCTGTGCCGAGCTCGGATGCGGGAGTGTTCCCGTCGTGATGTGGTCGGGCGTCGAGAGGCTGTCGAGCCTCCGTGATGCCGTGGTGGTGCTCGATCTCGGGTCGCGCCACCTCGACCCGTCCGGAGCCGCCAACCGGGTCGATTCGGTCACCCGGACCGCCGTCGACGCCATCGATGGGGACTTGCGCCTGGCCCACAAGATCGACTCGACGCTTCGCGGCAGCTGGGCGCGCGAGATCGTGGCGTCGCAGCGGCGAACGGGTGCGCCGATCGTGGTCGTCCCCGCCTTCCCGGCCGCGGGACGGACGTGTCGCGACGGCGTCGTCTTCGACCATGCGGTCCCGGTCGCCGAGGGCCCGGCACGACTCGACCCACGGCAACCGGTCCGATCGAGCGAGCCGGGCGCGCATCTGCGTGCCGCCGGCGCCGAAGGAGTCGTGTCCGTCGCCTCGGCCGATGCGTTGCGGGGATGGATCGAGGACGCAACCGGCGGCATCGCGGTCTGCGACGCGTCGACCGATGCCGACATCGCCTCGCTTGTCGCAGTGTGGGCCGACCACCCGACGGCGGTGTTCGCCGGAACAGCGGCAAGCGTTTCCGCCGCCGCCCGCCGCCTCGTCGGACACCACCCTCCGAATGTCGTCACCCACCCGTCCCTCCCGCTCGACGGACCGGTGCTGGTCGTGTGCGGCAGCCTGCACCCGGCGGCGAGACGGCAGCTCGACGCGCTCCGGGCGCGCACCGAGCACCTACCGGGCGGACCGGTCGACTGCATCACGACGCCGATCCCACAGACGGCGGGCGTGCCCGCGGACGCCGCCCATCGCCAGGCGATCCTGCTGGCCGATACCGCACGTCGAGCCTTGGCGCGGCGGCACTACGCCACGATCATCGTGCTCGGGGGCGACACGGCGGCGGCGCTCCTGGGGGACGAGCCCTTGGTCGTGCACGGCGTTCTGGCGCCCGGTGCGGCGTGGGGCCACCTGCATGACGCCGTGCTGGTCACGCGTCCGGGGGGATTTGGCGACGACGACGCACTCGCCGACCTCGTCGTCGCCCATGATGGAACCGTGCACGCCACCACGTCAGGCCAATGACCGGGGAACGCCCTCCCGTCGCGATCACCATGGGCGACAGCTCGGGGGTCGGCCCCGAGATCGTTCTCCGCTCGTTCGCGAACGGCCAGCTCGACGGAGACGTGGTGATCTACGGCGACGCCAGCGTCCTGCGGGCAGGGGCGGCGCTCCTCGGTCTGCCCGATGGCATCGACGTCGTCGACTCGCCCGGCGTTCGAACGCCGGGCCGGCTCGCCGTTGTCGATCTCGGCCGGCTCACGACTGACGAATTCGCTCCGGGAGTCCTGAGCGCGGCGAGCGGCGCGGCTGCCCGCGACTATGTGGAGCGAGCCACCCGCGACGCCCTCGACGGGCGGGTGAGCGCGATCGTGACCATGCCCATGAACAAGGAGGCGACGCAGCGCAGCGACCCCGGATTCGTCGGACACACCGAATTCATCGCGGCGCTGTGCGGCACCGAGAAGGTCACCATGATGCTGACGAACGGTCCGCTCGCAGTGACACACGTGAGCACGCACTGCTCGCTTCGCACGGCGATCGACCGAGTGCGCACACCGCGTGTGCTCGACGTCATCAGCCTCACCGATGCGACGCTTCGGCGATTCCTGGGTCGGCCGCGCATCGCAGTATGCGGACTCAACCCCCACGCCGGCGAACACGGATTGTTCGGCGACGAGGACATCGAGCACATCAGCCCCGCGATCGAGGCGGCGAGGGCGGCCGGCATCGACGCCTCCGGTCCGCACCCGGCCGACACGGTGTTCTTCGCTGCAGTGCACCAGCATCGCTACGACGCCATCGTGTGCATGTATCACGACCAAGGACACGGCCCGATGAAACTGCTCGCGTTCGACACGGGCGTGAACGTGACGGTCGGGCTGCCGATCATCCGCACCAGCGTCGACCACGGCACGGCCTTCGACATCGCCTGGAAGGGAACGGCGTTCACCGACTCCCTCACGCACGCACTCGCGTATGCCCGCAAACTCGCCGCCATACCGTAGTCACGGGTGCCCGGGGCGGGGGTCGAACCCGCACGGTCTTTCGACCCGGGCGGTTTAAGCGCCCTGCGTCTGCCATTTCGCCACCCGGGCAACTCGCGCCGCCAGCCTACGCTGCGTCGAGAAAACGAGGGCCGACCGGACCGATGCCGACCGCGCCCCGCGCATCGTCGATCATCGTCGGCCAGTCCCGGCGCGCCACGCCATTGGCCAGCAAGATGCCGGAGACCACGTCGACCAGCACATCGTTGCGCCCCCGACCCCGGACGGTCACCGCGATGGTTCGGACCTCACCGCCGAGGCGCCGGACCACCCGCTCGGCCCCCGGGACCCGCGGGGGAGACTGCACCCCCGGCATCCGCAGGTGCCTCCGACGCGCCCAACGCGCAAGGTCGGCGACCAGGTCTCCGAACTCGGCGAACGACACACCGTTGTGCGGGCCGGGGGTCTGGGGTCGAGCAAGTGGGTGCAACACGGACATGGACCAAGTGTGACGGCACCCCTGTGACACTTTCGATCGCCACCGGATGAGCGAGCCGACCAGCGCCAACGCGAATGGTTCGTCATCTGGTGCGCCGGACGGTGATGATGGAACCCGGTCAACGCAACGAAGTCCCCGACCCCCGGCTCCACGGAACCTAGATTGGTCGTGTCATGACTACGGATGAAGGCACGCCGAAGCGCCGTCGCGGACTTTTCCGCCGCGACCGGGGGAACGTCGCCGCCACAACCGACGAGCGCCGTGGCACGGACACCTTCGACGACCCATGGTCAGCCAGCGCGTGGGACGACTGGGATGACGACTTCACGAACGGTGGCGCCCGCTCCTCCGTGCCCCCGGCGGCAGCACCACGTCCGGAGGCGGTCGACGCATGGCTGCGCTCCGAGGCAGACGACTTCGACACGGCGACGCGTCGGAACACGAAGCGATGGGGCGGCGATGCCAACCGGCCGGACAGCACCGGACTGCGCTCGTTGCGAGCGGAGACGGAATCGCCCGGAACCGCGGAGTCGACCGCGACCGTCACCGTTCCCAGCGGACTCGGCCTCGATGCCCTACGGGAGAGCACAAGCACCGAAAGCGCACCGCTCGAGTCCGCTGTTCCCATGGCTGCCGCGACCGCAGTCGACATGCCTACGACCGAGGCCGACACCTGGTCGTCGAATGCACAATCGAATGCAGAGCTAACCGATTGGGCCTCGGATCCTGACCTGTTGGCGATCGACGATGCCGTCATCACCGACGATGCCACGATCGCCGAAGACGCGGCAGTCGACGATGCACTCGACGAGATCTCTGGGCGCGTCGACGTCACGTCCGCCGATGCCGTCGTCGAGAACCTCAGCCCGATCTGGGAACCGGTCGCCGAGCTGGTCGAGCAAGAACTGCCTGACCATGCGGACGCCGCCACGGACGCAATCACCGACGTGACGGTGGACGAGACCACCGACGCGCACGCGGATGCTCTCGCCGGAGAGCCGGTAGTCGAATCCGCCGACGCGCACGCGCATGCTCTCGCCGGAGAGCCGGCAGTCGAATCCACCGACGCGCACGCGGATGGCCTTTCCGGTGAGCCGGCGGTCGAGTCCGTCGACGGGTGGACGAACGGCGTGGAGGAGATCGGAGACCCTGCGGACCACGAGGCCTTTGCTGCGCATGACACGCCGGGCGCCGATGACCCAATCGGGTCAGCGGCCGACGATGCGTTGGTGCTCGGCGACGAGTTGGTGCTCAGCGACGCCGTCGCACCCGAACAACTCGAATTCGACGATCTGGCCGCGCTCGACGAGGTACCCGAGACGCTGCCTCCTCCCCGCGCGACCTGGGCTCCGGACCTCGACCGGCCCACGGACCCGGTGACGATCCGTCCGACCGACCAGCCCCTCACCGACCAGTCCACCGACCTTTGGCCCGATCCGGTCGGGACCAGCAGCTTCGAAAGCACCATCACCCCGTCTGCTGACGAGATCGCCGCGCCCACCCCGGGCGAGGAACCGTTCATCGCGGCCGAGGAGATCCGCGTCCGGCTGCCGGGTATCACCGATCCGATGCCGACGCCGGAGCCACCGTCGCGATTCGTCACGGTGTCGGTCGTTTCCGACGACGATCAGGCCGAGGCCGAGCCAACACTCCACCAGCCGCTGGCGGTGGACTCTGTCGGCCAGGCCGACACCACTTCGGCCGATCGACGTGCGGCACCCCTGCCCTCGGTGACCGCAGAAGTTCCGTCGACGCCGCCGCCTGCGACGTCGGCCCCGGCCGATGCGACCGCCTCGGCGGGACAGCCAGCGATCGACGTCTCCAGCTCGCCCGTTGCTACGACACCGAAGATCACCAGCCGACGATGGGCGGCACTGGCGGCCGAGTTCGGTTCCGATGGTGACCTCGACGAGTCGTTCCCGAGTCGCGCCCGCGCCGCCGAAGCAGCACCGACCACCGCTCGACCGAGCCCGACCGTCGTCGGCGGACCCACCGAGAGCCCTGCCGTCGAGCACGTCGCACCCGCCGCGGACGCCGCTCCTCTCGAAGGTGAGAGCCCGAACCCGGCTCACCTCGAATCGGTCCTCGAACCCGGACCTGTGGTTGGTGACGCTCCCCCGGTGGTTGGTGACGCTCCCCCGGTCGACCCGTGGACGCAACCCCCGCTCCAGGGCGCGCGCCCCGACAGATCGCCGGCCGGCCGTGCGTCGACCCGTGTCCGCGCCGACGAGCAGAGCTCGACCGACGATGACCCGTGGACCCGTCCCCCTCGACGCACCGAACGTCCGGCCGCTCCTGATCGAAGCGAACGACCGGCGGCAGCATCGAGCGGCGTCCTCACCGATTCCCCGGACGAGAGCCGGCCCCAGCCGCCGGCCAAAGCCGCGAGACCATCGACCGACCGGCCGCGTCCGACCGCGCCGGCCGAGTCCCAAGACGATGTCGGTGGCGGCTCCGTGTCCCCGGACATCTCCGCGTTCGCCGGATTCGTCGGCACCGCGTTGATCGGTTTCGCGATCGTGCGGGTCGTCCTCACCCTGCTCGGCGATCAGCCGGCGATCCCCGCGCGCTACACGGGCCGGGAGGCGAGCCTGCTCCGCATCGGTGAGTCGTTCGGGTCCTCCGGATCGGCCTGGCCGATCGCGCTCGTCGTCGGAACGGTCCTTCTGACGGTGCCCAGCTTCCTCGCCGTCCGGTCGCATCTTCGCCGCTGGGCACCGATCGTCGGACTTGCTGCGGTGACCGGCGTGGTCGCGGTCGCACTCGGAGTGCTGCGGTTCGTCGCCGGCCAGCGTCTTGACTCCGCCTCAACGATCAAACTGGTGAGCGACATCGTCGTCGGGCCTGTTGGGTTCGGCCTACTGACGCTGGTGGCCGTCGGGCTGGCCATCCGTTCGCACCGTCGCTGACGACGTTTTTCGCTGCCGTCTCAGACGCCCTCGTCGAGGTACACCGACCGGAGTTCCGGCGCGCGTCGGTGCCACTCCTCAACGGTCATCGCGAACCGGAGATGGTCTTCCCACAGTCCGTTGATCTCGATCAGCCGCTCGGCGATGCCTTCTTGGCGAAGGCCCAGCTTCTCCACGACGCGGATCGACGCCGTGTTGCGGGGAACGATGGCGATCTCCACCCGGTGAAGGCCCATCGACTCGAAGGCGTAGCTCATGACGCCCACGACGGCCTCGCCGGTGAGACCGAGGCCCGCGACCGTCTCGTCGATCCAGTACCCGATCGATGCGGTCTGCATCGCCCCGCGAGCGATGTTGTTGAGGTTGCACTCGCCGACGAAACGGCCTTCGTAGAACATGGCGAACCCGACCGCCGTTCCTGCTGCACGTTCCCGGTCACGCGCTTCACAACGGTTCTCGAAGATCCGCCGGCTGCTGACCGCGTCGGCGCTACCGACCGGACGGGCGGGCTCCCACTTGGTGAGCCACCCCTCACATCGTCGGCGGACCTCCTGCCACGCCGGCGCGTCGCTCGGACGGAGCGAACGCAGCAGCATCCTGCGAGTGAGCACCTCGGGTCCCATCGCCATTTGGGTGAGCCGCTCGTTGAGCGATTGACGCCATCTCCCCGAACTCACGCCAGCATCGTAGCGATGCGTCCTGCGCGTCACCACGCCGCGCCTCTTCGGTCCGACGCCTGGACCGATCGTGTTCGCACTCGCTCTCCCCGGAGCTCACCGCCGGAACGGGTAGTCTGACCACGCCGTCCACGTCGATGGCGGGAGAGTCCGGACGAGGTCGAGCTAGCCGCTCTGAGCGACCACCGAGTCCGGCGCCGTAGGAGCAACCACCCCGGAACCTCTCAGGCACCCGCACCGTCATCGTCAGCAAGAAGGGTCACCTTCGAACCGGCAACGCTGGAGAGCCGACCGTCCCGCCAGGGCGGACGCACCGAAGGTGAAAACTCCGCTGCGGTTTCGGGCGGACGAATCTCTCAGGTCAACGGACAGCGGGGGCATCCATCCGCGCACACCTGTGCCCACGAGGAGTCCCATGCCTGTCGCGCATCGAACAGCGTCCGTTCCGTCCCAGGACCTGTCGGCCTTCGCCGACCGCCACCTCGGGCCGACGTCGAGCGAGGCGGACAAGATGCTCGCGGCGCTTGGAGTCCCGACGATCGAGGCGCTGCTCGACGAGATCGTCCCCGACTCGATCCGCATCCGCGAACCACTGAGCTTGGCTGCGCCGCTCTCGGAGGCGGACGCGCTCGACCGGCTTCGGAAGATCGCCTCGGGCAACAGCGTGATCACGTCGATGCTCGGCCAGGGATACGCGAACTGCGTGGTCCCGCCCGTCGTCTTGCGCAACGTGCTGGAGAACCCGGCGTGGTACACCTCCTATACCCCCTACCAGCCCGAGATCAGCCAGGGACGTCTCGAGGCGATCCTGAACTTCCAGACGATGGTCGCCGACCTCACCGGTATGGATTTGGCGAACGCCTCACTCCTGGACGAGGCAACCGCGGCCGCAGAGGCGATGGCACTGGCCCACCGCCAGTCGAAGTCGGTATCGGACCGGTTCCTCGTCGATTCCGGCTGCCATCCGCAGGTCATCGATGTGGTCCGGACGCGTGCTGAACCGCTCGGCGTCGAGCTCGTCGTCGCGCCCGCCGACTCGCTGACTGCGCATGTCGCCGCCGGCGCCTTCGGCTGCCTTCTCGCGTGGCCCGACACGACCGGCTCGCTCGGCGACCGCGCCGCCCGAGGCTTGCTGATCGACGCCGTCCACGCCGGCAAGGGGCTCGTGTGCGTTGCCACGGACCTCCTCGCGTGCACGGTCCTGACGCCGCCGGGGGACTGGGGGGCCGATGTCGTGATCGGGTCGGCGCAGCGATTCGGTGTGCCGCTCGGCTTTGGCGGGCCTCACGCCGGGTTCATGGCCATACGCGACGCCGACAAGCGGGGGTTGCCCGGCCGTCTCGTGGGGGTGTCCGTCGACGCCGCAGGACGTACTGCGATGCGCCTCGCCCTCCAAACGCGCGAGCAGCACATCCGACGGGACAGGGCCACGAGCAACATCTGCACGGCGCAGGTACTCCTTGCGGTGATGTCCGGCATGTACGCGTGCTGGCACGGGCCGGAGGGCCTTCGCCGCGTTGCTCTGCACACCTACGATGCCGCGTCGATCGTTGCCGCCGGAGCCCGACGCGTCGGACTGGATACCGCGAACGCGACGTGGTTCGATACCGTCACCATCACCGTGCCGTCCCGTGCCCGAACCGTCGTGGCCGACGCCTTGGCGAGAGGCGTGAACATCCGGTTGGTCGACGCCGACCATGTCGCCGTCACCTGCGACGAAACGACCACCGACGAGCACCTTTCCGCGGTGCTTTCGTCAGTCGGCTGCCCTGTATCACCGGATGAACTGCGACACGATCGAGCCGCCGGAGGCATGCCCGAAGAAGACCGTCGGACCAACGAAATCCTCACCCACCCGGTGTTCCGCCGCTACCGCACCGAGACGGAGATGCTTCGCTACCTACGCCGCCTCGCCGACCGGGACCTCGCTCTCGACCGTACGATGATCCCGCTCGGCTCGTGCACCATGAAGCTCAACGCCACGACGGAGATGATTCCCATCACGTGGCCCGAGTTCGCCGACGTGCATCCGTTCGCGCCCGCCACCCAATCTGCCGGGTATCAGCGGCTGGTCGAGGAGCTCGAGCGAATGCTCGTGGAGATCACCGGCTATGACGCCGTCTCGCTTCAGCCGAACGCCGGGTCGCAGGGGGAATACGCCGGTCTTCTCGCCATCAGGGCGTACCACCGTTCCCGCGGTGAGGGTTCTCGGACGGTGTGCCTGATCCCGTCGTCAGCTCATGGCACGAACGCCGCAAGCGCAGCGATGTGCGGCATGACCGTCATCGTGGTCGCCTGCGACGACTACGGCAACGTGGATCTGGATGATCTCCGGTCCAAGATCGCCGAGCACGGGCCGCGACTCAGCGCGCTGATGATCACGTACCCGAGCACCCACGGCGTGTTCGAAACCGCAATCGTCGATATCTGTGCGCTCGTCCACGACGCCGGCGGCCAGGTGTATCTCGACGGAGCGAACCTCAACGCGCTGGTCGGTCTGGCCAAACCGGGGAAGTTCGGCGCCGATGTGAGCCACCTGAACCTCCACAAGACGTTCTGCATCCCCCACGGAGGGGGAGGACCCGGCGTCGGACCGGTGTGTGTCAAGTCGCACCTTGCGCCGTTCCTTCCCGGACACCGCGCGATCGAGGGCACCTCGTCGATCGCCGGCCACGTTTCCGACGTATCCGTAGGTGCGCTTACTTCAGCCCCCTACGGCTCCGCCGGCATCCTTCCGATCCCGTGGGCGTACGTCACCATGATGGGACCCGAGGGGCTCCGGATGGCCACCGCGATGGCGATTCTGTCCGCCAACTACATCGCCCATCGGCTCCAAGGCTTCTACCCGGTCCTGTACACCGGCCGGAACGGACGGGTGGCGCACGAATGCATCCTCGACCTGCGTCCTCTCACCCAGTCGACCGGGATCACCGTCGACGACATCGCCAAGCGACTCATGGACTACGGGTTCCACGCACCGACCATGTCGTTCCCGGTCGCCGGCACGCTCATGGTCGAGCCCACAGAGAGCGAGTCGCTCGCCGAGCTCGACCGGTTCTGCGATGCGATGATCGCCATCCGAGGCGAGGTCGACCGGGTCGTCTCGGGTGAATGGCCGGCGGACGACAACCCGCTGGTCCACGCTCCGCACCCGGCCGAGGACGTGCTCAGCGATTCCTGGAATCGCGCCTACGCCCGCGAGGTTGCTGCCTATCCGCTTCCTTCGTTGCGCAAGGACAAGTACTGGCCGCCCGTCTCACGAATCGACGGTGCCTTCGGCGACCGCAACGTGGTCTGCTCGTGTCCGCCGCTCTCCGACTACCGGTGACCGACCGGACGCTCCACTCGCGGCGTCTTGACCGTCCCACCCACCACCACCCCCGGAGCACCCATGGCCCTCAACCACAAAGCCGTCACGTTCGATTGCACGGATGCCACCGTCGTCAGCCGGTTCTGGTCAGACGTCCTCGGCCGGCCGATCGACACCGAGCCGATGCCACCGTCGCCGTTCTTCGCTTCGATCGGCCTCGCCGATCCGTCGCGTATCGGGTACATGTTCATCCAGGTGCCCGAGGCCAAGACGGTGAAGAACCGGGTGCACCTGGACCTCGATGCCGACGACGTCTCCGCTGAAGTTGCTCGGGTGATCGCACTCGGCGCAACACACATTCACGACAAGGACGAGTACGGCATGCATTGGACGACCCTGGCCGACCCCGAAGGCAATGAGTTCTGCATCGGCAGCCCACACCACTGACCGTTCGGTGCGAACACCGGCAACCATGTCGAAATCGCGGACGGGCAGATCAGCCGGCACAACCGGTCGTTCGCCGCAACCAGAGTCGAAGCTTGCGACCGGGTGGGATCACCGACCGATCAACCCACTGCGAGCGCAGGACGGGCACCGCAAACATCACCGGCCAATCCGCGATCGCCGGCCTCTCGACCAACAGACGGAACCGACCTCCGCCAAACTAGACCGAGTCGTTTGCGGAAGGCGTGCTCATCGCTTCGACGGGCCCAGTGGCATCCAAAGCTACGTCGGCCCTGAGAGCGCGCCAGGCGTCGCTGCGTCCGGGAAGATCGCGCGCCGCCACCGCGAGAACGCTGAGCCATGCCGCTCCGATCAGGAGAGTGCCACGGACCGACCAGTGGTCCATGGCCCAGCCACTCCACATCGCGCCGAATGGGATGGTGCCACCGAACGCCATGAACCACAGCGCCATCACCGGTGCGCGACGGCGGACGTCGAGGTGGGCCTGCAGCACAGAGGACATCGCCGTCGTGGATCCGAAGTACGCGAAGCCCAGCGCGAACGCAATCGGCAAGGCGACCACCGGTGAACTGGCGAACGACCAGGCAGTAAGCGCCACAGCGAATCCGACGAGGAACTCAGACACGAGCCGGCGTTGATCGCGGCGAACGAGCACCGTGCCGATGCTGAGAGCTCCGAGCGCAGCGCCGAACCCCCAGGTGGCGAACAGAACCAGATACGTGCGCTTACTGGTCGTGCCGAAGGATCGCTCGACCACCGTCGCGAACTGTCCGATGAACGGCAGGGAGATGAGCGACAGCGAGCAGAGGAACATGAGCAGTCTCCCGACCACCGGATTGGCTCGCGCCTCGCGGATCCCATCGAGGAACGCCGCCTTGCCCGATGAACCACGATGCTCGAGTCGGCGGCGCATCGGCAGCTTCCACAACGCCACGATCATGGCGAAGTAGGACAGGGCGTTCAGGAAGAAGAAGCCCGGCGCCGCGAAACCCACGGCAGTGAGAGCGAGCACGATGATCGGCGCGACCGACCGCGACCCGTTCATGGTCGCCGAGTTGAGAGAGATCGCACCACCGATGTTCTTCGGCTCCACGAGTTCGGGGAGGACCGACGACGACGTCGGCTGGGAGATCGCGTTCGCTGTGCCGATCACCAGGATCGCCAGGAACAACGCGAGCGGCGACTTCGCCTTCCACGCCACGAACGCCAGACCGAACGCGGCGAGGGATTGCACACTCTGCGCGCCGATCATCAGCTTCTTGCGGTCGACCCGGGGGGCGAGCACGCCGCCGGGAATCGAGAGCAGCAACAGGGGGCCGAGCTGGGCGACCGTGAGCAGTCCGACGAACGACGCCGAGCCCTTCGGGTTCGACGCGCTCCGGGTCAGGTCCAGCGCGAACGGTGCCACGGTGACGTTCTGCAGCCACGTGCCAACGAGCGAAAACGTCGATCCGACGTAGAGCCGCCGGAACGCCGGTGATGCCCAAGCGGCCCCGATGGATCCGTCGACCACTGGCTTCACCGGGTGTTCGGGTCTCGTACCGGTGGTCGTCATCTCGGCGTCAGCGGCATTCAAGAACAGCAATTCTCGCGCCGACCGAGTGCGCGGACCCAGCTCAGATGACCGGTGTCACACCAACGCTCCGGGCGAGCGCCTCCAGCTGCGGGTGTTCGAGGAGGTCGGCGAGGGGCAGACCGACGACGTTCTGCACGTTTCCGCTGACCCGGGCAACCAGCGATCCGCCGAGGCCCTGGATCGCGTAGGCCCCGGCCTTGTCCATGGGCTCACCTGTCGCGACGTATCGTGCGATCGCCACCTCGTCGAGCGCCCGGAACGTGACCTCCGTGGTGGACAGGTTGACCCAGGTGTCCCCGGCGGCGCCCGTCACCGCGACTGCCATTCCGGTATGCACCCGGTGGGTGCGTCCGCTGAGCGCGGCCAGCATGCTGCCGGCATGGGCCGAATCGGTGGGCTTGCCAAGAATGAACCCGTCGAGCTCGACTGTGGTGTCGGCGCCGATCACGATCGTGCCGGGCCGGTGACGGGCAGCCACGTGTTCGGCCTTCGTGCGGGCCAGTCGGACCACATACGACGGGGGATGCTCGCCGGCAAACTCGGTCTCGTCGATGTCGGCAGCGTCGACGACGAAGGTGAGACCGAGGGTGGAGAGCAGCTCACGGCGCCGCGGTGAGCCCGACGCCAAAACCAACCGGCACGCCTCAACCACCGGAGCCGCCAGCGATCTCGGCATCGACCGACGGCGGCGTCGGATCGTCGCGGTCGTCGAGGTAGCCGTACGGGAGATGCACCTGCTTCGGACCATTCGTATGTCCACGTTTGAACCGACGCCCGCCCTCGACGAGCTCGAGCGTCGGGTCGAGCTCGGCGAGCACATCGTCGAGCTCGGGCAGCGAGGAGACCATGCCGAGGCGCCGTCGGACATCGGGGCCGACGGCGTAGCCCGTCATGTACCAGCCGGCGTGCTTGCGGAAGTCACGAATGCCCTTGCCGTTGCCGCTCGCACGGGCAGCCGCGGCCTCTACCGGACTGAGGTTCTGTGCCCGGCGCCGCGACAGCGGAAGTCCGTCGAAGTGCTCGACGAGCAGGGCGGCATGTTCCCGCATCGTGAGAAGGACCTCGCCGAGTCGTGGCGGCGGAGGGATGTCCTTGCCGTCGAACGCCGCCGCCAGGTCACCGAAGAGCCACGGGCGCCCGAGGCACCCTCGGCCGACGACCACGCCATCGCACCCGGTCTCGGCCATCATGCGCAGCGCATCCTCGGCTTCCCAGATGTCGCCGTTGCCCAGCACCGGAATGCTGGTCACCGTCTGCTTCAGCTCGGCGATCGCCGACCAGTCGGCATCGCCGGAGTAGAGCTGTTCGGCGGTTCGGGCGTGGAGCGAAACGGCGGCCACCCCTTCCTCCTCACCGATCCGACCCGCATCGAGGAACGTGAGAAGGTCGTCACGAATGCCCTTGCGGAACTTGATGGTGACGGGCACCCGCCCGCCGGACTCCGCCTGTGCGGCATGCACCGCGGCACGCACGATCGAACGGAAGAGCGCCCGCTTCACCGGCACCGCCGAGCCACCACCGTTGCGGGTCACCTTCGGCGCCGGGCAGCCGAAGTTCATGTCGATGTGGTCGACATCACCGGCGGACACCAGCCGTCGGACCGCCTCACCGAGTGAGTACGGTTCAGTGCCGTAGAGCTGCAGCGAACGTGGGGTCTCCTCCGCACCGAAGTGGACCATCCGCATCGTGCGCGGCGTCTGTTCGAGCACCGCCCGGGCCATGACCATCTCCGACACGTACAGTGCACCGCCGTAGCGTCGGCAGAGCTCGCGGAACGGGGCGTTCGTCACGCCGGCCATCGGCGCGAGAACGACCGGATGGGACAGCGACAGCGCGCCGATCTGCAGAGGTGTCGACGCGTTCACGGCGTCCATTCTCCCAAACCCTCAGCGCAGCAAGGACCGGGCCGAGGCATCGAGGCTGTCCGCCTCCGAGACCAGGCACAAGTCGTGCTTCCAGTGGCGCATCACGGTCACCAGGATCAGCGCACCGGCGACGATGGTATCGACGCGATCGGCGGCCAGACCGGGATTGTGGACTCGATCACGGCGATTCTCGGTGGCCAGCGTGCGGAAGACATCTTCGGCCGCGGCGCGGGTGAGCTCGAACCGGTGGAGTCGGTCGCGATCGTAGGTAGGCAGACCGATCTCGACCGAGGCCACCGTGACGATGGATCCGGCAACGCCGATCAGACGGTCCGCCGACTTCAGCTCGGGAATCTCCCGCTCGGCGTCGTCGAGGTGCGAGTGCATCACCATCACCGCGTTTGACAGCTCCTCTGCCGTGGGGGGATTCCCGAGCAGCCACTGCTCGGTGAATCGAACACACCCGGCGTCGATCGACCAGACGCCGACCGGGCGCTCACCGGGACGTCCCACCGCGAGCTCGGTCGAACCGCCGCCGATGTCGACCACCACGTCATACCGCGGCTCTCCCCACTCGTCGGCCCGCGGCGACAACCACGAGGTGGCGCCCCGGAAAGACAACTCGGCTTCCTCGGCGCCGCTCAGGAGTTCGGGGCTCTTCCCGACGGCGGCACCGACCAGTCCGAAGAACTCGTCGCGGTTCGATGCGTCCCGTGACGCCGATGTGGTGGTGACCCGTAGACGGTCGGCGCTGACCTCATGACGCTCGAGCGTCGCGGCATAGGAGCGAAGGCTGGAGACGGTCCGCTCGATGGCATCGGGGGCGAGGATGCCGGTGGCGTCGACGCCGGCCCCGAGCTTGGTGACGGTGACCTCACGGGCGAGCTCGTCGCCCGACGGTCCGAGGATGAGCAGACGGGTCGAGTTCGATCCGATGTCGATGGCGGCAACGTTCATGGCGACACCGATTCTTCCCCGGTCCGGCGAATCGGTTCGTCGCGATCCTTCGTCGCAAGCCGTTCCCACACCCATCGGCCGACCGGGTCGCGGCCTCCGGCAAGGAAATACGCGTAATGGGCGTGCAGGCACTTCGTGCCCTGACGCGTGCCCCCGACACCACCGCTCGGACGCGGCCCCGTCCAATCCGGGGGGATGGCGGCGTCACGATCGCAGGCATAGGCCGCGTGGACCGCCGCGATGTCCTCGGCGGAGATGTCGGCCTCGACGGCGCGAACCCCGCCGCTGGCCTCGAGCCTGCCGATGGCGTCGCTCGCCCGGGCGGAAGGGAGGAGCCAGTACCTGGTCGGCATCGGCGTGCCATCGCGCTCGAACGGCGCGTTGCGGGTCACCACGGGCAACCCGTCACGGCGGCGGACGACGACATCGAACGCGGCCTTGGGGACCCGGCCGAGGAGTTGGGCGACGACCAGGAGATCGTGTTCGCTCAGGGTGCCGAGCGTGGGGTCGTCAGGTCCCGTCGTCATGTTCCCAGTTTCGCCGATCACTCGAAGGTCGACGTGATCGCTGCGGCTGCGCCGACTGCGCAGACGAACGAGAGCACGGCAACGGTCGCCATGCCCGAGTGCACGTAGAGCCACGTGCCGAGTGCGGCTCCGACTGCTCGGGCGCCGGTCACGATCGCCCCGTTGATGGCCATGACCCGCCCGCGCGCTGCGCCGCCGACTTCAGAGTTGATCGACAGCTGCGAGACGAAGGCGAACTCGAAGGACCCGAACAGCAGCACCACGCCGGTCGAGGCGAGCAGCGCGGAAGTGCGGGAGAACACGACGACGAGCGATGCCAGCGCCATCAGCACGGCCCCCAACGCCACGGATCGCCGCTTGCCGAGGCGGTCCGAGAAGGCTGCCGTCGAACCGCTGCCCAGCAGTTCGACGACCCCCAAGCCGATCGTAAGTGTGCTGACGGACGCCGTTGAGAAACCATGGCGGTCCTTCAGCCACGCTCCGTACGACGCGAACACGACCACCGCCCCGAGGGTGAGCAGCGTCGACGTGGCGATGGCCGCGAGCACCCGGCGGTTCCAATCGATGCGTGGTGGGGCAATCCCCGTCTGTGAAGCCTTCTCCACCGGGACGGTCTCGTGGTCGACAAGGGAGCGGGCGAGCATCGGAATCACCGCAATCGTCAGCGCGCCGATGCCGAGGAACGGCCACCACCACGAACCCCGATCGATGAGGTACCCGGCGACCGGAGCACCAATGAGGAGGGCGAGAGCCCACGACGCTTCGTAGACGCCGATGACGCGTCCGCGCTGCGCGTAGGGAACACGGACACCGATCCAGGTCTGCGCCGAAATCGTCATGATCGCGGTACCGCAGGCGATGAGCGCCGAACAGATGCCGAACACCCAGAGCGTCGATCCGGCACCGATGAGCAACGCCCCGACACCGGCCATGGCCACGCCGACCACGATCCAGCGTCGAGTGTGTCCTCGGTCGAGTTGATGACCGATGCCGATGTTGACCAACCCGGTCAACTCGCCGAGTCCCTGGACGCGCCCCACGGAATCGAGGGACACACCCAGACCCCGGGCGATGTCGGTGTTGAACGGATAGGCGAGGCGAAGCGCCATGTTCACGCAGAACTTGGCGGCCAGCAGCCAGGTGAAGGGCCGACGGATCGAAGTTGGCGCTTCCGCCGATGCAGTCACGATGCGCGGAAGTACGTTTGCTTACTTTCGACGGCGGAACAGCAGGAAGAGCACCAGCAGCACGAGAGCAACCGGCGCGACCCGCTTGAGAATGGGCGTGCCAGCGGTCTCCAACAGATCGACCGGTTCGGCCGCCTTGTATTCGATCTTGCGGACAGTTGGCTTCACCGGCTCGGTCGGCTCCGAGGAGGAGGTTCCGGTGCCCGACGTTGTGGCCGACGCACCGGCGCCCGCAGCAGCCGCACTTGTCGCACCGGCGCCAGCGGCGGCCTCGGCCGAAGCGGTGGCAACGTCGGCGAGCGTCTCATCCGGTTCGCGAAGGACGTCGTGGTGGAGACACTCGACGAATTGCACCAGCAGCTTCTCGGTGATCTCTGACAGCACGCTGGCGCGGGCGAACTGCGCAACCTTGCCCGAGATCGACAGATCGTTGTGGATGTTCACCTTGGTCGATTCACCGCCGACATCGGTGAGGCGCATCGTGACTGTGACCGACGCATTGCCCTGACCCTTCGAGTCGCGCCCCTCACCCCGCAGCTTGGCCACGTGGTTCACGTCGTCCTTCTCCAGGAACGTGGCCTTCCCCTTGTACGACGCCGTGATCGGTCCGACCTTGATCTTCACCCCGCCGCGGTACTCGTCGCCCTCAACCTCCTCGAGCTGGGCACCCGGAAGGCACGGCGCGATCTTCTCGACATCGGTGAGCACCGCCCACGCCCGGGCGATCGGTACGTGAACCTGGAATTCGTTGGTCAGCTCCATGACAGGAGATCCTCCACTGTGTCGATGTCGATCGGGTTGCCGGGACACGCTAGTTCCGTTACCCACTCCGGCCGTTTGCGCAGAAGAGGCCGGGCCCCCTCGTCTCCCGTCCGCGGGATCAGCGGCCATGTCTCGGCCGCCAGACGTACGGGATTGCGACGCGCGCCACCGTACGTCGCCACCGCGATCGGCGTGGCAACGGGCGTCCGGCCCATGATCGACCACGCCTCCGCTTCGATGAACGGCTGATCGCCGAGCCCACACACCGCGATGTCGATATCGAGCTCACGACATCGATCGAGGGCCAGAGCGAGTGACCCGGCCTGTCCGTCGGCCCAACGCGGGTTCGCCACGATCGTCAGCGCCGGGTCATGGACGATGGCAAGCGGAAGCGCGATCACTCCGGCCACGACGATCGTGGCGTCAAACCCGGCCGCTTTGGCGTGCTCGATGGACCACTCGACGACGGTCCGTCCCCGCAACGGGGCGAGGAGCTTGTGCGAGACCGAGAGCCCAGCTCGCGAGGCGGACTCGTGCCAGCGACTGGCGCCGCCGGCACACAGTACGACCGCGGCGATCCGCGGCGACGTCTCGGGCATCGATCAGCGCCGGTGGATCGGGCCGTCGCCGTCACGCAGCGAGGCGACCGCGCGTCCGGTACGCAACGCGATGATCTCTGCGACGATGGAGATCGCGGTCTCCTCGGGCGTGCGTGCGCCGATGTCGATGCCGATCGGCGCCATGACCCGGGCGAGCTCGGAGTCGGAAAGGCCGGCCTCTCGCAAACGGTCGGTCCGGGTTGCATGCGTCTTGCGGGAGCCCATCGCGCCGATGTATCCCACATTGGTCTTCACCGCGGACGTGATGGCGGGAACATCGAACTTCGGGTCGTGAGTAAGTACGCATACGACGTCGGCGGGTCCGAGGCGGGGTCCCTGCGCATCGAGGTAGCGATCGGGCCAGTCGTTCACGACTTCATCGGCGAGCGGGAAACGCTGCGTCGTCGCAAACACCGGACGCGCGTCGCAGACCGTGACCCGGTAGCCCAGAAGCTTCGACGCCCGCACGAGTGCGGCGGTGAAGTCGACCGCGCCGAAGATGACCATGCGGGGCGGCGGGGCGAAGCTCTCGATGAAGACGCTCACATCGTCCTGGCGCGCTTCGCCGTGAGGTCCATAGCGCCTCGTCGACGTGAGACCGGCAGCGAGCTCGCCTTCGGCATCTCGGGCAACGACCCGGTCGAGCTCGTCATTTCCCAGGGTGCCGAGAGCCGCTTCACCCGGGCGGATCACGAGATGGCCGAAGACCGGAACCCCGTCGGTGCGCTCCACGACCGTCGCGAGAGCGACGGGCTGCTCGGCCCGGATGGCGTCGCGGAGAGCGTCGTAGAGAGGCGTCCCGGCGGCGGGACTCACCACGTGAGCTCTTCCACGAACAGATGCAGGGTGCCGCCGCAGGTGAGACCCACGGCAAAGGCCTCGTCGTCGGAGTAGCCGAACGTGACGACACCGGGGCCGCGTTCTCCGTTGAGCACGCTGAGCGCTTCATGGAGCACGGCCCCCTCCACACACCCTCCCGAAACCGATCCGGCGACCTCTCCATCGCTACTGACCGCCATGGTGGCGCCGGGATCGCGCGGGCCGGAGCCCTCGATCCCGACAACGCGAGCGATTGCGACCCGTTTGCCCTGTCGCCTCCATCGCTCGATGTCGGAGAGCACTTCACGCATGCGACGAGACTAACCGCCGCTCCCGAATGCCCCCTACGCGGCCGTCGAACTCTTCAGCGCGTGAACCTCGGGACGAGAAGAGCGGCCGCGGGGAGGCAGCTCGGCGCGCCGACTGACCCGGCGCTCACGGGCCGACTGGCGGGCGGCGGTCACGATGGCGGTGCGCACCGCTTCGGTGACAGCGTGCTCATCGGCGGCGAACTCCGCCTGGGTCACCTCGACAATGGTCCATCCGGCATCGAGGAGAAGGGCCCGGTCGCGGTCGCGCAGCACCGGTCGCGATCCCGGGCAGCATGACACCGCAACGTGTCGCTTCCGGGCCACGAGCGAGAGCGTTATGCCGTCGACCCGCGCGTGACGCTCCACCGATCGGCAGCCGAACGAACGCAGGATCTGGACCACCGCCGTCTCCAGGTGCGTTGCCGTGGGCGCCAGATCGGGAGGCCTGCGGCGCACGATCGAGCGCAGCACCTTGCCGCCGTCGATGCGGCCGAGCGGGCCGTGCGCGACGGCCCGCATTCGTTCGACGGTGGTGAGGCCATGGCGCAACGCCGACTCGAGCGCGGCCTCGACGGCGTTCTCGCTCACGACGTGACCCAGTTGGGTGATGCACACCTCAGGAGTCACCACAGGGAGGTCGAAGAGCGTGACCGTCGGCAGGTCGAACTGGGTCCGGTGCACGTGGCTGCCACGGCACGCCGAGGACGCCGGTACGACGATGTCCGGCACTGTCGGCGAGAGAAAGCCGTCGAGTCCGTAGAGAAACGCCGCCGCCCGGTGCGACATCGCTGCATGTTCACCACCCCAGCAGAGTTCGCCGGCGAACGTGAGCAACCAGGGTTCGCGAATGGTCTTCGGTGTCGTGGCGTAGATGCCCGTCCTCAGCCTCGTCCAGCGGCGGCCCCGGACGAGGCGCTGGATCTCGTTCGAGCTGACGCCGGCGGCAAGAAGGTCGGTTCGGGACATCACTCCATGTCGTTTCATGTATTTCAGAGTATTCCGTGTACTCCAGTGACGCCACCATGTGGTGGATCCCCCGCGCCGACGGTGCATCAGCGCGTTCAACCAGGTCAGCGCCCGGGACATCGGGTGCGATCCGAGGTCGGTGGGGCCGTAACCTCGCAAACATGACCGGACCGAGGCGCGTGCTGGTAACCGGAGTGGGGCGCCGGATCGGCATCGGCGCCGCGGTGGCCGGCGCGTTGCGCGACGACGGCTGGGACGTCGTTACCTGCGGCCACCGGGCCTATGACGCCCGGATGGCGTGGGGGGCCGACGACGAGGTTTTGGCCGACCTCGACGGCGACTTCGCGGACCCCTCAGAGCCACGTCGCATCCTCGAGGCGGCCGGCGCCGAAGGGCCGCTCACTGGGCTCGTCATGTGCCACTGCGAGTCAGTCGACTCGGGGATCCTCGACACGACGGTCGCCGCGTGGGATCGGCACTTCGCCGTGAATGCACGCGCCGTCTGGCTGTTGGTGAAGGGGTTCGCGGCGCAGTTCCCCGGACCGGCGGGGGCCGGACGCATCGCCGCCTTTACGAGCGATCACGTTGCGCACAACCTCCCGTACGGGGCGAGCAAGGGGGCACTCGACCGGATCATCATCGGCGCCGCAGCTGAACTAGCCGGCGTCGGGATCACCGCCAACGTCATCAACCCGGGTGCGACCGAGACCGGCTGGATGGACGACCGCACGCGGACAGCGGTGCTCCAACGGAACCTGCAACCGCGAGTCGGCACGCCGACGGACGCGGCGAACCTGATCCGATTCCTCCTCTCGGAGCAGGGGGGCTGGATCAACGGCCAGGTCCTGTATTCCGACGGCGGACTCCACTGACCTTTCAGCGAGCGCACATGGCCGAAGTCGGTGAAGGGCGCACCGTCGTTGTGGAGTCGGTCGCTCCGAGAGGGACCCGCTCCACACGACCGATCCGTCCCGTTCAGCGTTTGCGCTTGGCGTTCGCCGCCAGAAACTCGTCCGCGGCCTTCTGCGGCGCACTGGCCAACCAAGCGTCGACGAGGACCTCACGCAACGTCTTCTTCGTGAGTCCGTTGAGTCGCAGGAGCAGGGCGGCGTAGCCGTCGAAGTGCGCGATCGTGAAGAACAGGTCCGGTCTGGCGGTGAGGAGAGCCTCCTTCTCGCCGAGGTCCTCGGTGGCGACGGCGATGATCGGACCGTCTGGTGGAGAAGCATCACCGAAGCGCTTGATGTCGGCCTTGCTGAACGGGCGTTCCCACACGAACCCCTTCCCGGCGACGAACCAGGTCCGGTTCCCGTAGCGAGTGCCCTCGCTGACGCCCGGAAGACCAATAGCAATCTCGGCGACGTTGTCGATGCTCACCACGGAGGCAACGGTAGCGAGCCTCGGTCGAGGGTGCCCCCGAGTGCCTCAGGCGCGCAGTGCTGCGGCCAGGGTCTCGAGCGAGGCGAGCGAGTGGCCCTCGAGGAACACGTCAATGTGCGGTAGAGCGGCGGCCATGCCACGAGCCAGGGGTGCGTAGCCGGGTGACGCCTTCAACGGGTTGACCCACACGATTTGATGGGCGATGCGGTGGAGACGACCCATCTGCTCACCCAGCAGTTCCGGGTCACCGCGATCCCAGCCGTCGGAGAGCACCACGATGACGGAACCGCGGGCCATCCCGCGAACCCCCCACTGATCATTGAACGATCGGAGGCCCTCCCCGAGGCGCGTGCCTCCCGACCAGTCGACGACCCGTGCGGCCGCCTTCGCGAGGGCAAGGTCCGGATCGCGTGAGGTCAGTTCCTTGGTCAGCCTCGTGAGCCGCGTCCCCATGGCAAAGGCTTCCACCCGCCCGCGACCGACCACGGCCGCCTGGCAGAAGCGCAGCAGCGCGCGGGAGTAAGCCTCCATCGAACCGCTGACATCGCAGAGGAACACGATTCGACGCGGACGCTCCGACTGCTCGCGATAGCGGCGCTGCATCGGCACGCCATCGGTTCTCAACGCCTGCCGAACGGTGCGTCGAAGATCCGGATAGCTCGTATGTACACCTATTTTTGCCGATTTCAGCCGCCGGCTTCGTCGAGTCGACTCAGCGAAACGGAGTGCCGCCATGAGTCGCCGGGCTTCGTCGAACTCGGCCGGCGTGTACTCGGCGAAGTCCTTCTGTCGCAGCGACTCGACCGCGCTGAACCGCACGGCGATCGTCTCTCCCGCCGGGTCCTCGGTCGGTGCGTCGCCGCCGTCGCCCGATCCGTCATCTGCATCGAATGCGATCTGCACCTGCTGCTCGATCGGCACCTGGGTCGCTCCCCCGACCCGACCGAGCCAGAAGGCGGCAAAGACACGATCGAACAGGCCGATGTCCTCCGGGCGGCGAACGAGAACACCCCGGCCCGCCCAGTACACGGCGCTGCGCCGCTCCATCCCGACGGCGCCGAGCGCCTCGGCGAACGTGATGACCGAACCGACCGGGACGGCAAGCCCGGCGCGTCGTAGCACCACGGCGAACGTGACCGCCATCCGGAAGGGCCCGGTGAGGTCACCATCGGCCGGCTTCGAACCACGGCCCCGAACGAGGTCGGGCTTCACCCCGGGTCGCTCACCGGATTGATCCAACAGCGCGAGCAGATCAGCCATGCCCAAGGGACCCTGCGGAGCTGATCCGTCAGACACCCGGTTCACCGCCAACCACCAGCGCGAGACTCACGACCCGCGAAGGATCGCCGTGCGCACCAGATCGGCGACTCCGTGCTGGCGCACCTTGTCGGCATCCTCGCGGTACTTCAGCACGGTTCCCAACGTGGCCTCGACCGAGCGCTCATCGAGCGCCGTCCGTCCGAGGGCCGAGAGCGCCTGCGTCCAATCGATCGTCTCCGCGACTCCCGGTGGCTTGAAGAGCTCCATGCCGCGCATTCGCTCGACCGCCGCAGCGACCTGGCGGGCCAGACCCTCTTCGACCTCAGGCGCCCGGAGGCGGACGATCTCGACCTCGCGCTCGAAGCCGGGATGCTCGACCCAGTGGTAGAGACATCGGCGCTTCAGCGCGTCGTGAACGTCGCGGGTGCGGTTGGAGGTGAGGATCACCAACGGGGGCACCGTCGCCGTGAACGTGCCGAGCTCCGGCACGGTGATCGAATAGTCGCTGAGCACTTCCAGGAGGAAGGCCTCGAACTCGTCGTCGGCCCGGTCAACCTCGTCGATGAGCAGAACCGGCACGGGGCCGTCGCCGTGGGCGATCGCCCGCAACAGGGGACGCCGCACGAGAAAGCGCTCGGAGTACAGGTCGTCCTCGTCTGCCGCGGTGCCGGTGACCTCCGCCGCCCGAAGATGCAGGAGCTGGCGTGAGTAGTCCCATTCGTAGACCGCCTGGGCGAGGTCGATGCCTTCGTAGCACTGGAGACGGAGCAGTTCGCCACCCGTCCAGCGCGAAAGCACCTTGGCAACCTCCGTCTTGCCGACGCCGGCTTCGCCTTCGAGGAGAAGGGGGCGGCGGAGCACCATGGCCAGGAAGATGACGGTGGCGAGACCCTCGTCGGGGAGATAGCCGTGGCTGCGCAATCCCTCCATCACCTCGTCGACCGAGGCAGGTACGAGCGGGGCCATCGCGGGGGCACTGGACATCACGGGAAGAGTCTTGCGCAGGATCGAGGTCAACCGAGCGGAAGCAGACGGGCTGCACTGCCACTGAGCCACGCATGGTCGACGTCGACCAGACGAAGAAGCGTCGGGCGGTCGACGGAGATTCCGTGGCGGTGGGCGGCGTCGAGGAGTGTGCCATGCACCGCCCATGTGACCTCGGGTGCTTCGGACAGCCGATGCATCTGCGCCGTGAGCTCGTCGACGGCGGCCCGACCGGCGAGATGCTCGACGGCCGCGGTTCGGGCGCTCTCGCGGGGATCGTCGAGCAACAAGACGAGTCGCCGCGTGACTTCGTCCGGTCCGAACGCGTCACCGTGCCGGACGAAGGTCCGCAGCGCCTCGCCCAAGCGCGTGCCGACCCGGGTCCCGTCGACGACGGCATTCCACGCACGATCGCGGATCGTTCGCCGACAGGGGGATCCATCCGGGACGTCGTAGAGCGCGTGCATGGCCGCTTTCGCAACCGTAACCATCGGGTCGTCGAGCAACCCGAGCAATGCCTCGGCTCCGCCGTCCCAGTGGGCGATGTGGGCCGCCGCACCTCCGCGGACCTCCGGATCGGCATGGTGGCAGAGCACGTCGATCACCCGCGGACGGTCGGCGAGCGCCACTGACTCGCCATCGAGATGCCGTATGCGCGCGAACTTTCCCTCCCAAGCACCGTTCGGGTCGAGGAGAGAGCACTCGAAGTCACGATCCCACGGGACGAACGGCCGATCCGGGGCGGCGATGGCAGAAACGACGCCCTTCTCCGGCAGGGCCGAGCCGTCGGCGTCGCCGGTGCGGCAGAAACGTCCGCCGGCGGCTGAATCGGCGAGCAGGTCGCGCCAGCGTCGCAGGTACACCGAGCCCGGCGCCGCGTCCACTGCCTCGGCAATGTCGGCAAGCACCCGTTCGAGCGCAACGGAGGCCGAAGACGCCAGGAACTCGTTCGGGGACTCCGCCACGCACCGAAGTCCACCGACGACGTCGGACGTCGGGTAGTACATCAGCGTCGACACCGCCTCGATGGCGACGTCGATGTCGATGTCGCGAGTGGCTTCGAGCAGCGAATCGTGGGCGGCGAGAGGCTCGTCCCACAGCAACGCGCTGGCCGCCGCACCGCGAACCGCGGGGTCGACATGCGACAGCGACCGGATCTTCAAGTCCTGCCAGTACCCCTCTTCGAACCCGATATCCATCGACCCGAGTACCCGGGCCAGCATCGGATGCCGTGGGTCGGCGAGCACCGGGCCGACGAGATCGGCGAACTCACGATGCGGGAGGACGCTTGCTGCGGCGAAGCGCAGCGCGGGATCGGAGCTGGACCACCACTCCCGGATCGGAAGAACCGTGGCGCCGAGCATGGAGGTGATCACGTTCAATGCACTGATGCGCACGATCGGCGAGAGCAACGGGTTCTCCCCCGCCGCTTGGAGAGGCAGCACCGCCCGGACATCGTCCAGCGCGATCAGCGTGCGCTCGATCTCGTCGCGCTCGTCGGCGTCGGGCTCCTCGGATAGCAATCGGTGCACGAGCGGACGGGTGGCCGTCCGGTCGAGCACGTCGCGGACGTGTTCGTGATTCATCGGTTCCCCCTCCCCTCCTCCACTGTTGCGCTGTTCGCGGCCCTATTCGCAAACGGCGGTCACAGTCCCAGCTGCTTGCCGGCCAGGTCCTTGAGGATCTCCTCGCTTCCACCGCCGATGGCCTGCACCCGGACCTCCCGGTACAGACGCTCCACAACAGCTCCCCGGAGGTATCCGGCCCCGCCGAAGATCTGTACCGCCTCGCGGGCGCAGTACTCGAACGCGGTGGTCGCCTCGACCTTGCACTGGGCGATCTCGCCGGCTGGGCTGGCGCCGTTGTTGAGGTGCCAGGCGAGCGACTCCATCCAGGCCTGGCAGGAGTTCACCTTCCGGCTCATGTCGACGATCTTGTGGCGAATCACCTGGTTGGCGATGAGCGGCCGGCCGAACGTCTCTCGCGTGCGGGCATACGCGATCGATTCGTTGATGCAGAGCTGGGCGAACGCGAGGGACTGCGCGATCAGGTCGAGCCGCTCGTAGTTGAAGTTGCCCATGATCGCGGCCCATCCGTCGTTCTCGGCACCGATCAGGTTTTCCACGGGGACGATGCAGTCGTCGAAGTAGAGCGTTGCTGTGTCGCTCGACCACCAGCCCATCTTCTTGAGCGGGGTCCGCGTGAGGCCGGGTGCGTCACCCGGGACGAGGAGCACCGAGATGCCGCCACGCCCGGGGCCGCCGGTGCGCACCGCAGTCGTGATCCAATCGGCGCGCATACCACTCGTGATGAACGTCTTGGAGCCATTCACCACGTAGTGGTCGCCGTCCCTACGTGCAGTGGTCTGCAACCCGGCGACATCAGAGCCCCCGCTCGGCTCGGTCACGGCCAGCGCGGCGATCTTCCGTCCGGCGAGGACCTCGGGGAGGATCTTTTTCTGCTCGTCGGTCCCGTAGTGGGCGACCACGGGCATCGAAATGTACGACGAGATAAGGCCGGCGGAGACGCCACCCGAACCACCCATTGCCAGGGCCTGTTGGATGATCACCCGGAGGAACGCGTCCGTTCCGATCCCGCCGACTTCTTCCGGAAACCCGGCGCCGAGCATGCCGAGCTCGCCCATCTTCAGATAGAGCTCGCGAGGGAACTCCTCGGCCTCGTCCCACTGGAAGGCAAAGGGTGCGACCTCCTTCGCGACGAACTGATCGAGGACTCGGCGGTACTCGAGGTGCTCGGGGCTGTAGAAGGGGTGCGGGACCATCGGAGCAGTCTTACCCGTTCACCGGCGAATGCCTCCAACGTGAGGGCCTACGCTGACGCCCATGGGTGGCGACGGCACGGGCAGCCCTTCTATCGGCGAGCCGATACCCCGCATCACTGCGGCGTCCACCGGTGTCATCATCGCCACCGGGCTGGTCAAACGGTGGGGTGCCAACACCGTTCTCGATCGCGCCAGCTTCCACATCGGCAAAGGCGTGACCGGTCTGCTCGGGGCCAACGGTGCGGGGAAGACGACCTTCTTCGGCATGGTCCTCGGGTTCCACGAAGGTGACGAAGGACAGCTGCAGGTGTTCGGCCTCGACCCGATCCGCCAGGGCCCCGAGGTCCGCGCCCGCATCGGCTATTCGCCCGAGCACGACGCTCTCCCCGTCGACTCCCGTGCCCATGACTTCGTGCGACACGTTGCCGAGCTCCACGGGATTCCCAGCCGGGAAGCGATCGGACGGGCGAGCGACGCGCTCTTCGAGGTTGGTCTCGGAGAGGAGCGGTTCCGGCCCATCGGCACGATGTCGACGGGTCAGAAGCAGCGCGTCAAGCTCGCCCAGGCCATCGTCCACGACCCGTCGCTCGTGCTCCTCGACGAACCGACGAACGGTCTCGATCCGGTGCAGCGTGAGCAGATGCTCGCGCTGATCCGCCGATGCGGGACGGTGCTGGGGCTCAACGTCGTGGTCTCCTCGCATCTCCTGGAGGAGGTCGAGCGCACGTGCGAGAACGTCGTGATCCTGGCCAACGGGCGGGCCACGACCGA